>CAMDDX010000172.1 GCA_945893075.1 Planctomyces sp. SH-PL62 | reverse complement strand
CTGCTCCGCCGAGCCGGACTGAGCCTGCTCAAAAACAACCTCACCCACAAAATCGGTGTCAAAAACAAACGACTCATCGCCGCCAGCGACGAGGACTATCTCCTGCAAGTCCTCTTCAGTTCGTGACTTCATGTGCAATTGCCCTGGGCTGGGGCCTCCAGGCAGGTAGACCATAATGACGGACTTCGCCGTCGCTACGGCATCCGTGCCGTGCGCTTTCAGCCGAAGCACATCTGCCAATGACAATCCACCCAGTCCCAAAGCGCCGATTTGGAGAAACTCACGGCGGTGAAGGCTCTGACGCAACATGCCACTCTTTCACAAGATGTTCACCAGACGGGACCACACTCCTGCTATTTGAAAGCGTCACCTGATTGCGGCCTGCGTGCAACGCATCAATTCAATGGACAGCCTTATGGAAACGTCTGTGACTGTCAACCGGGCCTTTCAGAAACCCGAACAGTCAAATCTGGCCTGACGCTGACGCATCGCTTTCGATCCTCGTCTTGGACACTCCACGCATTTCGGTACGACCGCAAAGCAACGGAGCTCCCGACCGCTTGGCTCAACCGTCGAGTCTCATTTCAATTCCTTGATGCGGATCCGACGGTATTCCATTTGGCCGCGGTCGGCTTCGAGGCCGATGGGGCCGGTGGTCGGCAACTCGTTGGGGAATTTCAGCTCCTCGCCGTTGCAGGTACAGGTCGCGACTTTGCCTTTGACGAGGACTTCGATTTCGTTCCAGTCCTGCGGCTTGTACTTTTTCAAATCTTTGTACGGGCCCGCCACCAGGTAGTCGCGGCATTGAAGCTGTGGCTTGCGGAGGAAGATGCCGCTGTCGGCGTTCACTTCGGCGCGGAATTCCAGTTTCAAGTGGAAGTCGTGAGGGAACTCGCGCGTGGTCCACATCTGAGCCAGGCCCTTGCCGGGATTCACGACGATGTGACCGTCACGAGCGGTGTAGCGGCCGTCGCTGGCGTGCTGCATCCCTTTGAACTCGGGACCATTCGTGTAGTGCCAGCCGGTCAGGTCGGTGCCGTTGAGCAGCATCTCGAAGCCCGGTTCGAGCGTGAACGCGCTGTCGGTTTGAGACGGCAGGACCATGATGCACGACGGACTGGTGATCGCGATCGGTTCGCCGACGGACTTCAGCCCGCCGGTTTGCGAGTCGATCCGAAACGTCGCAACGTTGTTGCCCGGCATGTTCGCGCAGAGCAGCAGTTCTCCGCCGGGCATGATCGCCAGATTCTGCGGGCCTTTGCCGAGACTCGGTTCGATGCCGATCAGCGTCAGCTTTCCGTCATCGCCGATCCGATACGCGGCGATGCTGTCGTGTCCGCGATTCGTGCCGTACAGGAAGCGGCCGTTCGGAGTGATCTTCAAGTCGGCGCAGTGGCTTGTACCTTTGAAGTCCTGCGGGACTGTTGAAATCGTTTGCGTCTCGGTGAGGCTTCCAGCTGTGACGTCGTAGTCAAACACAGTCACCGAATTGCTGAGTTCGTTGATGACGTAGACTCGCTTGCCATTCGGAGCGAACGTCAGATGCCGAGGCCCGGCTCCGGCAGGTGACTTCGCGAATGGCGGTTTGTTGGGAGTCAGCTTGGACGTCTTCGCATCCAGCCGATAGCTGAGCACTTGATCGAGTCCCAAATCGGCCGCGAGCACGAATCGATTGTCCGGGCTGACGACGATGCAGTGCGCGTGCGGTTCCTTCTGCCGAGCGGGATCGACGCTCGATCCTGCATGCTGCACGAAAGACGCCGCCTCGCCGAGCGAACCATCGGCCTGCACCGGCAGCGACGCGACGCTGCCAGTGGAATAGTTCGCGACCAGTACCGATTTGCCTGTCGCATCGACATCCAGAGAACAGGCCGCTGTGCCGAGAGCCGATTGCCGGTTCAGGAGTTTCAATCGGCCGGTGCGTCCCTCGATCTGATAGGCGGCGATCTGTTCGTTCTCCTTGCCGCCGAAGTTTTTCGCGTGAATCGAATACAGAAACTTCTGGTTCTTCGACACCGCCAGGAAGAACGGGTTCTCAACGCCGGTTGTCTGATGCACCGGCTTGAGTTGGCCGGTCTTTGACTCCAACTGGAAGGCGTGAATGCTCCCCTTGTCACCGGCCGCGAAGGCCGAGATGAAAACCAGAGGTTCGTCCGCCTTTGCTGTCGGAAGTGTGTTGCTCAACATCGCACCTACCAAAATGGGAAACAGAGATCGCACAAAGTTGCCGTTCATGGGTCGCTCCAAAACGCCGAGATGTCGAGACCTGTCCGCTTCAACGGGTCGTCACCGTAGAAGGTCGAGCCTGTCGCATCAACCAGCACGACGCGCCAGCGAGTGATTTTCTCCGATCGACCACTCGCTGGCGCGTCGTGCTGGGATCGAGCGTCAGTAGAGTTTTTCGCGGTACGCCTTGTCGATCATCGCGTCGAGTTCGCTGACCGGTGTCGTGAGGCAAAGCTGATCGACAAGCATTTTTCCGAGCGTCGGCATTTGTTCCTGTGTCAGCCGGTAGTCGTCGGACCACAGTCGCGAGCGTTTCAGAGCCTTCGCGCATTGCAGAAACGCTTCACGCACTTCGACCAGAATTCCGCTGCGAGGCGTCTTCCCGCCGACCGTGCATTCGTCGAGCAATTCTGACCGCAACACGACTCGCGCGACGCCGTTCACCCGCAGTGTCTCGTCAATTCCGGGAATCAGAAAGAGCAATCCGACGTGCGGGTTGTCCATCAGGTTCCTCAGCGAGTCGATGCGATTGTTCCCCAACCGGTCGGGCACAAACAGCGTCTGCTCGTCCAGCACGCGGACGAATCCCGGAGCATCGCCGCGCGGCGAAATGTCGGCCGAGCCGTCCGCCGCCGCGCTCGACAAACACAAAAACGGCGACCGCTTGATGAAGTGCCGGCAGTGCTCATCGAGTCGATGCAAGCACTTGCGAGCCGCAATCTCGGACGGTGGGCCGTACAAATCCCGCAGCTCACTTTCGCTGTCGGCAATTTCGATCACTCGCCCACCGTAGGTCTCGGTTTTCATTTCGCATTTCTCTGGTTGAGATCGGCTCGACTGCTCATTTCCCCGCGACGGCATCTCGATCACGCGTCGCCGCTTTGTCGAGTTCATCGAGCAATTGCCGGACTCGGTCGGGCAGTTGCTCGGCCTGATTCATGGATTCGGCGGGATCGAGCGCGAGGTTGAAGAGTTCGACTTTGCGAGCGTTCTTGTCTTCGTGAACGATGAGCTTCCAGTCGCCGAGCCGCAATGAACGCGAACGCCAGCCGGGAGCGACCGCGTACAACGGACGAGTCGGCAGATCGGCGTGGTCAGTGAGCAGCGGCGCGATGCTGGTGCCGTCCCATTTCAAGTCGCGATCGAAGCGAACGCCGGCAAGCGTGCAGAGCGTCGGCATCCAATCGGTGATTTGCACGGGGCTGTGGACCTTGCCCGGCTTCGCTCGGCTGGGCCAGGAGACGATCGTCGGGACGCGCGTGCCACCTTCGTACAACGATCCCTTCTCGCCGCGCCACGGATGGTTGTTGCCGGTCAGCTTGCCATTCGGGCAATTGTCGTCGGGGTACTTGAGATCGTTGTTTTCGACCGTGCTGCCACCGTTGTCGCTGGTGAAAACCAGCAGCGTGTTCTCGCGACAACCCTTCTTCTCCAACGCCGTGATGATGCGGCCGACGGCGGCGTCGAGGTGCATCACGCAGGCCGCGTAGTGTCGCGGAACGTCCCCCTGAATCGAGTCCGGCACACGACGCAGCCACTCGTCCGGTTCTTTGATCGGCAGATGGACCGCCGTGAATGGGACGTACAAAAAAAACGGCGCGTCGACGCGCGACTCGATCCACTTCACGGATTCGTCGGCGATGAGGTCAGTGACGTGTCCCAATTCTTCGATCAGTTTTTCGTTGCGATGCCACGTCAGCGTGAACGGGCCTTGCTTGTAGCGATGATTCCACGGACTGACGCCGCCCGCCAGCGAGCCGTAGGAATGATCGAAGCCGAAATGATTCGGCCCCTGCTCCGGCAGCGAACCGAGATGCCACTTGCCCGTGAGGCAGGTGTCGTAGCCGACGCTCTTCAAGGCTCGCGGCAGAGTCACGGTGTCCCACGGCAACGCTCGTTCGTTCTGCGGATTCGTGACGCCAAAGCGGCTCCAGCAGCGACCGGTCATCAGACCCGTTCGCGTCGGACTGCACACTGGAGCGACGTAGTGCTGCGTGAGTTCCAGACCTTCGCACGCCAACCGATCGAGATTCGGCGTCGGCGCGTGGCCGCCATGAAACGCGACATCCGCCCAACCAAGATCATCAGCCATGATGAACACGATGTTCGGTTTGGCTGCCAGTACTTTGTCGGCCGCGACCGCCAAGTCCAACGCAACCAACCACAGAACGCCAAACATCAGCCTTTGGAGAGAGCGGTTGATTCTGTTCATACGCGGCCTTCCGATATCCTGGGGCGCGGGTCGACGGGATTCGTACGGGCCCGATGGTCGCAGTTGAGCGAGTAAACAACAACTTGGTGAACACCAACGGTCCATGTGATCGCCGAGCGGGAAGGTCTGTTCCATGTCGCGGTTTTTCCTGTGTGCGTCGCTGACTGCCCTGGCTGGGTTCGTGTTCGTCGTGACAACACAACCCGACAAGCCGGACGTCGAGCCGACATTGGAGCAACGATTTGCCGATGACGTGTTGCCGTTCGTCAAAAGTCACTGCCTGAACTGCCACGGGGTCGACAAGCAAGAAGGCAAGCTCGACCTGAGCGGCGTGTCGTCCGTTGCAGTTGTCATCAAGAATCATCTCACTTGGGATCTCGTGCTGGAGCGACTCGAAGCGGGCGAGATGCCGCCGAAGAAAGTTCCGCAACAACCGACGCCGCACGAACGAACAATTGTCACCGAATGGATCAAAGAGTTTCGCGAACGCGAAGCGCGCCGCCACGCCGGTGATCCGGGGCCGGTGTTGGCTCGGCGGCTGAGCAATGCGAATCGTGCCTAAATTGACGGCCAACTCGCGCCCCGAACTCGCCCACTCGATTCCGCCGCCCGCCGCCCGCCGTCCGGACTCCCAATCTCGCCATCGCGATCGCGCAGGTCGCCTCCACGACTCCCAATCTCGCCATCTCCCGAGCGTCCACAGCGACCGCGCGCGCCGTGGCAGCGTCTCGCCCGTGCAGTTGGCCGGCGGGCGCGGGACGCTCGACCCTGCGCCCCGCCAGTTGCCCGTCTCGCCGGCCCAGGTCGGCATCTCCCCAGCGCAGGTCGCCCTCTCGCGAGCCAAAAATTCGTCGCGCCGGCCGTTTTTCGCCTCTCGCGGACGCCGGAAATCCTCTCGCCAGCGCAGGTTGCCGTCTCGCCAACCTCGAAAGCCTCATTGCCACAATGATTTACGAAAAACGCCCGCAAACCACCCGCTGCAGCCGGATTTGGCGCTGAAGAGCCTCTGATCCCGCCCAGCGGCGGGGTCGGGAGACCCGCGCCGAGCGCGCGTTCGGACTGGCTCCGGCACGCCGCAGCCACGCAGGAACTCTTCGGGGATCTTCCCTTGGGATCGCATCGTAGGCGGTCGATTTCGCTCGCCGAGTCGTTGAACACGTGGAAAACCGCTGTGGCTGCTGATTCAATGCCCGCCATGCTGGTGACTGATCTGGGAAAGATCGGTTCACGAAAATTGGAGGCAATCATGTCGCGGCTGATGCTGTACGGTTTCATTTCGTGGGCGATCCTGTGTTCGTTCGTCGCGGTTCGGGCTGACGATGCCGAGGACAAGGCCGTCGAGTTCGTGAAGACGTTGAAGGGAAATGTGGCCCGTGATGCGAGGCTCCCCGGTAAGCCTGTGTTGAGCGTAGTCCTGTACGGCCCGCAGGTGACGGACGAGGCGTTGAAGGAACTGGCAGCGTTCAAGAACCTCACCATGCTCATACTGAACACCACGCAGGTGACGGACGCGGGGCTAGCGGAACTGGCCGGACTCACGAAACTCAACAACCTCACCCTGAATCGCACAAAGGTGACGGACGCGGGGTTCAAGGTACTCGCCGGACTCAAAGACCTCACCACTCTCAACCTGGTTGGTACGCGGGTGACGAACGCGGGGCTGAAGGAACTCGCTGCACTCAAGAAACTCACCAACCTCAGCTTGGGCGGCAGCCAGGCGTTGGATGGCACGCAGTTGACCGACGCGGATTTGAAGGAAGTCGCCGGACACAAAAACCTCACCACTCTCAGCCTGCTTGGTACGCAGTTGACCGACGCGGGCCTGAAGGAACTGGCCGGACTCACGAACCTCACCAACCTGAACCTGCAAGGCACGCAGTTGACGGACGCGGGACTGAAGGAACTCGCCGTTCTCACGAACCTCAAGAATCTCACCCTGGGCGGCACGCAAATGACGGGCACGGGGTTGAAGGATCTCGTAGGACTCAAGAGCCTCGCAGCGCTCAACCTGAATGGAGCACAGGTGACAGACGCGGGTTTGAAGGAACTCGCCGCACTCAAGAACCTCACCATGCTCCACCTGAGTGGCCCGCAAGTGACGGACGCGGGGCTGGCGGAGTTGGCCGCACTCAAGAACCTCACCAATCTTGGCCTGTTTGGCCTGAAGGTGACGGACGCGGGGCTGGCGGAATTGGCCGCACTCAAGAACCTCACCAATCTTAGCCTGTTTGGCCTGAAGGTGACGGAAGTGGGGCTGAAGGAACTGGCCGCACTCCCGAACCTCACCTGGCTCGGCCTGATCAACATGCAGGTGACGGACGCGGGGTTGAAGGAGTTGGCCGGGTTCAAGAACCTCACCTTCCTCATCCTGTCTGGGTCGCAGGCGACGGACGCGGGTGTGAAGGAACTCAAGCTGGCGTTGCCGAAGTGCCAGATCGTCAAGTGACTGGGGCGGCTGACCTATGCGGTCGCGACGGTTCATCGCGACACGACGGCTGCCAATCCGTTGCCATTCGGAGAGCGGGAAAGGGGTCCGCCGTTCCTCCCCCCTTCCTCCCCCCGGAAGTCTCGACGGGTGCATCACGATCGCGCATCATCCGGCGTCGCACTACGACGAAGGGGACGACTACGAAAAAGTCTCGCGGTACTACGTCAGCCAGCTCGCGTACCTCGCCACGCGGCTGAACGAAATGCCCGAAGGCGAGGGGACGGTGCTCGACAATTCGTGCCTGATGTTCGTCAACAACATGTGGTCGGGCAGCAAACACGACTCGTCGAAAGTCCCGCTGCTGCTGGCCGGTGGCTTGGGCGGATCGCTCGAAACTGGTCGCGTCTTGGATTTCACCAACAGCGGCGATGACAACCGCAAGCTGTGCAGCTTGTACCTGTCGCTGATGGACCGGATGGACGTGAAGCTGCCGCAATTCGGTGATTCAGACGTACGCCTCGCTGGGCTGTGAATCAAAGTCTGTGAAATCAGACTTGGTTTTGTGACGGATCGCTGATTATGCTGCGCTCCGCTGCGATTGGGATTCTTGACCTTCCTCACACCCGCCTACCCAGGAGTCGCCCATGAAACGTCTGCTTACGATCGCGTCCGCACTGTCGCTCACAGCACTGTTGCTCACGACCAGCCTCGCTTTGGCCGAAGACGCCAAGCCCGCGAAGCCCGCCGGAAAGGTCGAGGCCAAGCCCGCTCCGAAGAAAGTCGACGTGGGCATGCAAGCTCCCGACTTCAAGATCAAAGACGCGAATGGCAAAGAGATCAAGCTGTCCGAGTTGACCGCTAAGGGGCCGGTCCTCGTCCGATTGACTTGCGGCTGTTCGGGCTGCGACAAGGAACTGGCTTATTTCCAAGCGATTCACGAGGGCTACAAAGACCTCGGCCTGACGTCGGTGGCCGTGTTCCGCGAACCGGACTCGAAGGTCGCGGCCTACGTCAAAGAGAAGAAGCTCAACATGCTCTACGCCGTCGACACCAAAGGCGAAGCGTGGAACACGTTTGAGACAAAGACGATGCCGACCAATTTTCTGATCGAGAAGGGTGGCAAGATCGTCTCGGTCGCCGCCGGTTGTGATCCCAGCGGATTGCTCGCCAAGAAGTTCTCCGAGAAAGTGGCGAAGACTGTCAAAACTGAAGCGATTGATGTGCAGAAGAAAGTCGCTGACGAGCAGAAGGTCGCCGAAGACGCGAAAGCCAAGAAGTAGTTCGACAACAACAACGCAGATTGAAACAGCACAAGCCCGCTCGACTTCGATGGTCGAGCGGGCTTGTGCGTTTTCGTAGATTGGACGCCTACGTCCGATCAATCCCCCGGACGTAGGTGTCCGGGCTACGAATCCACTCAATCCGGAACTTCGTCCAGCGGATGCCGGAGACGCCTTGCTCGACGCACCAGTGAGTCTCCAAGAACGTCCCGTCTTGCAGGCGGATCGCGGTTGGGAATCCGAATTGAAAACTGGCGAGTTCATCGACGCCCGTGTTGCCTGACGACGGACCGTCGCGGAAGGCGCGAGCGTCGTACAACAACTGCTCATGATGCACGGTCCACGCGGTCTCCGTGAAGGTCGCGAGCACGGCGACGATCCCTTGCTGTCCATATCGCCGGTTGTAGAGCACCAGCAACCGATCGCCTCCCAGAGGCAATGGAGTCATCGTCTGTCCGCGAATGCCCGTTGACTGAATCGGCCCCCACGTCCAGCCGCCGTCGCGCGAGATTACAAAACTGTCCGGCTGATCGTGATAGTCCCCCAGCGTGATCGTCCACGCGACCGCCATCAATTGGTTCGGAGCGAACTCAACCAGCTTCTGTTCCCAGAACCCAAACTTGCCGGCCGGATCTCTGAAAACCGTGCGATGCGCCGGCCACGTTCGACCGCCGTCGTCCGAGACCGCCACGACGACCTCTTCGCCCAGACGCTCTTTGCTGACGAGCAATCCCGTCGGAGCCAGCAACCGTCCCGACGCGAGCGGCAGCATCGAATGCGACACCTCCAACGGAACATCGGGCATCGAGATCACCTGCGGCGACGACCACGAGCGGCCGTTATCGGTCGAGACACAAAACAGCGCCTCGCCTCGCCGCTCGCCAAACTTGTCGTCGATCGGTCCCCAGTAGCGAGTGCCGTAGGCGTAGATCGTCTTGCCATCCGGCGAGAGGCTCAGCTTCAAGAAATTCGCCGACGGCGGATCACTCGTCGGCGGCAACAAGGTTCCTTCTAACCGCCACGTCACCCCGCCGTCCGTCGAGCGAACCCAATCAGTCCCGCCATGCACGAACTGCCCGCCACCCACTCCGAACGAGCACAAAATGTCGCCATCCGGCAACTGCACCGCCTGCGGAAACGCCGACTCACGCTCATCAAGTCGGCCAGTGCTCAGGATTTGGATTGTGGACATGACGTTCCAACGAATGCGCGGGTTAGCCGACGGCAGCCATGAGTTCTTGGGTGACAGTTTGTTGAGCTTGCGAATGCTGATCGAGCAAGGTCTTCGCAGCCTCCAACGCTTCTTCGTCTTCCAAGTCCCAGACCCCCGCGTCCAAGCGACCGGCGGTCATCGCCAGATTCGCTGAGGTCTGTCCCAGCTTTTAATCCGGGCGGATGCGACTAAATTCTGCCAGAGCTGCGAGCAGGTCAGCACAAGTTTGTTCAGCAGATATCATAGTTTTTCTCCGACCGTCGGTAAACCACCGACAGGGCCATTCAGTTCGCCCATCCGCGTGTCATCACCATGACCCCAACGTTCCGACTCCAACGCGACCACCCATCGCCGATCGCGCGACAGGTGCGTCCGAAGTGAAAAATGTTATGAGCGACAATCCGCAGTTCCCTAACCCCGCTTCCGCTTCCGAGATTGCCCAACCGGCAGCCTTGGTCGCTGACGGAGCGCTCCGCTGGCAAGAACACACACAGGCTCGGCTGTGGACCGGCCGAGCGGGTGTGTCGTATCGCACCGGCACCGCGCTGGAGTTGCGTCGCGATCATGCCGCCGCTGTTGATGCTGTCCATGCGGAGCTTGATCTGATCCGCGATCTGGGAACGGACTTCGTCCGGCCGTTCGGACTGTTCGAGGTTTTGACGGAAGCGGCGTCGAAGGCCGAATACTTGTCGCGGCCAGATCTCGGCCGACGGTTGAATTCCGAGGCCAAAGGCCTGCTCTGGAAACGCTGCCCGCGTGGTGCGGGATTGCAGGTCGTCATCGGCGACGGTCTCTCGGCCACCGCCATCGCCGCGCAGGTGCCGACACTGTTGCCGCTGCTGCTCGAAACGGCAGCAAATCGTGGCTGGCAAATCGGCCAACCGTTTGTCGTGCGTCACTGCCGAGTCGGTGCGCTCAACGACATCGGCGAGCAACTTGATCCGCAGGTGGTCGTGCTGTTGATCGGCGAACGGCCGGGACTCGCCACCGCCGAGAGCTTGTCCGCCTACTTGGCCTATCGACCTCGGCCCGGTGATACCGACGCGCGACGGAATCTGATCTCCAACATCCACTGGGCAGGCGTCTCGCACGAGGAAGCCGTCGAACGCATCCTCAGCTTGGCGGCTCAGCTCCGTGACCAACAACGCAGCGGCATCGAGGTGAAAGAAATCTGGTCGCGTGCGGACCAGTCTTGCCGAATCCTCTGACCCACAAGGGGTCGGGCTACAACGCTCCCGGCCGACGATGGAACTCGCCATTCTTCATGACCGCGAGCAACTTCTTCCGGTCGAGCAGCACTTTTGGATCGACGAGCGGGTCGCCCGCCACCAACAGCAGATCGGCGAAGAATCCTGGTTGAATCTGTCCGAGTTCATTCGGAAAATCCATCGCCGCTCCGCCGTGCTTTGTCATCGTGAGCAGCGCTTCCATCGGCGTGAACTCGCAGTAGCGAATGAGATGTTGGAGATCGCGCGCGTTCTCACCGTGCGGCGTCACAAAGAATCCGTAGTCGCCACCGCCGAGGATGCGAATACCTCGCTTCTTCAACTCCTTGAGTCCCTTCGCAGCACCGGCCAGTTCTTCACGGAAACCAAATTCGACGACCTGTTCCTCGGTGAACCACTTCTCCCCTTCGTAGGACGCCGTTGCGGTGAAGCCGATGTTCGGACTCACGAAGACCCAATCCTTGTTCGCTTCCAGCAGGTCGATCGCCTCCTCGTCAGCAAAGTTGGCGTGGTAGATCACCTTGACGCCGTGCTTCACCGCGAGTTTGACCGACCCCGCGCTGCGAGCATGAGCACTCATCCGTTTGCCGTGAGCGTGCACGACTTCGGCCGCGGCGGCAACTTCCGCTTCGCTCATCACCGTGCTGTGCGACGGAGCGTGCGGCACGAAGGTGTCGCCGGAGATGACCAGCTTGATGATGTCCACCCCCTCGCGGATCAGCTCGCGCGTGAGCCGCCGCATGTTCTCGGCTCCATCGACCGTGATCGCCATCGACGACATCTGCGGCATGTGCAGCGTCCGCATGTCACCCAGGCCGCCGGTCACCGTCAGCCACGGACTCGCCGCCAACAACCGCGGCCCAGGAATCTCCCCCTTGTTGATCGCATTGCGAATGACCACATCCGTCCGAGGTTTCGCCGCCGCCGCACTGATGCAACTGGTGATCCCGCAGTCGAGGTACAGCTTCGCGTTCCGCACCGCGATCAGTGTCGTCTCCTCCGGCGGAATCATCCCGACTTGCACAAGGTCCGCCGCGTTGTCGATGCTCAGATGCGCGTGCGACTCGATCAGCCCGGGCATCAACGTCGCCCCACCGCCGTCGATCACATCGACTTCGTCACGTGAAAAGTGGTTGCCCTCACGACCAATGGCCGCAATGCGTGCCCCTTCAACCAGCACCTCACCCGGAAAAGGTTCCGCCCCCGTGCAGTCGAGAATTCTGACGTCTGTGAAAAGAGTTCTAGTCATCGTGGCGGATAGCCCCTGCAACAAACCCAAGACACCGAATACCAATTTCAGCGTGAGTCGCCCTGCGGACCAGGAGCAGTCCTTGCCGAATTATTCATCCGACTCGCGCAGCTTGGCTAGCACGTTGTAGTCTTCGAGCGTGGTTGTGTCTTGAGTTTTCTCGCGGCCGGCGGCGATGTCGCGCAGCAGGCGGCGCATGATTTTTCCGCTGCGTGTCTTCGGCAGAGCGGCGGCGAAGCGGATTTGATCCGGCGTCGCCAACGCTCCGATTTGCTTGCGGACGTGAGCGATCAGTTCCTTCTTCAAGGCATCATCGCCATCTAAGCCCTTGAGCGAGACGAAGCAGCAGATGCCTTCGCCCTTGAGATCGTGCGGGAAGCCGACGACGGCCGCTTCGGCGACTCGCGGATGCGAGACGAGTGCGCTTTCGACTTCCATCGTGCTCAGACGATGGCCAGCGACGTTGAGCACGTCATCGACTCGGCCCATCACCCAGTAGTAGCCGTCTTCGTCACGGCGAGCTCCGTCGCCAGCGAAGTAGCTGCCGGGGATCTCGCTGAAGTACGTCTTCACGAAGCGATCATGATCGCCGTACAGAGTTCGCAACATACTCGGCCACGGTTGCTTCATCACGAGCAAACCGCCGTTCGTGCCGGAGACCGTTTGACCGTCCTTCGTGACGATGTCTGGCACGACACCAGGCAGAGGTCGCGTGCAACTGCCGGGCTTCGTCGAAGTGATGCCCGGCAGCGGACTGATCATGATGCCGCCGGTTTCCGTCTGCCACCAGGTATCGACGATCGGGCAACGCTCCTGGCCGATGATTTTGTGATACCACATCCACGCTTCGGGATTGATCGGTTCGCCGACGGTGCCGAGCAAGCGGAGGCTCGACAGATCGTGGCGGTTCGGCCAATCGTCGCCCCACTTCACGAAGGCACGGATCGCCGTCGGGGCGGTGTAGAAGATCGACACGCGGTACTTTTCGATCAGCTCCCAGAAGCGGCCTTCGTCCGGCCAGTTCGGAGCGCCTTCGTACATGACGGTCGTCGCGCCGTTCGTGAGCGGGCCATAGACGACATAGCTGTGCCCCGTCACCCAGCCGATGTCGGCGGTACACCAATAGGTGTCGTCGTCCTTCAAATCGAAGACCCACTTCGAGGTCATCGTCGCGCCGAGCAAATACCCGCCGGTCGTGTGCAGCACCCCCTTCGGTTTGCCCGTGCTGCCTGACGTGTAGAGGATGAACAGCGGATGCTCGGCATCGAGTTGCACGGGATCGCACTCGGCAGAGGCGTCCTGCATCAAGTCGTGCCACCAGTAGTCGCGATCAGGCACCATCTCGACCGGCGAGCCGGTGCGGCGGACGACGACGACTTTCTGCACGGACGGAGATTTCTCCAACGAAGCATCAACCGCCGATTTCAAAAACACTTCTTTGCCACGCCGCCAGCCGGCGTCGGCGGTGACAACGACCTTCGCCTGAGCGTCGTTGTTGCGATCGGAAACCGCCTCCGCGCTGAAGCCGCCGAAGATGATCGAGTGGACCGCCCCAATCCGAGTACAGGCCAGCATCGCGATCGCCAGTTCCGGGATCATCGGCATGTACAGCGTCACACGGTCGCCGGTCTGCACGCCGAGCTTCTTCAGTACGTTGGCGAACTTGCAGACTTCGCGATGCAGGTCTTGATAACGCAGGACGCGGGTGTCGCCCGGCTCGCCCTCCCAGATGATCGCGGCCTTGTTCTTGTTCGGGCCGAGCAGATGCCGGTCGAGGCAGTTGTACGACAGATTGAGCTTGCCGCCGACGAACCATTTCGTATTCGGCATCGCTCCGTCGAGCACCTTGTCCCACTTTTTGAACCAGTCGAGGTTCTCGGCCATGTCGCCCCAGAAGCCGGCGGGGTCTTCTTTGGCTCGCGTCCACATCTGCTGGTACTGTTCTTCGCTGCTGATATTCGCCTGCGCCGCGAAGTCGCTCGGCGGCGCGAATTTGCGGGTCTCGTGGAGAACACTTTCGATCGCTTCGGACATGAGTGGCTCCTGCGGGTAGGGTCAAAATGCGGGAGCATGATGCCGATTCGCGAACGAACTCTCCAGTGAGCGACGGAGTTCGGAATTTGCCGGCGATTCAGAGTAGTTCGGCGATGGGCTGGCCGGTCGTGAGAATCGGAATCGGGCGGCCTGCGTTGGTGAGGTACGCCGTCGCCGTGTCGATGCCGAAGCGGTCGTAGATCGTGGCCAGCAGGCAGTTGCTGTCCATGATCCGTTCGATCGGTTCTTCGCCGCGTCGGTTGGTCGCGCCGATGACTTGGCCCATCTTCAAGCCACCGCCGGAGAGGAACACACTCATGGCGCGTGGCCAGTGATCGCGACCCGGCCGGCCGCTCTTGTCCTGATGAGAAATCTTCGGTGTGCGACCGAACTCGCCGCAGAAGAGAAACAGCACGCGATCGCTCAGCCCGCGAGCATGAAGGTCTTCGATCAACGCCGAAACCGACTGATCGAACGACGGCAACTTCTCGCGGTACGAGTTGAAGATGTGCGAGTTGACCGAATGATCGTCGAAATTGCTGGTGACGCCCGTTTCCGGTCGCAGCCGATATTCCGCCTGGCATTGCACGAAGCGGACGCCCGACTCGACGAGCCGGCGGCACGTCAACAAGCTCTTGCCGAAGTGCGTGTGCCCGTATCGCTGCCGCGTCCGTTCGTCTTCGAGCGACAGATCAAACGCCTCGCGAGTCCGACTGCTGGCAAGCATTTCGATGGCGCGACGTTGCAAGCCGTCAATCGTCGGCAGAGTCCCGCGTTGATCGAGCCAGCGCGGCACGGAGTCCAGTGACTGCAACAGCCCGCGCCGACGATTGAGCGACAGCACTCCGTCCGCGGAAATCGTCAGGCTGTCGGCTGTATCGCCCGAACGATAGATCGGGATCGGGTCGTACTGGTTGTTGCCTGTTGACGATTGTGGATTCGGACTCGGCATGTACGGCGAGTAAGCCGGTCCTAGATACGCCGGCCCGCCGCCGTAGAACTTCGTGTTGGCGATGAACAGCGGGATGTCGCGAGCCTGCCTCTCCAATTGCTTCGCGACGACGGAGCCGATTTCCGGGAACTCCGAATTGTTGAGGTTCGCGGCTTTGGACAGATAGCCGGTGAGAAAGCGATTGGTTCCGCCGGAGTGCTCGGCCCGTTCGTGATGCAGGCTGCGGACGATCGCGAACTTGTCCGCCATGGTCGCGAGTGTCGGCAACAACTCGGTGATCTCGACGCCCGGCACATTGGTCCGAATCGGCAAGAACTCGCCGCGATACTCGGCCGGAGCTTGCGGCTTCAAATCGAACAGGTCGAGATGACTCGGCCCGCCATTGGCCCAAAACAGGATGACCGAAAAATCCTTGGAGACCGTTCGCTGGCCGCCGTCGTGTTCCGCCGCCGCCAGCAACCGCGCGAGATTCGGATTCAGCCCCGTCGCCAAAGCACCCAAGCTCAAGCCACCCACCTTCAGCCAAGTCCGCCGATCACTCGGACCAGGACAGCGATGGTCGGTGGGTTGAGACATAATTCGCCCTCACGCTTCGACCAACTGCCGAGGTCGGACCAGGTGTGCAACCTTTACGCAAGGCGTTGGTGTGGCCTCCGAGCGGGTAATGTTACCACACAATGGCCGCAACGTCGAAAGGACGACCGCCGAAGTGCGTGTCTGAGGCGAAGTGAACGTAGTCGGGAATGGACTTGCCCACGTTTTGCGTGCGCGCAACGTAGCGCGTATTGTGACGCGTGAGGAGCGAAGTTCATGTCGAAACGTCGAGTGTTTACGAGGGAGTTCAAGGTCGAAGCCGTGTCGTTGTTGACTCGCCAAGGATTGAGTGTCGCCGAGGCGGCTCGGCGGTTGGAGATTGGTCAGAACCTGCTGCGGAAGTGGCGGGAGCAGTTGGCGGCGGAAGGCTCGCGGGCGTTTGCGGGGAAGGCTCAGCCGACGGCGTTGGAGGAGGAGAACCGTCGTCTGCGGGCCGAGAATGAGCGGCTGCGGATGGAGCGTGAGATCTTAAAAAAAGCGACGGCCTTCTTCGTGAAGGAGTCGCGATGAGATACGCCTTCATCGAGCGGCATCGCAGCGAGTGGCCGATCGCGATTCCGTGCGACGTGCTGCGGGTGTCTCGCAGCGGGTTTTATTCTTGGCGGAAACGTCCGCCGAGTGTGACCGCGACGCGACGTGCCACGTTGACTCAAGAAGTTCGCGAAGTTCATCGCCTCAGCCGTGAGACGTACGGTTCGGTGCGTGTGCCTCGCGCGTTGGCTCAGCGAGGCACACCGTGTGATCGCAAGACGGTGGCCAAGGTGATGCGTGCGGCGGGAATCCGGTCGAAGACTTCGCGGAAGTTCCGCGTGACGACGACCGATTCGAATCACGCGCATCCCGTGGCGAAGAACGTTTTGGCACGGGATTTCACGGCGGAGAAGGCCAATCAGAAATGGGTGGCGGACATCACGTACATCGCCACACGGGAAGGTTGGTTGTACCTGGCGGCGGTCATCGACTTGTTCACTCGCAAGGTGGTGGGCTGGTCGATGTCGGAGCGGATCGACAGCCGGTTGGCGGTCGATGCGTTGAAGATGGCGGTGTCTCGGCAACGGCTGGCGTCCTCGGAACGTTCTGGTGCGGGCTTGATCGCGCACTCAGATCGTGGCGTGCAGTATGCCAGCGAGCACTATCAACGGACGCTGACAACTCACGGCATCCAATGCAGCATGAGCCGCCGTGGTGACTGCTGGGACAACGCACCGGCCGAGAGCTTCTTCGCCACCTTAAAGAAGGAGCTGGTACATCACGAAGT
>CAMDDX010000171.1 GCA_945893075.1 Planctomyces sp. SH-PL62 | reverse complement strand
AAACGCTCCGGTGCCCGCTGGAATCTCCGCAACGCCGAATCCGTCTCCGCCCTGACCAACCTCCGCGATAGCAATCAATGGCAACTCTATTGGTCAACTTGCGACACCACTAAAACTTAACACCGCCAAAATCTCTGGGCACACCCCTGCCGGGTGAGGGTCTGCCGGTCGGTATCATCGAGAACGACTACGACGAGCATCGCCTCCAACTGGCTCCGGGCGAGCGGCTGGTGTTCTACAGCGACGGCGTCACCGAAAGCTTGAACCTCTCCGACGAACTGTTCGGTGCCACGCGATTGTTCGAGACGCTGCGAGACTCGGCCCGCCAGCCGCTCGGCAAAGCGTTGTCCGAGGTCGTGAGCCAAGTCGCTGCGTGGCGCGGTGCTGCTCCGATTCACGACGACCTGTCGTTGCTCGCGCTGGAGTACGCACCACGACAACCGCTTGTTGAGCCAACACTCGCCCGACGTGCAAGCGAGGGACAGCGACCATTGTCCCTCGCGGAAGCCTTTTGAAGTTGCTTTGTTTTTGGATAGACCCCATCCGGCTTGCCCGGATGGTGAATCTGATGGATGGCTAACCTCGGCGGCACTCCCGAGAGCGGGGTCAGGTGTTCTGATTTCTGTTTTGCTCCCACGATTCACCCCAACCTTGGTTCGCAGACAGTCGTCCGATTAACGGTTCGCTCTCCATCGCAACAGCAAAACAAAAATCAGAACACCTGACCCCTCTTCTGCGGCGTTCCGGCGAATCATGCCGACGTCGGCTTCAGCAGATGCAGGTTCGCGATCGTGATGCCGGACAGCATCGAGCCGATGATCCCCAAGAAGCCCTGATCGGTGCCGCACAGGAACAGGTTGTCGAGGTGCGTCGTGCCGGTGCGAATCTTGTGAGGTGCCCCGTAAACCGCGCCGTTGAAGTGGCTGGTGAACTTGGTGATCGTGCGCGGCGTGAAGGCGTCGGTGTCGATGACGTGCGACCGGAAGTCGGGCATGAAACGCAGCGCGGATTCAACGATGCGATTGGTCCAAGCGTCTTTTTCGGCGACGTACTCGTCCTGCGGCAGGTTCATCCAATAGTCGGGGTTCGCGAGAGCCGTGATGCGGACCCGGCCCTCGTCGAGCGGTTTGTCGTACTGAAAATTGTTGGGCGAGCAGATGATGCCGCTGCGCAAGTCGATCGGCTCTGTCGGAGCGTCGTACACGAAACGCTCGTTGTCGTTGTAGAAGATGATCGTCTCGTTGTGGCCGAGATCCGACGGCATGACGTCGAGCGAGAAGATCGTCTCGACGAACGAAACCGCTCCCGGCTGATACGGTTCTTGTTCTGGCGGCGGGACGTCACACATCCGCATCGTCTCGGCCGAGCCGGCACTCGACACGACATGCTTGGCTTCAAGCACCTCACCACTTTCGAGTTCGACGCCGGTGACTTTGCCGCCGTTTGACAAGATGCGTTTCACGCCCGACCGCAGTCGCAGCTCACCGCCGAACTTGCGGTACTGCTGGATCATCTTCCGCATGATGAGCCGCACGCCCTCGTGCGGCCGAGCGAAGCCTTCTAGAAAGATCGCTTTGAACATGATCACGAACTGCGTGAAGTCCATGTCGTGAGCGGTCGGGCTGCCGTAGAACATCAGCGGGCAAAAGATCATGTCCACGAGCAACGGGTCGGTGATCTCGCGGCTGACGATCTCGCGAGCGGAGCTTTCGCGGTTCGCGAGGTTCAATTCGTCGTGCTGCTGAATTTGCGAGACGAGCCGGCGGAAACCGTCGATCTGTGACGGAAACATTTCGGCGACTTGCTGCTCGAAGAACGCGAACTCATTCGTGAAGCGCAGCGTGATTCCGGGAAACGCGACGCTCGAACCGCACTGCGGAGTGAGATCGAAGTCCTCCCAGCGGAGCCGCAGTTGTCTCAGCAGCTTGCTCAACGGTCCGGTCTTCGTGCCGGGCTTCGCGTAGTTCGTGACGGCGTGCAGGCCGACGTCGTGATCGCGCTTGCGGAGCCGATAAAACGAATTCAGCCCGCCGATCGTCGTGTGCTTCTCGACGATACAAACGGGCCGCTCGTAATACGCCAGCCGAATCCCCGCCGCGAGTCCTGACAGGCCAGCTCCGATGATGATGGTGTCGTACATCGCGGTGGCACGAAGCTTACGCCGTCGCTGTTTGAAGCTTCGGGATCAGGTATTGGACCGTGCTGGCCATCGTGTTCAGGAAGCCGTAGTCCTCTTCCGGAATTTGCACGCGGTACAGCTTGCGGAGTTCCATGACGATGTCCAGGAAGTCCATGCTGTCGAGTTCCATCTGTTCGCGGAACGGCACTTCATCCTTCAGCGCCGTGAGGTCGTTGTCCGGAGCAATCCGGCAGAGGATTTTCATGACGACTTGTCGAATCTGATCGGCGCTCATTCCTCTTACTCTCCCGAATACCGTTTCACGATGACTGCGGAATTGATCCCCAACATGCCAAACGAATTGTTGAGGATGTACTCGACTCGGTCCATTTTCCGGGGCGTATTGGCCACGATCTGAGGCAACGCGCAACGGGGGTCCGGCCGGTCGAGATTGATTGTAGCGTGGGCCAAATGGTCGTCAAACGCGGGGAGATTCCCCAACAGCTCCAGCGCTCCGGCCGCACCCATCGCGTGGCCGATGAAGCTCTTCGTGTTGTTGACCGCGAGGCTGGCTCGGTCGCCGAAGACCTTGTGAATGGCGAGCGATTCCTCGATGTCTCCTTGTTCGGTCGCGGTCGCGTGGCTGCTGAGGATGTCGATCGCTTCCGGCCCGATGCCGGCCCGGCTCAGCGCCAGCGACATGCACTCCGCCTGCCGCGTTGGGTCTGGCAGCACGAAGTCGGTTGCGTCGGAATTCATCGCGTGGCCGACGATTTCGCCGCAAATCGTCGCTCCCCGTTTGAGCGCATCCGGCAAGCGTTCCAGCGTGACCAGCCCGCCTCCCTCGGCGACGACGATCCCGTTTCGGTCCAGATCAAACGGCCGCGAGGCGCGTGTCGGCTCGGAATTCGTGGCGAGTGCCCCCTGACTCTTGAATCCGGCGAAGATGCCGAACGTGTGAATGCTCTCAGAGACTCCGCCGGCGATCGCCAAATCGACTTCACCCAGCCGCAGCAACTGCAAACCTTGAATCAGACCCGCATTTCCGGCGGCACACGCGGCTCCGATGCAGAGGTGCGGGCCGGTGATTCCCAGGCTGAGCGTCACCTCACCGGCCGGGCTGTTGGCGACCGTGCGCGGGTTGTGGTGATGCGACCAAACGCTGGTGTCGTAGTTGAACTTGGAGATCTCAAAGATTTCGTTTTCGGTCTCGACGTTGCCGTGCTCGGTGATGCCGATGAAGACGCCGACGCGATCCTTGCGGACGTCCGGCCAAGACAAGCCACAGTGCTGGACCGCTTCGTTGGCACAGTAGATCGCGATGGAACCGGCTCGCGTGCCGCGACGGACGTCCTTCCGCTTCTGGTATTTCAGCGGATCGAAGTTGCAGACGCCGGCCAGCGTCTCGCCGATGTAGCGGATCTCGTACTTGCTGACTCCGGACTTCCCCGCCAGCAAGTTGGCACGGTACTCGGCCAAAGAGTTGCCGTTCGGAGCGGTCAGGCCGATGCCGGTGATAACAATGCGTTGATTCGGATCAGACATCAGTGAGCCGCCACCCTCAAACAGGGTTCGATTCGACCGCCCAGGCGGTCAAAGGGAGGGGGAGGTTAGCCGCCGTTGTGGGGCCTCGCAAGCAGCCAATTTGCCCCCTGAGAACCGGTCAGGGGTCAGGTCTTCAAATTTCATTTTTGGCCTCCAAATGAGACGCGATGTGACTTGGAGTGGCGATATGGAATTTGAGTCTGGGGTCGATTGGGTAGCCAAAAATGAAATTTGAAGACCTGACCCCGGCTCGCACGCTTCTCGATGCAAAACCCGCATTCTCACGTTGTGGGCAGACAGGTACTCTCCCGCCGAATGACGCGGAACAATGGGATTGTTCGCGAAGGATACACCGCTCGAAAGGAGTCTCTCGTGTCGACGCAACTGCAAGAACCGGAGAAGGCCACGTTCGTTGAAACCGCGCTGAAGCTCAGTGGCAAAAGCGAGGACGAAGCCAAGCGCACGGGTGCGCTGGATCGCGCCGACGAGCAGGTCGAGGCGATGTTCGCCAAGAAATATCAAACGGCCGGCAGTCCCGTGCATCAGGCGGTGTGGGACGACCACTTCCCTGTCGAACTCTTCGTCGCGCCGGAACCGACGACTCCGCCGGAATGCCAGAAGGTGATGGACGCTTCGCTCGAAGTCGTGCGCCGTCACGTCCGCGCGAAGACGCTGCTCAACGAACAACGCAAGATCACCGACACCGTGCTGCGAGAACTCGGTGCCGCGGGTTATTGGGGCTTGCTGGTCGATCGCGAGTACGGCGGTTCGGCCACACCGTTCATGTCGTTCGCGAGATTCTTGCGTCAAATGGCGACGGTCGATCCGACCGTCGCGGGATTGGCCTCGGTGCATGGCTGCATCGGCGCGGTCGATCCGGTTCGAGCGTTCGGCTCGCCGTCGCAGAAAGCGAACTTCTTGCCGAGGTTGGCCAGTGGTCAGCGTCTGTCGGCGTTCGCGCTGACCGAGCCGTGTGCCGGGTCCGATCTGACCGCGCTCAAGACGGAAGCGAAGCTCGAAGGGGATCATTACGTCGTCAACGGCGAGAAGCTGTTCATCACGAACGCCATCGCCGGACGGACGATTGGCCTCGTCTGTCTGATCAACAAGAAGCCGGCCGTGCTGATCGCCGACTTGCCCGATCAAGAAAACGCCGAGTTCCAAACTAAACGCTACGGGCTGTACGCGCTCAAGCACTCGTACAACAACGGCCTGGTCTTCAAGGATTTCAAAGTCCCGAAGGACAACTTGCTCGACGCCGGCCGCGGCGACGGGCTGACCATCGCCTATCACGGCCTGAATCGCGGCCGAGTCGCGCTCTGCGCGAACGCTGCCGGCACGATCCGCGCCATGCTGGCGAACATGCTGCCGTGGGCTCGCTTCCGCAAGACGTACGGCGCGTTGATCGAGACGCGCGAACTGGTCCGCCGCCGCTGCGGACGTATGGCCGCGCTGATCGTCGGTTGCGATGCGCTCGTCGATTGGTGCGGCTGGCAATTGGACGAAGGCTATCGCGGCGAGATGGAGTGCATCATCGCCAAGATCTTCGGCAGCGAGTCGCAGAAGGAAGCGGCCATCGAACTCTTCATGAAGACGCACGGCGGCCGAGCGTTCCTGCACGGCCACCTGTTCGGCGACAACGTCCACGAGTTCCTCGCCCCGTGCATCTACGAGGGGGAAGGCGAAATGCTCGGCATGGCGTTCCTCAAGTCGCTCATCAAAGAGCACGGCATGAAATACTACGAGCCGATTGGCAAAGCCCTCGCCGCCGCCGGCATTCGGAAACCGAACCCGATGAACCCCGCGCATGCCTGGGCCTTGCGCGGAGCCGTTGGCCCGTATGCGAAGTGGTGGTTCAGCCAGCATCTGGGTGGCGCGGCGCGCGCGACGATTCCATCCGGCGGGCCGAGCAAGCTGCGCGAGCACGCCGAATGGGCGGCGATTCAATTGCAGAACTCGCGCCTGGCCGTCGATGGGCTGATGCAGAAATTCAAGCTCGGACTCGCCGATCGCCAATGTTCGATGGCTGAACTGTCCGCTCGCATTCAAGATCAAGTCGTGATGTTGGTGACCGCGTTATGGGCATCGCGTCGCAAGGACGAATTGATTCACACTGCCGCCGATGTGCTCTGCCAAGACCTGCGCCGCAAACTCACCGGCGAGCGGCCTTCAAGTGCCTACTTCAAGACCGTCACGAAGCTCGGCGAAGCAATCGCCGCCGGAGGCTTCCAAGCCATCGCGGGTATCGACGAGAACGAGATTCTGATGCCGTACTGAGCCACACTAACCCGACGCGCAAGCGAGGCCATCGAAATCGCCATTGATTTCCATTCCTCGCTCGCGCGTCGGGCTAGTTGTGAAACCGCTTCGCCACAACCGCTCGCACGTCTTGGCCGCGTCGTTGAGACAACAACTCCGCCGCGAACGGTGTCAATCGCGCGACGTTCGCTTGTCGCAGCGCTTTTGCGACGAGCGGCACATGCGAACGCGACACGCTGAAGCGTCGGACGCCGAGGGCCAGCAGTACGCCGGTCAGCGACGCATCGCCGGCCAATTCGCCGCACAGCGTCACCGGTTTACCGGCCGCATCGGCGGCGGCGACGACTTGGTGGAGCAGACGGAGCACGGCGGGTTGCAGGGCGTCGTGATAACGCTCGCACAACTCGTCGTCGCGGTCGGCGGCGAGCAGGTATTGCGTCAGGTCGTTCAGGCCGATGGAGACCGAGTCCACATATTCGATGAGTTCGTCGATCATCATGGCGGCGGCGGGAACTTCGATCATTGCGGCCAACTTGAACGGCAATGATTCTCCGGACGCGAGGTCGCAGGCATCGACCAGCTTGCCGTGGATCGCTTGCAGCGTGTCGAGCGTATCGACCATCGGGATCAGAACTGTCACCGGGCGTTGGTGAGCGACTCGCGCGATCGCTCGGACTTGCGGACGCAAGATCTCCTCGTGGTCCAGCAACAGCCGCACGCCGCGAATGCCGAGGCTCGGATTCTTGTTGACCGGGATGTCGGCATACGCGGGACATTTCTCCGCGCCGAAGTCGGCCAGGCGGATGTGTAACTCGCCTTCACCGACGCTGCCGGCCACGGACTGATAGGCGGCGAAGCTGTCTTCCTCGTTCAACCACGTAGGCCGGTCCATGTAGAGGAACTCGGTGCGGAACAGTCCGACTCCGGCCAGCGAAAACTGCCCGACCGCGCGCGCCTCCAGCGGATCGCTGATGTTGAGCAACAACTTCACCGGCACGCCGTCGGCGGTCGTGGTCGGAGCCGGTTCCGTGAGTGCGGCGGACTCGGCGATGTGTTGCCGCAGTTCGTTCTCCAGCCGGCGTTCCGAGTCGCGCGGATTCACGAGCACTCGGCCGGTCGTCGCGTCGAGCAGCACGGTCGCGCCGTGCGAGATCAGGGACACGGCATCCGCGATCCCCGTCACGAACGGCACGCCGAATCCGCGAGCCAGAATCGCCGTGTGCGATTTCATCGAGCACGATTCCGTCACGACTCCGGCGATCTCTTGGTGAGCCAGCCGCACGAACTCGGACGGCATCAAACTGGGGGCGACAACGATTTGTGAGGAGTGTGCTTCGCGATCGCTTTCATTCGCGAGGCACAAAATCACGCGCCGGCCGATGTCGAGAATGTCAGCGGCCTTGTCCTGAATGAACGGCTGCGGACTGGCCTTGAAGGTGTCTTGCAACTCGGCCACGACGGTTGCGACAGCCGCTTCGGCCGAAGCTCCGTGATCGCGGATGCGCGACAAGATTCGTTGGCGAAAGTCAGTGTTCGACAGCATCAAGGCATGCGCGCCGAAAATATCGGCATCATCGCCACGTCCCTGATGCTTGAGCTGCCGCGACACTCGTTCGAGTTGCGAGATCGCTCGCGTGGCCGCCAGATCGAAGCGACCCTGCTCACGCTCGGCCGAGCCGTGGGCCTGCATGGCCAACGCGGCCGATAACCACTCTCCCACATCCAGCACGTGAGCCGTGCCGTGAGCCACCCCAGGACTGATGGATTTTCCGTGAAGAAGCATGGCGTCTTCTTTGCCGATTGCCTCCCCACGCACGACGCGCCAGAGAGTGATTGAAATCCCAGAGGCTCTGACCTCTCGCTCGCGCGTCGCGCTAGTTTTGGTACGGACTTAGTCCCGCTTCACGATCGTTCCAGGAGTCGCAGAGTCTGCCGTGAGGTTCGCCGTCTTCGCTTCCTGCTCTTTTGCGCGAGCGACCGCGGTCGCGTGAATGTTTTGCGCGCGAGCCAGTGTCTCTTTTGTGAAGTAGCGAGTCGCGGGATTGCCAATGTGCTGAATCGATTTCTCGCCGAGCTTCTTCCAACTCATCTTATTGGCGACGTGCCAGGCGACGGCCTGACCGGCTTGCGGGTCATATTCTCCGCTGGCGACGATCTTCAATGTCTCAACGAGAACGGGATCGTCACTGAATTCCTCAACCTTGCCGAGGCGATAAGTCATGCGTGGCGAGGGATCGGGTTTGCCGTGCTCCAGACAAACCGACCGATAGGCCACGCGCACGATCTTGTCGGTGGGCACGGAAAAGAATCCATTGCGGTTGCCGGGACCGCCCGCTCCGGGATTGCCACCCGGCGCACCGTTTCCGTTTCCCTGGCCGATGCCGCCCCCTTGGACCTGCGAGCCGCCACCCGCTTGACCGGCCAGATTCGCCAGCCCGTTGAGACCATTCCCGTTGTTCTGCTGCTGAGCCGGAGCTTGTTTCAGCACCTGCTTGCCGATGAACGCCGGCGGGAAATCGACATTCAGCGGTTTCGCCCCTTTGTTTTCGATCAGGATGTTGCCGCCCAGCGCGTCCTGCGGGATCAGTTTGACGTCGAGAATTCCCTGCTCGATCCCGGCGAACACATCAACATGCTCCAGCGATTCATCCGCCTTGAGAGCCGCGATGACCGGCTTGTGTTCCTTCGATGAGTCGGCCGCGAGGGCCGGCAGCACCAAACCTGTGACGAACGTGCCCACCACTGCCAAGAGATGCCAACGAGTCACCATCATGAGATTCCTTTTTCAAAAGACTGGCCCGACTTGGAAAGGGGAAAGGCGGCGTGATCTTAAGGAGACAGGGACGACGCACGCAAAACAAACTTGATCATTCCACCGATGTTTGTGCCTGCGATTCTTTCCGCCCATCCCACCAGCCGATGAGCAGTGGCAGAAACACGAGGTTGCCAATCAATCCGCCGAGCATCGCCAGACTGACGAGCAACCCGAAATAAACGAGCGGAATAAAATGCGACAGAGCCAAGACGCTGAATCCGGCCATGAGAGCCAGATTCGTGTAGACCAAGGCTCGGCCGACGTGCCGGTGTGTCTCATGCAACGCTTGATGGACGCGCAAGCCGTTCGCCCGCGCACGCAGATAGCCGTCGATGTAGATGATGCTGGAATCGACAGTCAGTCCCATCGACACGCACGCGATCATGGCGGTGGCGATGTTGATCGGCAGGCCCAGCCAGCCCATTGCTCCGATCACCAGGAAATTCGGAAACATATTGGGGACCAGTGACATCAAGCCAAACGGCAGATTCCGAAATGCGTACCACATCATGCCCGTGATGCCGACCGTCGACAGCAGAAAGCTGGTCCATTGGTCATCCATCAGGCTTTCGATCAAAAACGTCAGCAGCACGAACAGGCCGGTGGCTTTGGGCGGCGCTGGTTCGGTCCCCGGAGCGTAGGTCGCGCTGTCGTAGAAGTGCTTGTAGGCGAGTTGCTCCACGTCTTGAATCAGTTTCAGCTTCGATTCCGACGGCTGGCGTTCATAGGCTCGCAGCATCAGCCGCATGCGTTGCTTGGCCGGGTTGTAGAGACTGCTGACAAACTCCGGCTGAAACGCGCCGAGCACATCGAGACGCTCTTTCAGCGAAGCGGTCTTGAGGAAGGGAAAGGTGAAGGTCGGCAGCCGTTCGGGAACCAACTCCAGGCCGTCGGTCAGGGCCACGACTTTGGAGAGGCGACCGGCGTGGTCCTCTTCGCCAGTGCTGCCGAAGTCCCGGCGTAGCCGTTCGGCAAAGGTTTGCACGCGGTTGAGAAACTCCGCGTCGAGTTCCTGCGGCGCGGCGAAGTTGACCTCCCAAGAGCCAGCTCCACCGAGCCGCGATTCGACAAAGTCCAACGACCGCACGATGGGACTGTTCGCTCGGAAGTTCTTGCTGAAGTCGGTTTCGACGCGCAAACGCAGGAAGCCCAGGCCGGCAAAAGTCACGACGATCAGCGAAACGGCCGTGACTTGTTTCGGATGATGTTCGACCCACAGCGTGATGCGCCCCAGAATGCCCGCGACGTACCGATCCGCGGCCGATGGAGGCGGCTCTTCGGGTAGCCGGCCGAAGAGCAGGCAACCCGGCAACAGGACCGTGATGGCCACGAACACCACCAACGTGCCGATCGCCATCATCAGGCCAAAGCTGGCGACCGGATTGATATGACTGGTGACGAGCACTCCGAAGCCGAACGCAGTCGTCGCAATCGACCACCACACAGGCTTGGCCAATTGGAGAATCGAAAGCCCCAGAGCTTCTTCCGGCGGATGAGTTCGATGTTGCTCACGAAAAAACAACAGCACGTGCATCGACGTCGCCACGCCGATGATCGTGATCAACGAATTCAGCATCGAACTGACCATGCTCAGCCGCAGTCCGCTGAGCACCAGCAGCGCCTCGGTCCAGGTGATGCTGACCAGCACGACCAACACCGTCAGCACGACCCAGCGCAGCCAGAGGAGCGACAACATCAGCGCGAATCCCAACAACGGCAGCCAATTGACCCAGTTCAGCAGCGCGATGAACGCCAGACGGGGCAGCAACTGCCATTGGATGGCTTCCAGCAGCAGTAACAACACGAATGCCAGCAGGGCCAGTGAAACCAGAAACAACTTGCGGCCGTCGTCCTCGACGTACCGAAACATGTCGTGAATCTGAGCCGGTTCGCCGACCACCATCGCCGGCGGATCGTGTGCATCCGCAAGTTCCCGGATCTCCGCGATCGTCTCGCCGCGTGGCACGGGAGATTCCTTTTCGCTCAGCAAGCGGAGCGCGATGGCGGTCGTGTGCTCGTCACTCCCCAACAACATGCCGCTGACCATCTGCCGGATGTGCTCGCGTCCGTAGGGGAACTTCAAAGCGTGCGCCAAATGCTGCGTGCTCTGCTCCGAGACGCCGGGAACCTGACTGAGCTGCTCGGCAAAGTCGGTAATCCGTTGGCTGGCGGCAGGTGTCAGAGCCGGACTGTCGTGCTGAAACAAATCCGCTTCGGAGTACGCGACGATCAAAAACTCGTCACCGCCGAACGCTTGCCGGCTGGTCCGGAAGTCGCGCAGGTGCGGGTTGTCGGTCGCGTACAGCGACTCGATCGACTGTTCGAACGAGAGCCGCCGCGAAATCGGCCACGCGGCGGCAGTCGCCAGCAGCGCCAGAATCAGCAGCGTTCCGCGCCAGCGAATCAACGTATCGACAATCCGTGTCAACAACGGGGAATGAGCATCAGGCAACATGCGCGGAGAATAGTCGAGGTTGCCGAACCGAAGCGAGTAGGACGGGCACTCTCACGGTCGGGGTCGGGTGTTCGGTTTTTCGGAATTGGCGGGAGGTGAGCGTTGTTTGCAATCCCAGCCTTCTTCCCGCCAATTCCGAAAAACCGAACACCCGACCCCTGAGCTGAATCTACCTTTCCGTTGACGACTTCGGCCGCCACAAGAAAAAGAAAAACACCGCCACGCCGCTGGCCAACACCCCGAACACCATCCACAGCAAATCGGCTCGTGTCCCCAGCACGAACAGCCAGCCAGCCAGAGCCAGCAAGCTCGGCAACGGATACAGCCACATGCGGAACGGCAGCAAGACATCCGGCCGAGTTGTTCGCAACACATGCAGGCCGATGATCTGCGCGACGAACTGCACCAGAATTCGCACCGTCACCGCCGCCTCGATCACCAACTGCAACGGCAGAAAACAAAACACCGACGTCAGCCCGCCGAGCGTCCACAGCGACACGGCCGGATAGCGCTTGGTTCGGTGTACGCGACCGAACGCCGGAAAGAAGTCGCCGTTGAGCGCCGCCGCATACGGAATTCGCGAGTAACCCAGCGTGATCGCGAACATGCACGCGAGAGCCGTCCACAGAATCAGTCCCGTGAACAGCACTGCGACTCGGCGGCCAAAGAGCGTCTCCATGAAGAGTGCGGCAATCTCTTTCGACTGCATTGCCTCCTGCCACGGCACGACCGCGATGATCGACAGGTTCATGATCAGATACAGGACCGCGACCAGCACGACCGAACCAATGACAGCTCGCGGAATTGTGCGGCCAGGATTGCGCACCTCTTCGCCCAAGTGGCAGATGTTGTAGTAGCCGAAGTAGTCGTAGATCGCGATCAGCATCGCCGCTCCCAACCCGCGCACCCAGGTGGGAGTGATCTCGAAAGCATCCGGCGGAAACGTCAGCAGCGCCGCGTCGAAGTGCAGCAACCCCGCCACGATGATGGTCAGCACCGTGATCAGCGTGCCGATTCCAAACACGATTCCCAACCAGCCGACGACGTCGATCCGTCGTGAGAGCAGCCACGTCACGATCAAGCAGCACGCCGCCGCGAGCGAACTGGTGCCACCGGGAACTCGCCAAGCGGTGAGCGTTGCGGCCAAGTTCGGCCAAACGTATTCGACATACGGCATCGCTCCGGTGTAGCCCGACGCGATCTCCATCGTGCCGCTGACCAGGAACTGCCAAACAAACAGAAACGGCAACATCCGCCCCCAGCCTGACGAACTCTTTCCGAAGATTTCACGCAGGAAGTGATACGTCCCGCCGCTACCGGGCAACGCCGCGCCGAGTTCGCTCCAGACCAGCCCGTCGCAGATCACCAGCACGGCCGCGATCACCCACGCAATCAATGCCTGCGGGCCGTTCATCGCCGAGATGAAGAGCGGGATTGTGACGAATGGCCCGATCCCGACCATATTCGCGACGTTGAGCGCGATCGCCTGCGGCAAGCCCAGGGCACGCACCAATCGGGAGTCATCGGGATTGGGAACAGGATCGGACAAAAGACGCTCTCCTTGTCTTCAACACTCTACGACTCGCCACCGTCCTTGCCACTCAACGGCCACCACCAGCGTCGAATGAGCAGCGCGGCGATCAGCGGCATTGCTCCCGATGCAATGATCGCCACCGGGAAAGCGTTTGAGTCTTGGAAGTACGCGCCACACGCGGCGTATGTCAGCGACAGCAGCAGGTTGCTGGCCAGCATCGGCAGCAGAAACTGACGCCAACTCAGCCGGCCGGCTCCGAGCATCAGCACGCAGGCTTCGGCGAGGATCGGTAACGCACGAGTCAGCACCAGCGCGGTCGCTCCGTACCGCTGAGTGAAGCGGCTCATGCGTTCGATGTCGTCCGATTCCGAGAAACGTCGCGCGATGGACTCGCCGAAGAGGCGGGCCAATCCGAATCCGCCAACCGCGCCGAGCGACAAGCCCACCCACGCCGTCAGCGTCCCGGCCAAGACGCCGAGCAGTCCACCGGCATACGTGATGACTGCGCTCGAAGGCACCGGCAAGAACATATCCGCTGCCAAGAGGCCGATCACCCAACCCATGACGACACTCGGCGAGGAGGGTTCGCGCAAGGCGCGTAACAGGCCCGTCTCGAACGATTCCCCCAGCCACACGAACGGGACGATGGGGATCGCGAACAGCACCGACAAAAACAGAGCGGCTCGATACGCAGATTTCATGCGGCTACTCGAACGTCAGCGTGCCGAACTTTTGGATCTCGTGAAAGCTGCGGCCGACCGGTGCCCAACTCCAAGCGGACGTGCGACCGTCGTCGTGATCCATGCGGTAGAAGTTCGCTCGCCAAGTCGTGCCCGGTTTGGGTGACACGTTGTTGAGCGGCTGGAGCAAGTGATACGGCAGAAAGACTTCAGCCGTCCAACCGGAGATGTCGGCTCCGGATTGCTTCGCACCGCCGGTGATCGACGTCGCTTTGCGAACTTTGCGAGGGATGCCTTGACGCTCTTCATCGAAGGACCACGGCTGCCAGCGGAAGAGTTTTCCGTTCTGATTCGACATCAACAGCGGCAGCTCAAAGCCGAGCGGTGAGATTTCGTACTCGAAGTAATTCGGCTGCTTCTCGTCAGGCCACAGGAAGACCTCGAAGCAATCCTCTTCCCACAAGTGAGCGCCGTCGCGGTCGAACGTCGCCGTCAGTTTCTTGTCGGCACCGTCGAGCAACACGTACAAACCGGTCGCCGAATACAGCAGCTTCACACGCGAGCGGTTCGTCGGCTCTTCGGCCAGCGGCAGTCCGGCTCCGTTGCGACGGAATAGCGACTGCCATTCGGTTTTGGACCACGCGGCGTTCTTACCGTCGCCGGTGATCTCGAAATCCACGGTTGAGCGGACTCGCAAGACTTGCCCGGCCGGGGGGCTCGGAGTTGTTGCCTTCGTGTTGGCTTCAGAGGCCGGCTTCAGCCCCAGCACTCGCTCGGCGTTCTTGTGGTAAATCTTTTCCAGCACGTCGTCGGGCAGATACAGGCCATAGATCATCCAGAAGCCTTGCAGATGATGACTGGCCGCGCAATTAAAATATTCGTCGTCGGTTTCCAGGAAGCGGTAATAGATGCGGAAGGCATCGCGCCGCGGAGTCGTATCGGTGCCGAACAGGATGCGGTCCTGATACTTCACGAAGAACCGCCGAGCCGAATAGGGGGCTCGGCCGAGTTCCGAGATGCGGGCATCGAAATCAACCAGTATGTTCGGGTACTTATCGAGCTTCTCGGCCACCGCCGCGAGGTCTTCGGCGTTGTTGCCGAAGTGCGTGTTGACGAACGTCGTCTTGGGATGCCGTTCGATCACGCGATGCAGTTGGGCGAGGATCTCTGCCTGTTTGGGAAACTTGTCTCCGAAGAACAGCCAGTTGGGATGCTCGTTGAGTTCATGCCAGCGTTCGTTGAAGCGGTCCAGCGGCGTGAAGAAGGCGGCCGGGTCGGAGACGTGGATCACGACCGGCTTCTGATGTTTGCCGCACGTCTCCCAAATCGGATCGAGTCGTGGATCGTCCACCGGTAGAAGCTTCCCCTCCTTGTCGCGATAGATCAGCCCCAGCCGCTTGTCGATCTTCAGCCCTTTCGCCCCTTGCCGGAAACTCTCGGCCAGCCGTGAAGCTTCGCGCTCCGACCAATCGGCATCGTCGATGCCCGCGAAGTTGACGAGCGCGAACGTCGCGAACCGGCCGGGATGCGCCTTGTCGAGCACCTCGATCGTTTCCTGCAACCGGTCGCCCCAACCGCCGTCGAGATTCACGACCGTGCGCACGCCGGCCTCGTCCATCTCGGTCAGATACCGTTGCACTCGTTCGGGAGTCAGAGTCTGCCGGCCGCCGCCGAGATGATTATGAATGTCGATCACGGGAAATCGCGGCTTCTCGACGATGGTGGTCTTCGTGACCAGCATCGACTTGGGTTCGCAATCGCGGAGCTTCAACTCGCGAATGTCATCGGCCGCGAAGCCGCTGAGAGGGAGGAGCAACAAAACGCAGGCAAGCAGTCGCAGGCTTCGCATAAGGATGCTCCCGGTCAACGGCCGTAGCCGCGTTTCGCCAGAACGCGGGCATTCACGTCGCAACCCGCGTTCTGGCGAAACGCGGCTACGTGACTATTCGCGGGTGCCGAGACAAAACAGCGTCTCTTGGCGTTGCCCATCGACTTGCTGAGCGACGCGCATGTAGATGCGGTCGCCACAAATGGTCGGCGTCGAATAGACGTCGTCGCCGAGTTGGTTTTCGCCGACCAACTCAAATGCGGCGGGGGTCGCCTTGAAGATGGAGGTCAGCCCCGTTTCGCTCGTGGCATAAATGTGTTCGCCCACCATCACCGGGGACGAACTGAAGACTCCGCCGATCCGTTGTTCCCAAACTTTCGCACCGGTGTCGCACTTCCAGCACATCGCGATGCCGGCATCCAACATGGAATACAGATGGCCGTCACGCACCAGCATCGACGGGACGTAGACGCGCGACGTGTTCTCCCAAACGACTTTGCCGGAGCCGTCGGCCCGCACGGCCGACAGGTGATTCTTCGGATAACCGCCGCTCGTGAAGATGAGCTGCCCGTCGGTGACGGTCGATGTCACGCACTCGGTCGTCGAGCCTTCGATCTCCCACAGCTTCTTGCCGGTCAGCGGATCGAGGCTGGTGACCAGGTCGCAACCGGTGAAGAACAACTGCTCGCGGCCAGCGACGTTCAGAATGATCGGCGACGTGTAGTTGGGAAACTTGGGCCGCTCCTGCCTCCAGACCTCACTGCCGGTCGCGCGGTCGAGTCCGACAATCGCGCCGGTTCCCCCTTTGTTGTCCGCCGAGACAATCACCAGCGACTGATAGATCGCGGGGGACGAACCGAATCCTTGATGCAAAACGTAGTCGGTGATCTTCGTCTGCCAGAGTTGCTTCCCTTCGCAGCTCAAAGCGGTCGTGTAGATCGCTCCCTTGTGCAGGAAGTTGATGAAGACGCGCTGCCCATCGCAGGCCGCCGTGGATGAGGCGAGGGACGCCTTCTTGTTTCCCTTCGTAAGGACTTCTTGAAAGCCCCCTTGATGCAGTTCCGTCTTCCAGAGTTGTTTTCCGGTCTGGCGATGCAGACAGAGCAACGATTGGATTTCAGAATCATGCTCGGCGGTCGCCAGAAAGACTTGGTCACCCACAACCGTCGGTGAGCCGTGGCCTCGGCCGGGAATGGGACTCTTCCACAAGACGTTCTCGGTCTCGCTCCACTTCAGCGGCGGCTTCTGATCCGCCGCCGCGACGCCGTTGCGTTGTGGGCCGCGCCACCACGGCCAATCGGCCGGCGCGACTTGAATGCGATTCGCGTCAGAGGGTTTCGTCGGCTCCGCCGCGTGAGGCCGGTCGGACAGAGAGAGAGTCAGAACGATCAACGTCAACGCGGGCAGAAGTCGAGTCATGCGTGGCTTTCTCAAGTGAGTGTGATTCGGGGTCGGGCCTTCAAATTTCAAAATTGCCTCGGCAATTTTGAAATTTG
>CAMDDX010000170.1 GCA_945893075.1 Planctomyces sp. SH-PL62 | reverse complement strand
GTGCCCAGTCCGCTGGAATGGCCGTCGATCCCGTCGCAGGTCATGCACGCGACGAGACCGCGCAACAATGTTCCGGCCGCGGTCGTGCTGCCTCAGCCGAGCGTCAACGAAGCCAACAGCGTTCGTCCCGGCCAGTACGCCGGACGGCTTGGTTCGAAATGGGAGTCGTGGCATATCGACATCGCCGCTCCGTGTGCGTTGGGCAACGGCGCGTGCCCGCATTGCTTTCGATTTGATACTGAAGATTACCAGCACGCTTCGCCGACGATCTTCGACACGCCAATGCTGACGCTGCCGGAAGGTGGCTCGCTGCGATTGAATGACCGAGTCGGCTTGCTGGCCGAGATCGAACGTCAGCAGCGTAATCTCGAAAAGACGGCCGATGCCGACCGCATCGACCGGCAGCGTCAACAGGCGCTGTCTGTACTCGCCGAGCCGAAGACGCGCTCGGCGTTTGATGTCGAGCAGGCTGATCCCGCGATCATCGCCAAGTATGGCAAGAACAAATTTGGGCTGTCGCTGCTGATGGCTCGGCGATTGATTGAGGCCGGAGTCGGTCTCGTGCAAGTGAATCTCGGCAAGAACTCGACGTGGGACACGCATCGCCGCAATTTCCTCAACCTGCGCGACAACTTGCTGCCGTACTTCGATCAATCCATCTCCGCGCTGTTAGACGATCTTGCCGAGACTGGATTGTTGAAGACGACGCTCGTGATCGTGATGGGCGAGTTTGGTCGCACTCCGAAGATCAACAAGGACGCCGGACGCGATCACTGGAACCCGGCGAACTCGGCGCTGTTTGCCGGAGCCGGCGTGCGCGGAGGCAATGTCATCGGCGCGACGGACAAGCTGGCCGCGTATCCGATCGCCGACAAGATGACTCCTGAGAACGTCGCGGCAACGATCTACAACACGCTCGGCATCCCGCGCAACGCCGACTGGCACGACATCGATGGCCGCCCCTTCGAGCTGTATCGCGCCGAACCGATCTTCGAGCTGTTCTAACCCTGGAGTGCTCCGGCTCGACGGAGCCCTCCATTCAATTGGAATAAAGACGTCGATGATCCGAACCAGCGCGGTTCTTCAATCGACTTTCGTAGCGATATTTTCTGGAGGTTCATCGTCGCTATTCCAAAGGAATGGAGGGCTGCGTCGAGCCGCAGCACTCCAGGGATGGATGACGGCCGACGGCAATCTTGTCACGATGCGATCCCCCGCCTTCGAGGACTTGCGATGCGTGCTTTCTTTGCCGTCTTCTGTCTGTGTTTAACGACCGCAGGTTTCTGTCTCGCCGCCGAGCCCGATCCCGCCGCGGTTCAGCGATTCGGCACGGCCTGGAAGTATCCGCAAGCTGGTTGGTTGGTGCTGCACATCGAAGGCTCGCCGTATGACCGAGGCGTGCAGCACGGTCGGCTGATGGCTCGCGAGATTGTCGAGTACATCAAAGCGCTGGCGAGGACTCGCAGCCACAAAGACCCCGAAGCGGCGTGGAAAAGTTTGCGATTGCTGACCGACACCGCGTTCCTCCGCAAGTACGACGTCGAATGCCTCGAAGAGATGAAGGGGATCGCCGACGGAGCCGCCGCGGCCGGAGCGAAGTACGACGGACGACGGCTCGATCTGCTCGACATCGTCACGCTCAATTCGGATGTGGAGGTCGGATTCCTGGAACTCGCGTTGCAGGCGACTCCGACCGGCATCGACTCGATGAAGTTCGACCGCCAGCAAGCCTCGCCACCGTTGGTCAAACGCCGCGAGATGTGCAGCGCGTTCGTGGCCACGACTCCCGCGACCGACAAGTCCACCGGCGGAGTCATGCTGGGACACATCACGATGTCGTCGCTGAGTTGGGTCTACCACATCAACGTCTGGCTGGATGTGACTCCGACGAAAGGGCATCGCTTCGTCTGTCAAACATTTCCGGGCGGCATCCAAAGCGGCATGGACTATTACATCTCGGCGAGTGGCCTGCTGATTGCCGAGACGACCATCGACCAATCGTCATTCGATCCGACCGGCGAAACCGAATCGTCGCGCATTCGCCGAGCCGTGCAGTACGCCAACAATATCGACGAAGCGGTCGCGATTCTCGGCAACAGAAACAACGGGCTCTACACGAACGAGTGGCTGATCGCCGACACGAAGACCAACGAGATCGCGATGTATGAACTCGGCACACGGCACACGAAGCTGTATCGCAGCAGCCGCGACGAATGGCCGGGCGGCACGAAAGGTTTTTATTGGGGCTGCAACAACACGAAGGACCGCGACGTCCTGAGCGACACGGTCGCCGACCCGCGCGGCAAACCGGGCAACCTCGTGCTGCATCCCGGCCGGCGCGATGTCGCCTGGCTGAAGCTGTTCGACAAGCATCAACAGCGCGGCGGGTTGAGCGAAGCATTCGGCTTCGAGGCATACAGCACCGCGCCGATCGTTGGTTATCCGTCGTGCGATGCGAAGTTCACGACGTCTGCCCTCGCGAAAGACTTGTCGAGCTGGGCGATCTTCGGGCCGCCGCTCGGCAAAGCGTGGCGGGCCTCGAAGGAAGAACTGGAAACCGATCCCGAAGTGCAGCCGCTGGTCGCGAATGATTGGACGCTGCTGCGGACGCAGGCACCCAATACGGCAATCGGCGATTGGCAGCTTGTTGATCGCGATCCGTTCCCTGACGAAGAGCACGAGTCGAAACTGAAATTCGAGCAACGGCACCCCTTCGCCTGGCGCGGTACATTGCGGCCGAAGACTCCTGCCGACAAAGGACTCGTCGCCGCGTTCGCGGAGTTTGAAAAGGTCGTCGCGTTTGAAGACGCGCTGCGGGCCGACGCGAAAGACCACAAGCTCGATCATGCGGCTCAAGGACTGGTTGACTCTCCGCTCTTCACGCATCAATCGAATTGGTGGGCCGCTCGACAGCGATTGGGCCGTGATGTGCCGCTGTCGAAAACGCAACCGGATTCGCGGTCGCTCGATTGGTATCCGATTGCGCTCGGGCAAGGGATGATGTTGCTGTCAGAACTGCGACAGGCACTCGGAGCGGATCGCTTTGCCGAACTGATGGATGAATTCGGAACCGCTCACGCCGACCAGGAAATCACCAACGAACAATTCCGCGCTTTCGCGGATCAGCGTGGTGGGAAAGAGGCGGCCGCCGTCTTGACCAAGTGGCTGGATCGCGAGGTCGCGGCGAAGGATCACGTCGACGGCTGCTGGTCGATTCATTCGTTTGAACTGGAACCGGAAAAAGCTCTGATCGTGTTCGGCACCGGCGAACGAGCCGCTCGCGACGCCACCGCGAATCGCGAAATCGCCGAACGCTTGCAATACGCCGTCGCACGGCGATTCGGCAACTTTCACATCCCGCTCAAGACCGACCGCGAGGTGACCGACGAGGATTTGAAATCGCATCATCTGCTCGTCGTCGGCGAGCCGTTGACGAATTCAATGCTCCGCCGAGCTGCGGAGAAATCGCCGGTGCGATTCAGCACGCAATCGTTCGCCGTCCGCGGCGAGGTCTACGCCGATCACGACAGCGCGGTCATCGCGGCCAGTGAGAATCCATGGAACCCACGGTTCAGCGTCGTCGCGTTCGTGGGGCTCAGCGCTCGTGCGACACACCGCATCGTCGATACGTTGTCCCCCGAAGAAGAAACCTCTCCGCAGATCGCCCTCTTCCCCGCGCGACGAACGACGCAGCGATTCGTGGTTCGCTGACATTCCATTTGTCATATTCCTGTCCGACCGAAAGCCGTCAGCCGATCGCCGTAGAGCGTCTAACACAATGAAATCTCAGTCGCAGGAGCGACTGAGCTACGTAGGCGAGTCGCTCCCGCGACTCGCATTCGGAACGTCTATCGGGGTTCATTCTGTGAGACGCTCTAAACCTCCTGAGAGGTCTGATGTGACACGATTCCTTTTGGCGACCGTCTGTTGGAGCCTGTTCCTTCCCGCCGTGTTGTTGGCTGATCCGCCGCAAACCGGTCCAGAAACGGAAAAACGCTTTCCGCCATTGAAGGTGCCGGAGGGATTCAAGGCGACGCTCTTCGCCTGCGACCCGTTGATCGAGTATCCGTCAGCCATCGCGCTGGGGCCACGCGCCAACACGTTGTTCGTCGCCGTCGATTACATGACCGGGCTGGGCACGACCGACATCATCCAGCGCGACGAGATTCGGCTGGTCGCGGACACCGACGGCGATGGCTACGCTGACCGCGCTCCGATTTGGGCGGACGGGTTCAATTCGATTCAGGGTTTGACTTATCACGATGGGACTGTGTTCGTGATGCACGCGCCGTATCTCACCGCGCTGCGCGACATCGACGGTGACGGTATGGCCGACGAGCGCAAGAATCTCTTCAAAGGCTTCGGCCTGGGACCGGAAGAGGACAAGGTGCGGTTGCACAACTCTAACGGCATCGTCGCCGGCCACGACGGCTGGTTGTACTTGGCGTTGGGAGATCGCGGCTGCGATGTCGTTCGACCGGAGGGGGATCTGTTGGTGCTCAACGGCGGCGGCATTCTGCGTTGCCGGCCCGATGGACGCGACTTGCATGTCTTCTCGACCGGCCTGCGGAACATCTACGACGTGGCGCTCGATGATGATCTCAACGTCTTCACGCGCGACAACGAGAACGACGGCGGCAACTACAAGATTCGCGTTTGCCAAAGTTTTTTCGGAGCCGATCACGGCTATCCGTATCTCTACGACGAACGACCGGACGAAGCACTCGCACCGCTCGCCGATCTCAAACTCGGCTCGTCGGCTGGCGGAGTCTATTACCGTGAGACGCAGTTCCCGGCGGAGTATCGCGGTCTCTACTTCTGCGAATGGGGCCGCGCGGTCATGCGGTACTCGCCGGAGTCACCAGGCAAAGCGTTCTCGCCTGTGAAGGAGATCGAGTTCGCGTCGGGCGCGGAAAACGATCCCTACGGCTTCAAGCCGACGGACCTTGTTGTCGATCGCGATGGCTCACTGCTGATCGCCGATTGGGCGGACGGGCAACGTCCGAAACGCGGCCGCGCGAGGGTTTATCGTGTGCAGTACGTGGGGCACGTTTCCAACCTGCTCGTGAAGTCCGGGCAGTTCAAGAACCTGCCCCGCAGGATTGCGGTTTTGTTCGAGCAGTTAAACTCCGATCGCTATTACGAGCGGCTGGACGCTCAGCTCGCGATTGAGCGATTGGGACGCGACGATCCGGCCGCTGCTGCGATGTTTCTGAAAAAAGCGTACGAGAATCTCAACGGCGTCGCGAGGCTGCATTATGTGTGGATTCTCACGCATGTGTTCGACAAGCAGGCGTCCGAGGAGTTGTTCAGCCTCGCCAGGTCGCCCGATCGTCGCGTTCAGACACAGGCAATCCGAGCGATCTCCGATCTCTACGATCCGGTTCTGGTCGCGCATCGTCTCGATGCTGAACCGACAGAACACGATGTTGCCAAACGATTGTCTGGACTTGTTGGTCGATTCCATTACCACGTCAAAATGGAAGTCGTGGTTGCCATCGGGCGGTTGAAATGGAACGAGGCTCCGTTGTGGATCGCTCAGAACCTCCCGTTGATGACCCCCGTCGACGCTCATGCGGTTCAACAAACTCTGCGTCGCTGCGGCAATTGGGGGGCTGTGATGACACTGCTGAATGGCTCCGTCCCGGAGCTGCCGCCTCAGATCAGACAGAAGCTCAAACGGGATTCTGTATCCAATCCGCTGCCGAGTGTTTCGTTGCGAACGGCTGCTCTACGGGCGCTCAAAGATCACTCAAATGCGGAGATCGTCGATGGTCTGGATGCTCGACTGCGATTGGAGACAGATTCGGTTCGACGTCTGGAATATGCCTATGTCTTGTGCCGCGTGCATCGCAAGCCGCCGGCCCAGTGGGTCCATTGGGGCTTTCGTCCCGCACCGCGTCCGGCGAACACCGTGGTTTGGGAGCGGACGGAACTCATCGAGCAAGCCTTGGATCGACTGCTGGCCGATGACAACCACGAGGTGCGGTTCGCGGTGCTCAAACGGATGCAGCGGGAAAACATCCCGACCCGGTTGATGACACTCGCCGCATGGGCTCGCGAGGAAACAGGGGTCGAATCGTTCGTGGCGATCCTCGATTCGCTTCGAGAACATCCGGCTGAGGCGACGCGAGAGGTGTTGGAATTGGCCATCGCCGATGTTCGTAAGCCGGACGACGCGCGTCTCGCCGCTTTTCGCCTGTGGACGGTGGGCGCGAATGACTCGCCCAACGAGCGGCTGTTGGCACTGGCGAAGTCGATGGAAGATGGTGCCGTGCTCGCAGACATCCTGCGGGAATTTGGCGCTCGTGGCGTGAAGTCCGGCGGGACTCCAGCGATGGGAAATCTGTTGTTGGCCAAGACCAACTCGGACGCAGCCACCGTTCGCGCGGCGGCGATCGAAGCGTTGGCTCGGCTGAGCATCGCCGACGCCGCTGGCCCGCTTCCCAAACTTCTGCGAGATGAGGATGCACGAGTTCGCCGTGCGGCGGCTTTCGCGGCTGGTCAGCTTCAGGCGTCCGCGAACATCGCCGCGCTGCTGGACTTGGCTCGCGATGCCGACGTGTTGGTGCGGCAGGCCAGCCTCGAATCGCTGCGACAACTGCATGAGCTGCGCGTGGTGCCACTGGCGGTCGATGCACTTTCCGACGGGACAACGCAACTGAGCGCGATGCGGTGTCTCGCAGAGTTCGGCGGACCAGATCAAGCGTCCGCGGTCATCGCGGCCGCGAGTCGCAACTCATCGGCCGAAGTGTTGTCGTTGGCCTTGCAGATGCTGTCGAAGTGCGCGTCGCAAGCGGGACTCGCCGCCGCTCGTCGCGTTGAGTTCGAGCAAGCGATGTGCGACTTGCAGGAATCGTGCGGCTTGCTGCTGCGCTGGCGGATCAGCGAGCCATTGTCGGCCGACGATGCCACGAAGGCGATTGCGTCATTGGACACGGCCGATAAGACGGCGATGTGGCGCACGGTTTTCGGAATCGGGCCGGAGGCTCGCGTGGGGCACGTTTCCAACGTGCCAATGAAGGACGGGCAGGTTGGAAACCTGCCCCACGGAACGCGGCTCGCCTTCACCGAGTTCAACTCAACGGAATCAGCGACCGCTCAGTTTTTAATGTCGAGCAACGGCGCGTTGAAAGTTTGGCTCAACGGCAAGCCCGTCTTTGAACGCGCCGAGGCGCGCCGCTTTCAGGCGGATGGCGACCGCTTCGAGGCGGAATTCGCGAAGGGGACGAATCGGCTGCTGCTGCAACTTGGCGACGCACCGGCTGCGGCTTTGGAGTTTCACGCGCGAATTCGCCGCAAGAGTTCCAAAGCGGAACACGAACGGCTCGTCGAAGCGGCGCTGTCTCGTGCGGGCAACGTCGAGCGAGGAAGAAAACTGTTCCTCACCGTCGAGAAGTCGAATTGCTTGAAGTGCCATCGACTGGGCGAGCAAGGGGAAAAGATCGGCCCCGAACTGACCGGCATCGGCAGCCGCTTCTCGCGCATCCATATCATCGAGTCGCTGCTGGACCCCAGCCGCACGATCGCCGCCGGGTTTCAATCGCAGACGGTCGCGATGCAAGACGGCCGAGTCCTGAGCGGTCTCAAGGTCTCCGAGACAGCGGACACGTTGGTGCTCGCCGACAATCAGGGGAAGAAGCATTCGCTCCTCAAGGCTGACATCGAGGAGTCGCAGGCTCATGTGGGCAGCATCATGCCCGACGGTTTGGAGAAGACGCTGACCGTCGATGAGTTCGTGGATTTGATCTCGTTCCTGACCAGCGAAAAACAAACAGCCGGTCGATAGGATTTGCCACCCCGATTGCCCCCATTTTTTTGCCCCGTATTTTTTTGCCAGAATCCAGACCACAAAATCGCAACAGGCAAAAAAATGGGGGGCAAAAAAATCAGACACGGCTCGTCGGAAGACAGTCAACACTTACAGGAGATACTCGGATGCTCATTTTGAAGAATCGAATTGTCGCGTGCGCCATTTTGGCAACTCTGATTTGCTCCACCGCGATGTTGGTCGCTCAAGAGAAGGCCAACGATGCCGTCATCCCTGTGCCAAGGACCGGCGCTCAACTGGAGCGACACGAGTCGTTCAATAAACGCATTAAACAGGGCAATGTCGATCTACTATTCATCGGCGACTCGATCACGCACGGTTGGGAAAATGCTGGCAAGCCCGTGTGGGAGAAGTACTACACGCCGCGCAACGCCGTGAACCTGGGGATCGGTGGCGATCGGACTCAGCACGTCTTGTGGCGGCTGGACAACGGCAACGTCGAAGGGATCTCTCCAAAGGCAGCGGTGCTGATGATCGGGACCAACAACGCCAGCGCTAAGAACTCGCCCGCGCAAATCACCGAAGGTGTCGAGGCGATCGTCAAGAAGCTGCGCACGAAACTGCCGACGACCAAGATCCTGGTGCTAGCGATCTTTCCGCGCGGAGCGGATGGCAATGATGAAAAACGAAAGGTCAACATCGAAGCAAACCGGAGCATCGCCAAGCTGGCCGATGGGGAGATGGTTCATTTTCTCGACATCAGTGACAAGTTCTTGAATGAAGATGGCACGCTGTCCAAAGAGGTCATGCCGGACCTGCTGCACCTCAACGAAAAGAGCTACACAACTTGGGCGCAAGCGACCGAGCCGAAGCTCAAGGAGTTGATGGGTGAGAAGTAGGCGGGCCTTCTGGATTCGTTGTTACATCAGCCGGAACGCGCTAGCGTCCGGTTCAAACCGGGGCTAGCGCCCATCGGCTGATGGTCTGAGGCAGAGCCTCGCAAGTGTCCGGACGCTGAAGTCGAGACCAGCATGCCGAAGTCGAAAACCAAAGCGCGGGCTGTGCGTCAAAAGACGCGCGAGGTCGTGGAATTCCATCGCGACACCGAGCGTCCTGGCAAGCCGCTGCACTTGATCATTCCCGGCGGCTTGCTGGCCTTGGCCGCGTTGCTGGCGATCTTCGGCGTGATTCACAAAACGTGGGTCGATCACGTTTGGGAGGAATCGCAGGGCATCGGAACTTTGGTGCTGCTGGTGCCGGTCTACATCGGCAGCGTGTTCACGTTCAGCTACGGCTACGAACTCTACGACATGGACCGCGCGTTGAAGCTGACGGGGTGGATTGTCGGCCTGACGATCGGCATCGTGGTGGTCGTCGCCGTGCTGTTCTCCCTGGCTTCCGGAGATGGCGAGGACAACGGCAAGAGTCGCTCGAAGAAAAAGAAAGAGTTCTCGTCGGGCGGTCGTTCGTTGAGCAGTTCATCATCGAGTTCTTCGACGGGTGATTGGTTTGCATCAAGCGGATCGAGCACGACGTCGAGTGCTCCGTTGGCAATTGATCTGAATCTGTTTTCAAACTCCAGGGTCGCGCCGGTCGCCGCCGCGCCGGCCGAACCGCCGCGGCCGGAGCCGATCGCCTGCAAGTTCTGCCAGAGCGAATTCATCCCCGAGGAGACTGAGTTCAAATGCCCAAGCTGCGGCGCATCGAGTTCTCGAACTGAGTCCGACCAGTCGAGCCAGCCCAGCTAACCGGAAAAACCGATCGCATGTGCCGAGTTGGAACAATTCCAACGACGAATCTGCCGCTTGCCGGGAGCAGGATCGTGGGGACATAATGCGACTCCGCCACGATGGCCGATCTTCCGTAGAACAGGCGGCTCGCCTGTCATCCGCCCGTAGGACACGAAGCCATGCCACAACTTTCCCGCCTCGATCCGCTGTTCGGCCCCGGCAACTCGCTGGTCAATCGCCGCGATGTGCTACGAGTCGGCTCGGTCAGCGTTGCCGCGACGCTGGTGCCTGCTGCATTGGGAAGCGTCGCTTCGGCCAATGAAACTCGCGCCGCGAGCTTCGGCAAAGCCAAGTCGGTCGTTTACCTCTGGATGGGCGGAGGAGTTACGCATTTGGAATCGTTCGATCCAAAACCGGAGGCTCCCGAAGAGATTCGCGGAACGCTCGAAGCGATCGACACGAAATTGCCGGGAGTCCAATTCGCCGAAGCGTGTCCGAACCTTGCGAAGATCGCGGATCAACTTGCCGTCGTCCGCAGCTTTTCGCACGACAGCAACGATCATCTGCTGAGCCAGGCTTACACGCTCTCCGGCCGCAAGGTCACGATGGCGCAACTCTTCTCAGAACCGAACATCGGATCGCTCGTGTGGCATCTGCAAGGTTCGCGAAACGGCTTGCCCGGTTACATCGCGGTGCCGGGGATCACTCGGCCCGGACCGCCGCCGTATCCCCTATTCGTCGGCGGTTGGTTGGGAGACCACTACGCTCCGTTCTGCGTCGGCGGCCAACCGGAGCAACCCGATTTCACCGTCGGTGAGAAATCCGAGAACCCGTCGCCAGTCAGCGATGAAGACCTGCGTCCCAAAATGCTCGACATGCCGGAAGGCGTTTCGCTCACGCGACTCGATCGCCGAGTCGCCCTGCGGCAGACGTTCGATCAAGCTCAGCGCAGCATCGAGCAACAGCGACTGGCCGAAGCGGTGGACGGCAACTTCAACAGCGCGCTGGGTCTGCTGACCTCTAACAAGATTCGCGACGCCTTCGATATCCGCAAAGAACCAGATGCCGTGCGCGACGCTTATGGCCGCACGAAGATCGGCGGTCGTTGTCTGATGGCATCGCGATTGGTCGAAGCCGGCGCGCGATTCGTCATGGTCGATTACGGCTACGATCCGGACTACGGCAACCTCTGGGACAACCACAACGTCCCGCTGCAAAAGTTTCCGCACATCAGCCAGATGGCGATGCGCGGCTATCACGTCGCCGGTATCGACAAGGCTTTTGCCGCGCTCATTAGCGATCTGAAGCAACGCGGATTGCTCAACGACACGCTGGTGGTCTTCCTCACCGAGTTCGGCCGCACGCCCAAGATCAATAAAGACGGCGGCCGAGACCACTGGGGCGCGTGTGGTTCGATCTTCTTCACCGGAGCCGGCACGAAGGTCGGTCAAGTCGTCGGAGCCAGCGACAAGCAAGCCGCGTATCCGATCACGAAACACTTCGGCCCCGCCGATATCGCCGCCACGATTTATCACTCTCTGGGTATCGACCAGGAATCGCGCGTCGCCAACAAAGAAGGCCGCCCAATGTTCGTCCTCGACCACGGCCACGTCATTGAAGAGGTCGTCGGTTAAGCGTCCCTAGCTGGCGTCCATGCACGAAATAGAAATGACGAGGCGAGTCCCGCCTCAGGAGTCGATCATGGTTCGGTTTGTTTCCGTCTGCCTCGCACTCGTCGTCACGGTCTCGCTTGGCACATCGGAGTGCTTCGCTCAAAACAAGAACAACAAAAACAACAAGAACAATGCGGCACAGGAGAAAAAGGACGACCAGAAGATCAAGAACGAGAAAGAGGACGTCAAACAGGCTCAAGACAAATTGAAGGACGATCAGAAAGACTTGCAGGACGCTCAGAAGGCGTTGGCCGAAGTCGAGAAGAAAGAAAAGGACGCTCGCCAACACTTGGACGAAGTGCGCAAGCGGATTGAGGCCAAGCACGAGAAAACCTCTGGCATCGACAAGGCGCTGGCCGAACAGGATGCCGCCAAGAAAGCGTATGACGAGGCCGCCGCTCCCGTGCTGAAGACGCTCAAAGCCAAGCCCGAGTATCAAGCCGCCGCGAAAAAGGTCGCCGAGGCCGAAGCTCGATTGAAGACGGTCCGCGCGGACGAGGGACTCTCGGCCGACGCGAAACGCAAAGAGATCGCTCAGGCCAGCAAAGACAAATTGGCAACCAGCGAACGCGAACAGATCGCTCTCGAAGGAGACTCCTCCGCGAAGTCTGCGCGAGCCAATCTCGCGGACGCTCAGGACCGAGTCAATCAACTCCGAGCGAAACTTCGCAACCTGATCGACGCCGACCCGGAGATCAAATCGTCTCTACAAGCCATGCGAGCCGCCGCCGATGCCACCGAAGCCGCCGACCAAAAGATGCAACGCATTCGCGACAAGATCGCTGCCGACACCACGAAGCTGGGACGCGAACTGCAACAAGTCAAACAGGCCGAAGCCGCCGACAAGGCCAACGACAACAAGAACAATAAGAAGCCGAACAACAAAGGCAAGAAATGACGCGGCGAACACTCGCAGTTCGTAGGTTGGGCATTCCTGCCCGACCAGGGACGGGGCAACATGCTCGGCCGTTCTTGTCAGTCTGTGCGGTTCTGTTGGTCGTATTCCTCAATCTCCCCGCGCACGCCGATGACCTCTTCCGCGACCGCGTCGTCCCAGTCATTCAGAAACGCTGCCTGAGCTGCCACAACTCAGTCGATCACAAGGGCGGCTTCGCTCTGCAAACGGCCGACGAGATGTCGAAGAGCGGATTCGTCGAATCGGGAAAGCCGAGCGACAGCCACTTGCTCAGCGTCCTGAAATCGCAAGACGGCAAACGCCCGGTGATGCCGAAGAACGGCGAGCCACTCAAGGCCGAAGAAGTCGCCGCGATCGAGACGTGGATTGCCGGCGGAGCGAAATGGCCGAACGGATTTCGGATTGACGATCCGGTCATCACGAACACCGACTGGTGGTCGTTCAAGCCGGTCGTGCGACCTCGAGTGCCGGAGATTCCAAATCTCAAATCTCAAATCTCAAATCTCAAATTGGAAGTCCGAAATCCCGTCGATGCGTTCATTCTCGCGAAGCAGCGCGAGATGAAATTGGCACCGTCCCCTGAAGCCGACCGCCGCACGCTGATTCGGCGGGTGACTTACGACCTCACCGGCTTGCCGCCGACGCCGGAGGAGGTCGCTGAGTTCGTGAATGATCCCGATCCGACCGCCTACGAGCGGCTCGTCGATCGGCTGTTGGCGTCGCCGCATTACGGCGAACGTTGGGGCCGGCACTGGTTGGACGTCGCGCGGTATGCCGACACCTGCGGCTATGACAAAGATAAGCTGCGGCCGAATGCCTGGCCGTATCGCGATTATGTCATTCGCTCGTTCAATGAAGACAAGTCGTATGCTCGTTTCGTTGAGGAGCAGATCGCCGGCGACGTGCTGTTTCCCGGCACGCCGGACGGGATTCTCGGTCTCGGCTTTATCGCGGCCGGGCCGTGGGATTTCATCGGGCATGTCGAGGTTCCCGAATCGAAGATCGACGGCAAGATCGCTCGGCACAATGATCGGGACGAGATGGTCACGGCGACGCTCAACACGTTTTGCAGCGTGACGATTCAGTGTGCTCAGTGCCACAACCACAAGTTCGACCCGTTTACGCAGCAGCATTACTATGGCCTGCAAGCGGTCTTCGCGGCCGTCGATCGTGCCGAGCGGCCTTACGATCTCGACCCATCGAACGAACAACAGCGCCGCGATCTGTTGGCGAAGCAGCGTGACTTGCAAGCCAAGATCGGTGTGCTCGAAACCGAAGTTCGAGTCGCTGGCGGCGATGAATTCATGCGGCTGGAAAAGGAGATTCGCGAACTCACTCCGAAGGCCCAGCCGCTCGCGAAGAAGCCGGAGTACGGCTATCACAGCGCGATTGAATCGACGTCCGACAAAGAGAAATGGGTGCTGATTGATCTTAGCCAAGTGATCGAGATCGACCGCGTGGTCTTGCACGCTTGCCACGACGAATTCGGCGGGATCGGGGCGGGCTTTGGCTTTCCGTTGCGGTATCGAGTCGAAGTCGCCGAGACCGCCGAAGCTCTGACCACACTAACCCGACGCGCAAGCGAGGGCGAGAACGCATCCAGCGTCGAAGCCACGTCAAACGTGACCCCGGCCTCGCTTGCGCGTCGGGTTAGTTTGGCAGACCACACGCAAGCCGATGCTCCCAACCCCGGCCTTGTTCCGATCACGATTCACGCCAAAGGGACGAAGGCTCGGTTCGTTCGTATCACCGTTCCGAAACTTCGCGAGCGCACGAAGGACTTCATGTTCGCACTCGCCGAAGTCGAAGTGCTGACCGCCGATGGCAAGAATGCCGCGCTCAAAACCGAAGTCACTGCGCTGGATTCGATCGAAGCGCCGGTTCGTTGGGGCAAGAAGAACCTGACCGACGGCATCTGGCCGCAAGCCGGAGACACCGCCGCGATCACGCAACTCGCCGAGCTTCAGAAGCAACATCAAGCGATTCTCGATCGCATCAACACTCCCGAACGACGAACACTCCGCGAGCAATTGGACAAAGACCTGAAGGCCGCGCAGCAGCAACTCGCGACGTTGCCTCAAGGCCGCATGGTTCTCGCCGCCGCGACCGACTTCGAGCCGTCCGGTGGATTCCAACCGACCAAAGGCAAGCCGCGCGACGTGCAAGTCCTGCATCGCGGCAACGTCCTGCAACCGCGCGGTGCCGCGAAACCGGGTGTTTTGCCGATTCTGAAAGACGTCCCTGTTGAGCTCTCGCTGCCGGCCGAACATCGGGAAGGGGATCGCCGCGCCGCGCTCGCCAAATGGATCACTCGCCCCGATCACCCGACGACGTGGCGGTCGATCGCGAATCGAATCTGGCAATTCCACTTCGGCCAAGCCATCGTCGAAAGCCCGAACGACTTCGGCCGCATGGGCCGCTTGCCGTCGCATCCAGAGTTGTTGGACTGGTTGTCTTCTGAGCTGGCTGATGGCTGTAAGCTGATGGCTGACGGCCGTGATCCCAACCCTTCGATTTTGGATCTACAGCCGACAGCCATCAGCCCACAGCCCACAGCCGGGCTCAAGCGGCTGCATCGACTCATCGTCACCAGTTCGACGTACCGCCAGCAATCCGCTCATCGAGACGATGCCGCGACCATCGACGGCGGCAATCGCTTCTTGTGGCGGATGAATCGGCGACGGTTGGAGGCCGAGGAGATTCGCGATTCGATTCTGGCCGTCTCTGGCCGGATGAATCATCGCATGGACGGGCCGGGCTACTACTTGTTTGCGTTGGAGCAGACGGCTCATTCGCCGCACTACGAGTACCACAAGTTTGATCCCGAAGACGTGGCCTCGCATCGCCGCAGCATCTATCGGTTCATCGTGCGGTCGCAGCCGGACCCGTACATGACGACGCTCGACTGTGCCGACTCGTCGCAGAGCACGCCGCTGCGGGATGAGACGTTGACCTCGTTACAAGCGCTGTCGCTGCTCAACAATCGGCTCAGCCTGAGCATGTCTCGGCATTTCGCTCGGCGGCTGGGGGAAGAGAGCAAAACCGGCTCTGACCGTATCGACCTCGCGATGCGGCTGATCGCCGGCCGGTCTCCGACCGATCGCGAGCGAGCCGAGTTCTCGGCCTACGCCGAGAAGCACGGCTTCGAGAATCTCTGCCGGGTGCTGTTCAACGCCAGCGAGTTTGTGTTCGTGTTTTGAGGGAATGACGAATGACAATCCGGCTGCTCTATCACGATCCGAAATCGCCCGGCGGTGTTTCGCCCTTCGATGAAGCCATTCTTTCAATTGCTCGCGAAGGCGAATTGAAATTGGCCTGTCCGTACATCTCGCTCGATTATCTGCTACGGATCACCAACGGCACGTCGTGGCGGCTGTTGACGGACCTTGAAGAATGGCTGCGAAATCAAGCCCCGACCCAACGCGAAAGGATCGCAGAGTTCCTGAGCGACCATCAAACCAGTGTGAGGCATTATTCCCAATTGCACGCAAAGGTCGTGATTGGTTTGCGGACGGCTATGTTCGGGTCAGCAAACTTCACCAACAAAGGCATCAATGTGCGGGCCGAAGTGAGTGCGATCGTCGACGATGATCTTCAAGTCCAAGAGTTGACTAATTGGTTTGAGGATTGCTGGTCTCTGGCACTGGAAATACCGCGCCGGGGGGCAATCGACGAATTCATCAAGGCGTTGCCAAAAGAACCGGCCCCCACGGACCGAGATGAACCGAAGCTGTTCCCTCCACTTTTGACCAAGCCCGCAAGTCTCGTCGAGTTCGATATTCCGAAGGACGTTGCAGGTGCAGAGATCGCCGGGGAGCAAGTGGCAGCAGGCGAAGCTGCGGGGGAACCGCAAGAGAACGTGCCGTCTCAAGTAGAAGATGTCGATGATGTTGTTTTTCACTTCCCGCCTGCAAAACAAAAGAAGGCGAAGCCGGAACTCGGACCCCGCGAGTGTGTAGAGAGGTTAATCGCCATCGGATTACTGCCCGATGCCGGCGAACACCTCTCAGAAATCACACAGCTCGTCGCCATTCACCGGAAGGGTACTACATGGAAGAATTTGACCGCAGATTCCCCGGGAGTCGGCGCGCTTATTTATCAGGCTCGCCGGTTTGCGGCGGGCACTGGAAATCTCGCGGACTTTGTCCGCGAGGCCCGAAACCGGCGAGGCAGAATCGAAGAGTCGGATTACTTCATTGAAGAGCGGGCGCAGAAGGCGTCAATTCCACTCAGCACCCGATTGACCGGTCGTATTGCCGACGATCAGTCGGGCTCGAATTGAGAAGGAAGGGTGACGACTATTACGGAGGGATAAAGGCCAGCGCGCATGTATAAAGAGGACGATTCAATGCTGACTAATCGACGTGACTTTTTAACTCGCTCCGGCCAAGGCTTCGGCGCGTTGGCGTTAGCGGCAATGCTTGCTCAAGACGAATCCGCTCGCGCCGAGACTCAAGGCGTCGGGCGTGGCGGCATCCTCAAGGCGTTGCATCATTCGCCGAGGGCGAAGCGGGTCGTGCAGCTCTTCATGGGTGGGGCGGCTTCGCATATCGACCTGTTTGATTACAAGCCGGAGTTGGAAAAGCATCACGGCGAGCCGTCGGACTTTGGCGAGTATGTCGAGGCGTTTCAGAATGGGCTGGGG
>CAMDDX010000169.1 GCA_945893075.1 Planctomyces sp. SH-PL62 | reverse complement strand
AACAGCTTCACCGGTGTCTTGTCAGTCAACTCGCGGAGCACCGGTTTGAAATCGTTGCCGCCGTGGCTGTTCACGATCACCAGTTTCAGAACCTTGTGCTTCGCCAGCGAATCGACGATGTCCTTGATGACTTGCATCAGCGTGGACGGGTTGAGATTCATCGCCAGCGGGAACTCCATCATGTTGGTCTCGGTGCCGTAAGGCATCGTCGGCAACATGACCACCTTGGCCCCGCGCTGCCACGCCAACTCACACGCTCGCGAACTGATCGCGTCCCCTTCGTAATGGTCGGTCCCGTAAGGCAGGTGCAGGTTATGCGGCTCAGTCGCTCCCATCGCCAGCACGGCAACTTGATACGGGTTAGCTTTGACGAAGCCGTAGTTGATCTCACTGAGCAACCAGGGACGCGGGGCGGGGGAGGTCATGGTGTTGATCCTATTGGTGGCGGGCTCATGGACGAAGCACGTTGTTCAATCATTGAAGTGGGGAATGGAAAATGAGAAATGACAAATGAAAAATGCAAAATGGTTTGTCCGGCATTTTGCATTTCTCATTCTTCATTTCTCATTTTTCATTTCAGGCTTATAGATCGCCGCGTGCCGAATCGGCGTCTCCAGCACGAGCAGGCTCAGCGCGGTCAGATACAGCCGACCGGCTTTGGAGGCGTATTCTTCGTTCGAGCCGGGTGGCTTGTTGGGATTCCAACTGCCACCGACTTCGCCGCCGCCGGGGTTTTGGTTTTGCAGGATCAACTGGCTGGTGTGCTGATACCACGCCTGCCACTCCGGGCCTCCGACGTTGTGCAGCACCTGAGCGGTGTAGTACCAGGCATAGACGTTGCGCCGTCCGGGAGCCCACGTTGGGCGATTCGCGTCCGAGAGCAAGTAAGCGAGCGCATCGCGCTGCGACGGATGATCCTGCGGCCAGCCGAGCCATTGCCGACACAACAATCCTTCGGCCGTCATCGCGGGCGAAACTTTTTCCAGCGGATCATTCGGCTGATACTTGTAGCGCGCTCCGTTTTGTTCCGAGACCGTTTCGAGAAACAGCGTCGCGCGTTCAAAGTTATCCATCGGCACATTGAGCTTCGCGATCCGCGCCGAGTGCAGTGCCATCAACGCCCAGCCGGTGACGGAGAGATCCCCCATCGACTCACCCAATTGCGGCTGATATCGCCAGCCACCATCGCGAGGATGCTGCGAATCGAGCAAGAATTTGATCGCGCGTTCGCACGAGGATTTCAAACTCGGATCGTGGGTCAATGCGTAGGCTTCGCACATCGCGATCGTGGCCTGCGAGTGAGCATAGAACGCGGTCTGCCGTCCCTGTTCGACGTGATCGTGATAATCACCGCTCGCCTTTTGGATCGACTTGAGAAACTCAACTCCCTTCTTGACCACTTTCGCATGCTGCCCTTCGTTTGGCGTGTGTCCGTCACCGAGAAACGCCAGCAACGCGAGCGCGGTTGCGCCGGCGTCGGTGCGAATCACTCGCTCGCCGGGGTCAGGGTATCCTTCGTGCAACTTCCAATTGCCACCTTTCTCTTGCTGCCGCACCAGCCACGCCAAGCCCGCACCGATGCCTCGTTCGCTCTTGTCGATCTTCAAGTCTTGCCAGATCACGGCCCGGCCTTCACCCGTGCGAGCGGCCAACGCACCGCCGACCTCGACCGGCTTCGCCGCGTTCTCGCCGGGACCGGGCTTTGCGTCATCGGCTTTCGTGTCCTTCTTCTTTGCCTTCGCTTCACTCACTCCGGCCGTCGTCTTCACGGGGCCGATCAGCGATTCAATTTTGACCGGCTTCGTCATCGCCTCTTTGGCGGCCGCGGAGGGAATCGGAGTCCAACCGACATCCAGAATCGCCGGCCGCCCCTGCCCGCTCATCGGCAGCAGGTACAACGCGAAGATCAGCACGAGCAGACCATGCAGACCAAGACTCGTCAGGAACCCTTCGCGATTGTTGACCCATTGATGCCGCAACCGATCCTTCCAAGTCAGCAGTGAGTGCGATCCCACCACATCCGGATTGAGCGTCAAAAAGAACTGCGGCACGTTGGCCACAACTCGCTTCGCGCGAACGGCTGGTTTACTCGCTTTGACTTTGGGGAAGGCCGTCGGCGCAGACGCCTCGGCCGGCTTTGCGTTCTCGATGATAGTCGCCTCGTCCGCACCGGTTGCCGGACGGCGGAACCACATGGGCTTTTCAGGCGGCGGCGATTGAGATGAGGGCTCGGACATGGTGCGGCATAGTAACGAAACAGCCCGGCCGCTGGGGAGCGGTCGGGCTGTTTGCGCTGGTCGTGACCCGATTGATCGGGTCAAACGCACGACCGCATGAATGCGATCACTACGAGCATCTATCGCGACGTGCGGAACGGTCCGGCCGGCAGTCCGGCCGCGTTCATCAGGTTCGGCTCGGCGAGTTGATCCCAACCGAAGCGCACTGCGGCTGGCTCGGCGATCTTGTCGCTGCTGACCACAACGCTGTTGCCGTCGATGGTCGCGGTCGCCTCGGCGAAATCACCTTCCTTGCCGGCGATCGTGAACCAAGACAGCGGCTTGTCGTCGCGTGACTTTAAGCCTCCGCCGACGTGATCGAACTCGATGCGGACCTTGCTCCCTTCGACCTTCATCGACTTGTAGAGCGGGCCGGAGTAGACGAGATCGGATTTTCCATACGTCTTCGCCAACGCCCACAACGCCAGACGCTTGCCGACGTCTTGCTTGTTCTTCGGATGGATGTCGGTCAGGTGCGTGATGTCGGTCGTGACCGCCATGCCGGTGTTCTTCATCGCCAGCACTTTGGTCTGAGCCTCCCAAATTTGCGGCAACAGAAATTGTGGATCGGTCGGCCCGTATTTGTACGGAGCAAGCTGCACGTACAAGAACGGGAAGTCTCCCTGCCCCCAGACACTGCGCCAGCCGTTGATGAGCGCGTGCATTCGCTGCTCGTAGGCCACGCCCTGACCGCGATTTGATTCGCCTTGATACCAAAGTGCTCCGCGAATCCCGAACGGCACCAAATGGTGGACCATGCCGTTGTAGAGATGTGACGGTCCGCCAGGCCCGGCCTTCGCTGCTTCGGGATTGGCTTGTTGAGCTTTCACTTGCTCAGCGATGCCTTTCAGCGATTCGACAGACTCGAATCCGGCGATCGGCGTCCAAGGCTCGATGGCCGTGCCGCCCCAAGACGTGTTGATGAGTCCGATCGGCACGTTTAGTTCTTTGTGCAGATGCCGGCCGAAGAAGTACGCCACCGCCGAGAAGTTCGAGATCGTCTCCGGCGCACATTCCGACCAATCGCGGTCGAGCACCACTTCCTGCGGCGTCACGGCCGGCGTCTTGCGGACGTGAAACAAGCGGATGTTCGGATACTTCGCCGCTTCGGTTTCTTCCTTGGGATTGAGCGAGGCTGCGACCGACCACTCCATGTTCGACTGCCCCGATGCGACCCAAACTTCGCCGATCAGCACGTTGGTCAGCTTGATCTCGTTCTTCCCTTTGACCACGACTTCGACTGCACCGCCACCGGCCGTCATTTCCTTCAGTTTCACCGACCACTTGCCGTCGGCACCGGCCTTGGCCGTGGCTTTGTTGTCGCCGATCGAGACCGTCACTTCTTCGCCGGCATCGGCGGTTCCCCAAATCGGGATCGCCTGCTTCTGCTGCAAGACCATGTTGCTCGCGATGACCTTCGGAAACTGGACGTCGGCCCGAGCGAGCCCGCTCGACGCCAACAGACCGACCAACACCGCACCTGCGCACCAACCCATTCGACTCATGCTGTCTCCTTCTCGATGAGAAAACTTTGGAAAAGAACTCCGTACCGCGACCGACAGGAAGCGATACGGCTGGAAGGCGGGCATTCGTAAGCCCCACTCCTCATGACGTCAACGCACTGGTCTTCATCCGCGGCCGTGCCTGAATCCGCGGGGTGAAATCATGCTGCCCCGCGGATTCAGACACGGCCGCGGATGAAGGCAGGATTCACAATTCGGAAGCCGATCAGTCTTCGTCACCTTGAAAACGTTCGCGGACTCGATGGAGTTCCTCAATGATGTCGTTGTTGATGTTCTTGAGCGCGCTGTGAAACCGCTCGGCGTCGGCAGCGCCAACGGCCGATCGCAGGTTGCACAAGGCACCACGAGCAAACGCGACCCCACGCAGAGATCGCTTGAGTTGTGTGACGGTCAAGCCAAATTCGATTTCGTCCATTGGCGAGAATTCATCGACATCGTCTCGCTCAAATGCGCGTGACGTGGCCTGAGCCAGTCCGCCGACCATGTCCCCCAGACCGCGAAACAACGTTCGCAGAGTTTGCTCGTGCGAATCGTCCGCATTCTCAAACTGTTTCGTGAGCGTGTGCCACAAATCGGTCGCACGCCGCAGCAGCGGATGATCATCTCGTTCTTCAACCTCCAGTTCGTCCTCGAACTCAGTGACGGCATCTTCCGCGTTTACTTGCCATTCGTTCGCATCGAGATCGACCGGCCCTTCCTCTTCGAACTCGTTGAAGTCAACATCGACATCGTCGATCCGCCAATCCGATTTGTCGGGAACGGTCAGACCGATGTCGCGGAGGGCGTTCTCAAAAGCCGTGGAATGATCCTCACCACGTTGCAGCCGTTCTTCGATCGCGCGATGGAGTTGTTCTTTGCGACGTTCGGTGTGCTTGAAGAGTTCGTCGTACTGCGCCTCCGTCGCAGCGATGTCGCGATCGGTTCCAAAGTCTTCGTCCCCCAGTCCGATCGGTGGATGCTCGGAAGGACGGCCGATGGTTCGCTGCACTTTGGCCGCGATCCGTTCGATCCGCGTCAGCAAGATATTGGTGTCCTCAGCCGCTTCGGCCGTCAGACCGTGCTGCTGCAATCCCGACGCGAACGCGGTGATCGCCCGGTCGAGGAAGCTCTTCTTGCGAGCGAGTTCCTGCGCATCGCGAGTCTCCCAATAACCGCTGTCGTCGAGCACTTCGAGCTGCGGCAGAAATTCCTTGCGGATCGCGGCCAGCAACTCCACCACCGCAACGTGCCCAGTCACCGAGCCGAATTGCGTCTTGCAGAAACACCACGGTGGCTCCGGCACTTCACCTCGCTCCGCTTCTTCGATTTGAAACGGCGTGATCAACCAACCCTCCGGAGAGACCAGCAGGCTCAACGTGTCCTGCCCCGGCTCCAGGTTGACCAACAAGCCACGAACGATTCGTGATGGATCATCATCCGCCGTGCTCCGCCACACCTCAGCCTTGCCGCCCAGATCGAGCACCAAATCCAGCACGCGGTCCTCGAAGTCTTCCACACGGTCGAGGTCCACGAACTGTCCACGATAATGAACGGTGACGCCCATGCTCGGCTCCCTGTTTCCATTCAGCGTTTCACAGCTCCGAAGGCGGCGTAGCACGCATGCTTGTGCAAGACCTCGACCTCGCTGAAGCCGACCTCACGCAGCAAGTCCAGTTGATACGCGACCGATCTCGGCGTGTCTTCTTCGAGGATGCGGGCGAACATTTCGTCTCGAAATGCTTCGCTTTCCAATTCCGTGAGGTATTCGCCGTAGCGTCGCCAATGAATCGCCTGCACTTCCGGGAGCGGACTTTCGACGATGTCGAAAATCCAAAACGATCCACCGGGCTTCAACGCGGTGAAGAGCTTTTGAAAGACCGACCGCCATTCGGAGTCCGCTCGCAGATGGTGCAGCACGGCCGAGGCGAGAATGATGTCAAACCGCTGCTCCCCAAGATCGAGCTCGCGAATGTCCGACTGAATCGCCGTCACGGGACTAGCGGCTTTGGGCTGAACTCGTTGCAGGGCGCAGTCGAGCATCGCCTGGCTCAGATCAATCAGAGTAACGTTGAGATGCGGCATCCGCTCCAAGAGCTTGAGTGTGTAGTTGCCCCCTCCGCAACCGACGTCGAGCATCTGCTGGGCGTGAGGCGTCGTCACCGCGGCGGCCTCAGCCACGAGGCTCATCGACAGCGGCGAATCAACGACGGCAGCTTGGCCCGTTTCGAGATTCGCATAGCGGACGACTTCGGCATCGAAACGCTGACGGATTTCTTCAACAGTCGATTTGTGTTGGTTCATTTTGTTTCTTTGATGAGAGGCCGATTCATAAGTAACCCGAAGCGTGAGCGAGGGGTGATTCCACGCTAAGTTGCCCGACTCCCTCGCTGACGCTTCGGGTTACTTTTCGGAGTTCAATCTTCCAATTGTTTCCGGCTCGTGTCGGGAGCCAGCCAGATGATGAGCAACCCCAGCGCGAAGCACAGGCTGGTCGCTCGGCCAATCTTCGCGTAGTCGCCGCCGAAGAATGCCGTCACCAGGCTGGTGGCGAAGAGAGTCACGGCGGTCAGGATGCGACCGAAATTGAAACTCACTCCTGCGCCGGTCGAGCGGACTCGCGTGGGAAACAATTCCGGCAGGCAGAGCGGCAACCAGCCGAAATAAATTCCGCTGAAGAATCCCACCGCTCCCACGCCACACAGGAACAACCCGCGATCGGCTGGGGACAGAAACCAGAACGTGTATTGAGCACTCACCAAGCACAGCAGGCTCGTCAGGAAGTATGTGCGGCGACGTCCAACTTGGCTGGCGATCCAGCCTCCCAACAAACTGCCGATGATTCCCGCGAACGACCGGGCTTGCTGCACGTTCGCCGGCAATTCTTTGTCGGGCGGACTGAGCGACTCGCCGACTTCGCCCGCCCACGGGACCATCCAGTTCGCGCTCCCCCAGCCACCGAACAGCGGGATCGTTGCCAGAGCAATCCCCACCAGCGTGACCCTCAGCAACGGCGAGCGAAAGATCTCGCTCATCGCCGGAGCCGCCGGTTGATCTGCGGAGTCCGTGTCGCGACGAGTCGCCAGCCAGCGCGGCGACTCCGGGACGAACAGCAATGCGAAGACTCCCAAGATGACCGGAACAGCGCCGATCACCGGCAACCAGCGCCACGCCAGGAATGAACCATCGACCCCGACCTGCCAGCCGCTCGGCAAGTATTCGCGGGAGAACGATGTCCACAACGGCCACGCCGCGACCAGCGAAATTTTGGCCCGCAACGTCGAAACCAAAAAGATGCCGATGTTCGCCGACGTCCCAATGACACCCGCCGCCGCCGGCCGAGACAGACTGGACCACGCCTCCGAAACCAACGCCACGCCGTTGGGCCACATGCCGCCGACGCCGGTGCAGGCCAGATACCACAGCACCAACAACTGCCACGGCGCTTGCGACAACGACGCCGCTCCCGCCATTACCGAGTAGGTGAGGATGCTCCACGCCATCGCCTTCGACCGGCCGAAGCGATCTCCCAGCCGACCAAAGATCAGACCGCCGCTGGCCGCGCCGAACAGAAACGCGCAGGTCAACCACGCGAACCAACTCGTGACGAGCGACTTCATCCCTTCCCATTCCACCTTCTCGGCCGGTGACATCGTGGGACTGGCCGAGCTCTTCTTCGGCACCTGCTTGATCAGTTGTTGATACCGAGCAACATCCAACTCCCCCGTTCGTCCGAGCAAATCCACCGCCGCCGGCTGCATCGCCAGCGACGAGATCGACAGATGAAACCCCGCGCAGAACCAACCCAGAAACGCGCAGACCAAAATCAGATAACGTCCAGCCGGAGACAGCGCGGGAACAGCGGAAGCATTCATAAGGTTCATCATCCTCCGGCCGAAAGCCGCGAGCCGATCGCCGTCAGCCGTGATACCGTTTTCTGTTCGATTCAAAAACGGTATCACGGCTCTCGGCTTTCGGCGGACGGCCATCAGCCGAACAGGTCGTCATTCACCGAGTGCTTGACGCAGTTGCGCGACTTCATTTTTCAATGTGCGGCTGAAAGTCGCGAGATCAGAGCTGTGCATCACGAGATTCCCGCCAGCCTTCGACCAAGTGATTTCTTGTTCGAGTCCCAGCCAGAAGTGAATGCCGGCTCCGACGCCGTGCTCGCGAGCAATGCGGAAGATCTTCCGCACCGCCTCGTCGAAGCGCGGGTGATCGTATTGCTCCGGGATGCCCAGATTGCACGACAGGTCATGCGGGCCGATGAGGACCGAGTCCAAACCCTGCACCGAACAAATCTCGTGCAGGTTCTCCATCGCCGGGATGCTCTCGATGTTCGCGATCAAGATTTTGTCGCCGTTTCGCTTTTCGAGGTAGTCGCGCAGTTCCGGTTCCAGCGTGTTGGGATCCCGCAGAGCGTCTTGCAATCGGCGTCCCTTAAGCGGTCGGTACTTCACCGCTCCGACCAAGCCGCGCACTTGCTCGGCGGTCTCCACATACGGTCCAATGATCCCACCCGCTCCCGCGTCGAGCGCCTTGCACGCCTCGAACGGATCGTTGCAGGGAATCCGCACGACTGGAGGCAGAGCCAATGCCGAATAAGTCTGACAAATCCAAGACAGCGTTTCGCGACCGATCGGTGTGTGCTCGGTATCGACAAACACGAAGTCGATCCCGGATTGCTTCACCAAGTTCGGCCACAGCGGCGAGGTCGAAACCATCGCCGACGAATAAACACGTTTGCCGGAATGCAGTGCCTGAATGATTTCTCGTCCGTTCATGGAGCCTCCCGTAGGTCAGCCTTTCCAGGCTGACCCGAATGGTGTTCGACGTTGCTTGAAAAATTGGGTCAGGCTGGAAAGCCTGACCTACTTCACTTCGACTGACTTCCCCGTGCGGCACGATTCGAGTGCCGCTTCGACCGTCGCATAGATCGCCCGGCTGGCTCGAACATCGAGGATCGTGTCTCCATCCATGTCGATGGCGTTCGCAAAATTCTCAGCCAACAAGAAATCGTTATCACCAGCAACACGCCGCTGACGAAACTCCTTCGCCGGTTGCTGACGATAATAAACCCCCACCTCCGGCCGCGCCTCGCTCACGACCAGCGCCCCTTCGCTGCCGAGCACATGCAACTTGATCTCCCCGCCACTGGGATGACTCGCCGCACCGATCCGGCCAATCGCCAGCGAGGCAATCAAACCGCTGTCCATCTCCAGCGTGACGCTCGCCAAATCTTCGACGCCGTTGTCGGCGTTGAGCTGATGAAAGTGCGACGCCGATCTCGCAAAGACGCGCCGCACTTCGCCTCCCGCCAGAAAACGGAGATAGCCGAGCGGATAGATCCCCTCGATCGCCAGTTCCCCCATCGGATCGTGACCGATGCCGCCGTCCGAGCCATCCACATGCGCGGCGATCAACGCTGCCTGCCAATCGAGCGGCGGATATCCCGGCATCCGGCTCCCCTTCGGCGGCCCGGCATCCTTCGCGAAATAGAAATCCAAATGCACCGCATACGGCTGACCGATGACTCCCGCCGCGATTTGTTCTCGCGCGTGCAACACCGCTGGAATGAAATTGCGATTCCACATCAGAAACTTCACACCGCTGCGTTCGATCGCCTCGACCAGCCGATCCGCTTCGCTGCGCCGCGTCGTCAGCGGCTTGTCCTGCACGATGTGCTTGCCGAGCGCCGCCGCCCGAATGCTCAAATCGACGTGACGTTCCGCCTCCGGGCTGACGATCGCGACCTGCACGTCGAACTCGCGCAACGCCCGTTCGACATCGCGGACGTAAGGAATCTGATGAGCGTCGGCAAACTGCTGGTTTCGCTCGTGCGCCCAATCGGGAATCTGCGGATCGTCCGCGACCACGACCAGCTTGAACCGCGGATGCGTCGCCAGCCCACGCGCGACGTAATCGTGTTTGACCGCGCTGAGCACCGCACAACGGAATTGCGAACAAAGTAGACGAGTCACTCCGTGACTCGAATTCGAGTCACGGAGTGACTCGTCTACTTTGCCGCTTCGCGTCCCGATGGACTTGTTCGACTCAATCGACTGCCGCACCGCCTCCGCCACCTTCAACACGCTTTGCCAATCCGCGACGTGCGCCGAGACATCGCCTCCCGCTTGCAATGCCTCGACGGTCTCTTGAACCAGCGCCGCGTGTCGCCGACCTGACTCTTCGGCAAGCAATGCCTGCGGACGGCCGCCGCGAAAGATTAACTGCATGTTTTGATGATCGTCGGCATACGCGGTTCCGGCGGAGCCGATCACTGACAACGACTGGTATCCCTCACCCGCCGGCAACCGATCGGCAAAGTCGAGCAGCGCCATCGCACCGCTCGGAAAGCCGAGATGTACTTGCAGAAAATGACCGCGCGGGTTGCCAGAGTTTGAATCGGTCTGCTCGACCGCATAGACCGCATCTGGCGACTGACCGATCAACCACAACACGACATCCAGATCACGCAGCAAGGACACCGGCAATCGGGGTCCGGGGTCAGGCACCGCAGAATTCAGAATTGGCGGAATTGGACTTTGAGCGGAACTGACGCTCGGTTCCGCCAATTCTGAATTCTGCGGTGCCTGACCCCTTGCTGGCTCCCAGCGATGGACTCGTATCAACCCGACTTCGCCGAGTTTTCCGGAATTGAGTTGCTGCCGAATGAGCTGCCGCGAAGGGAGAAACCGATCGGGATTGATCACGATCTCACGCGCTTCTGCCCCCGCAGGACTGATTGTCACACGAATCATGCTGCCGTCTTCGGAAGAGCGTTTCGTTACCAAAAGAACTCATTCGCAGTGTGGCAGACAGCGCTCCGTCCGTCGAGTTGCCGTGTCACTTCGCAGCCCGATCGGCCGCGACCTCTTGGGCCATCTCGATGAGTTGATCGAGCAACTTGTCGGAGGCGTTGATCTCCAGCCGATTCGTGCCAAGCCACGTCTCGTAACCACCGAACTGATGCTGCCTCGGAGTCGGCAGATACCCGAAGTAGCCGTGAGCCAACTCCACCATGAACGAGTTCGGCAACGGCGAGCGGCGTTTGAAGTCGAGACCGATTTCGACAAAGACCTCGCAGGGCATGGTCCCGATGCAGACGTCTCCGATCCGCAGAATGTGCAGCGGGATCGTTGTCGTTTCGGAATATTTTGCGAGACGTGAAATACGCTCGGCGTAGATGAATGACAAATCCTGTTTGCTCTTCGGACCGGCGGCGAGCGTTTCTTCGGTCCACTTCATTTGCTCAGCAGTCGGCTTCCGCCACGCGATCACCGGCTCACGATAGCGGGCCGCCAAGGTCAGGTTGTCCCGATACTCCAGCTTGGCCATCGCGCCGTGGACTTTCGCGGCGACGTCTTCGGCGACGAATCGGATTTGCTCGTACGGCTTCTTGCCCGGACGTGGATTGCGGAAATTGATGTTGTTGATGTCACCACTCGTTCCGTTGGCCAGCATCGCCACGAACGGCGGGCGATCGGCCGGTGTGTCGTTGGATTTGCCATCCTCAGTCAGCCGCTTGAGGTGCTCGCAGAAGACGCCGTAGTAATCGGACGAGATGTCTGCCGAACCCACGCCTCCGACATAGTGCAGCGAGTACGCCGCGAACACGGAGATCATCGCACCGTTTGCTTCGCGCACAGCAATGAACGAGACGGTCGGATCAATCGGCCCGGCCGGCTCGACGAGGTTCGGGCTGCCGGCTGGAGGATTCATCTTTACGAGATCGCTGGTGCCGAACGGATTCACCGGCACGGTCCCCGGTCGCATGTGCCAGCGGCGGTTGAAGACATGCTCCGGAACATCCACTGCTCCGAACGCGATCTGCGCCGGCCGCAAATTGTTGACGGCACGCGCCACGCCATCAGCAATGCGTCGAGCGACGAACCGCTGATAGTCATCCAGCGTCTGCTCGGGCTTCAGCCGATCCTTTCCCAACGCACTGGTGGCCGAGTGCGTGTGCGTCGCGCTGATCATCACGCATTCCGGCGGAATGCCGACCTGCTCCTGAATCATTTTCCGAGCTTCCGTGCTGACCACCCGCTGAATGCCGAGCAAGTCGCACACGACCAACGCCAACTTCGTTTTCCCGTCATCGAGCACCAAGCACCGAGCATGCAGTTCGTCATGGATGTGCTTCGACGGATACGGCACGAAGCCGCCAATGATCTCTTGGCCGATCTCCGGAGTGATATTGCTCGTCGCCGCGCCGGCCTGAAGTCCATCGGCCTTCACAACCGTTGCAGCAACGAACAACAGGAGGCTCGCCAACAACCAGAAACTCATTCGCATCGGAGTGTCCTTCTCAAGGGGTGTCAGGGTGCATCAGGGGTCGGGTCTACGATTTTTCGGAATTGGCCGTCAGCGCTGAGACAACTTCACAGCGTGTTGACGGCCAATTCCGAAAAATCGTAGACCCGACCCCGCGCTATTGGCCCCGCGTTGTGCTTATTCACGTTCCTCCGGGACGACGCCGGGAGCGACATCCGCCTTGGCCGGCAGCGCGGGGTCGATTGGCACCACCAGTTTTGTTTCCGCTCGCGCGGCGTTGGGATCGAACGCTCCGGCACCGGTAGGCTGTTCTGGGTCGGCATTCTTGCCTCCGGCCAGTCCCCCATCGAGCGTGGTGGAACCGGACGGCTCATGCAGTTCGCGAACTTTCGTCAGCAAGATCTGCAATTGTTTCTCCTCCGCCGAACCAATCTGCCGAGGCTGCTTGAGCATCTTGCGGAAACAATCGCGGCCAATCCACAGCAGCAGCAGTTGTTCGCGGTCGCTCGCCCGAGCGTTTTTCTCCAGCCACGGAACAGTGTCATCCAGTTCCGAAGCAGTCTGCTTGAGAAAATGTTCCCAGCCCTCTTTGTCTTTGAAATCGGTGCGGCGAGTTTTCCATTCCTCCCAAATCGTGACGTAGCGCGCGTAAATACCGCGATGCGATCGAGGCCAGTACGACCACGCCATGAACAAGACCAGCACCACCACCACCGCAATCGGCCAACTCGGCAAGCTGCGCTGCCAGCGATCCCATTTCTCCCGCGAAGTCTCGACACGCACTCGCGGTCCGTCCTCCAATCCCGTGATCTGATCGAGAAACGCCGGACGATTGGACATGGGATGGGACGCAGGCTTTCTGTTCGTCACCACGACCGGAGTTGGCTCCTCTTCGTCGGCGAAAAGATCGCCGGGTAACTCGGGCGCGAGATTCTCTTCGGCTTGAGTCATCTCCGCAGCCAGCGAAACCAGACCCAGTTCTTCTTTGGTCTGAATGCGCAGCGACTTCCAGTTCGCGATCAAATCATTTTCTGGCGGAGCAGTGCCTGAAGTTGAATCCTCCTCGATCGAAGGCACTACCGCCGGGGCTACCTCGCGCGAAACGGAGACAGGTTTGACAACGAGTTCAGGCTGCGACGCGGCAACCGTAACTGGTCCATCCGTCGCCATCGAGGAAGGTTCAAAACCCACAGGCCGAGCGGGAGGAATCAGATTGATCTTGGACGAACTCCGTGGCGTGCTGGGCTCAACAGTCGGAGCCAATTCGACGGCGTTGTCGGGCACGGATTGTTCGGTGCTTGTCGACGCGACGAAGAAGACGTCAACCAGGTCGGGAATCTCAGATGCGAGACTCCAATCGCCTTCGTCACCCGCACGCACTTGATCCATTCGTAGGAGAGCGCCGGTACGGACCATCTCCACCAAAGCATCCGTGGGCATCGGGCCGAGCGTCGCTCCGAACCCCGTTTGTACAAACCATGATTTCGCGGAAGACATCTGCTCGCGACTCCCAGACCGAACGGCCGGTTTTCTCGAGACGCAGCATACGACGAAGGACGAAAAAAAGAAGACTTCCGAAGTCTCAGAGACCTCGGAAGTCTAAATCGCAAATTTCACTGGCGTCCAAAATTACTGAGGCGCGCCTTCGCCGCCACCAGCCGCTTGAGCTTTCTCAATCAAGATCGCCTTGCGGGACAGCTTGACGCGGTTCTGGTCATCGACCGCGATGACCTTCACCTCCAGGATGTCGCCGATCTTGCAGATGTCGTGAACCGACTTCACATAACCATCGGACAGCTCGCTGATGTGGCAGAGTCCGTCTTTGCCTGGAGCGATCTCGATGAAGGCTCCGAAATCCTTGATCGCGCACACCTTGCCGGTGTAGACGCGGCCAACCTTGATCTCGGCGGTCAACGCTTCGATGCGGGCGATCGCGGCTTCCAAACACGCGGCGTTCATGCCGGCAATCGTGATCGTGCCGTCTTCGCCGACGTCGAGCGTCGTTTTCGATTCCTCTTGAATCGCGCGGATCGTCTTGCCGCCGGGGCCGATCAACAGGCCGATCTTCTCCGGGTCGATCTTGATCTGATGCAACCGCGGAGCAGTCGCAGAGATGTCCGCTCGTGGCCGACCGATCGCACCCAGCATCGCCTTCAGCAGGACTCGGCGAGCTTCTTTGGCTTGCACCAGCGTGTCGCGAATGATCGCTTCGTTGATGCCGTCGATCTTCAGATCGAGCTGGATGCCGGTGATGCCCTTTCCGGTACCGGCGACTTTGAAGTCCATGTCGCCGAAGTGATCCTCGTCACCCATGATGTCGGTCAGCAGCGTGTACTTGTCGCCGTCCTTGACCAAGCCGATCGAGATGCCCGCCACCGGTTGCGTGATCGGCACGCCGGCGTCCATCAAGGCGAGCGTCGCACTGCACACCGAGGCCATCGAACTGGAACCATTCGATTCCATGATGTCGGAGATCGTGCGGATCGTGTACGGGAACTTCTCGGCCGGCGGGATGACCCAATGCACCGAGCGTTCGGCCAACATGCCGTGACCGATCTCACGCCGGCCAGGGCCGCGAATCGGACGGCACTCGCCCACCGAGTAGGACGGGAAGTTGTAGTCCAGCATGAACCGCTTCTCGTATTCCTCAACCGGACCATCGACCTTCTGCGTGTCGCGACCGGTGCCCAGCGTGATCTGCGCCAGCGATTGCGTCTCGCCGCGCGTGAACACGGCCGAACCGTGAATACGCGGCACGACGCCCACCGAGCAGGTGATCGCTCGCATCTCGTCGGACTTGCGACCGTCGAGCCGAGTCCCTTCTTGGATCAGGTCACGCACGACCTTGGACTCGAGCGCCCCGAACGCTTCCGAAAACTGTCGCGGAGTACCAGTCGTGGCTTCGCCACCTTCCGGGAAGTATTTCGCCTTGAGACCTTTCTTGATCGCGTCGGTACCGGCGTGGCGTTCGGCCTTCTTCGTGTTGGCTTTGGCCGCTTTCAGCGCGGAGTAAGACTCCTCGCGGAGCAACACGGTGAACTTGTTCTCGACGACGACCGGGTTCGGCGTGCGGGCCTTGCCGACTTTCGCACAAAGTTCCAATTGGAGTTCGCAAATCTTCGCGATCTCGACTTGAGCGAGCAGGATCGCTTCGAGCATCTGCTCTTCGGGCACTTGATCGCCGAAGCCTTCAATCATCAACACCGAGTCTTTGCTGCCGGCGACGATGAGATCGAGTTTGCTCGTCTTCAGTTGTTCCATCGTCGGCATCACGATGAATTGACCGTCGATCTGACCGATCCGCACGGCTCCGATCGGACCGTTGAACGGCAGCGGAGCCAGCATCAGCGCGGCGCTCGCACCATTGATCGAGAGCACGTCCGGATCGTTCTCTCCGTCGAACGACAGCACGTTGCCCATGATCTGCACTTCGTCGTAGTAGCCTTCCGGGAACAGCGGACGAATCGGACGGTCGGTCAGCCGGGCCGTCAGAATCTCGCGCGTCGACGGACGGGACTCACGCTTGAGGAAGCCACCGGGAAACTTGCCGGCCGCGGCGAATCGCTCGCGGTAATCGACGGTCAGCGGAAAGAAGTCCTGATCCGCGAACCGCGGCGGACCACTGACCGTGGCGACAAAGACCCACGTCTCGCCGTATTGCACGACGACGGCTCCGTGGGCTTGCTTCGCCAACTCGCCGGTTTCCAACTTCAGCATCCTGCCGCCAATTTCTCGTTCGACTGTGACTTTCACGTTTGTTCTCTTTCATCTTCTGCGGACGCCGGCCAGCGAGATCACTCACCATGAGTGACAAACGACAGCGAGCCGACACGTCCTAACGACTGTGATGCACGGCGTCGCAACGACAGCGACGCCAACTTCCAGGCCGGTGGCCGAAGCAGGGCGAACGTCGTTTCGCGTGGACCCACCGCGCAGGCTCAAGCAAATCTTCGATCCGGCGAGCCAACCGGTTACGCCGGTTGGCTGGCAAATCTGCGTCCGTCCCCTGACGGACGCTCCCGGCCGAAGCAATTCAACAACGTCCCCATTTCGGCCGGGGCTACTTGCGCAATTCAAGCTTTTCGAGAATCGTCTGATAGCGAGCCGAATCGACTCGCTTGAGGTAATCCAGCAGGCGACGACGGCGGCTCACCGCCATCAACAACCCGCGTCGGCTCGAGTGATCCTTCACATGGCCCTTGATGTGGCCGGTCAATTGATTGATTCGATCAGTCAGCATCGCGATCTGGACTTCCGGCGAACCGGTGTCCGCGTCCGATCGAGCGTAACCGCGAATCAGCTCCGTTTTTCGTTCTTTAGTCAGCGGCATTGTACCTTTCCTAAACCTAAGCGTTTTTGGTTCTTCAATGAGTGGGGCGTACTCTAACAAGCGTCCTTCAAGATTCAACTTCACATCGACTTCAGCGAATCCTCAACCGCTTGCAACACGAGGTCAATCTCCGCCGCGGTGTGAGCCAACGAGAAGCCGTGATGACACGGGCTGCCACCGTAGTCGTGAAAGTAGACGCCGCGAGCGGTCGTTTGGCGGCAGAACTCCAGCATCAGTTCGCGACGGTGGCAGAGGCTGTCGCGATAGCACTTAACCGGCTCGCGCGTGCCGAACGTCAGCCCGAAGCGGCTGCCGTGAACTTGAAAACGGCACGCGATGGGACTGCGTTCGGCAATGTCGTTGAGGCCGCGAGACAACTGC
>CAMDDX010000168.1 GCA_945893075.1 Planctomyces sp. SH-PL62 | reverse complement strand
GGCGCTAGCCCCGGTTACACGGCATGAACCGGGGCTAGCGCCGCGCGGCTAATTTTCGGAATGCGGATCAGAAGCGACGATTTCACCGGGTGGTAGTGTCGCACCAATCTCTAAGAGAATCGCGCGAGCGTCCTGCTCGAACGCGACTTGTTCACTCGGACTGACCTTCGCCAAATCGACCATTGCGCGGGCTTTGTCAAACGGTGAGCCCAGTTTGTCGGCGGCACCAATTGCTAAGCGGAAGAAGTGTTGCGCTTTGGCGGTCTTGCCTCTGGCAAAAGCCGCTCGGCCGCTGGCACGCATGGCATGCGGCCCATAATTGGGAAACCGCCAGCCCCAGAATCTCGCGAGACGACTCATCCGCCAGGCGTAGTCGGCATCCCCTTTGGAAACCGCGTTCGCGACATGCCATTGGTTCCCCAGCACCGCTTCGACGAGCAGCGGGTAAGTGCGCATGGAATAGTCCACGAAGGCGATATTCGATTCGATCATGTGCCGCGCTTCGTCCAGAACCTGTCGAGCGGCCTGGTACTCGCCGGATTGGAGCAACACGAAACCGTAGATTTGCAGCGCCGTGGGACGCACGATGATGTTCGCACTCATTTCGATCATCCCTAAAGCACGCTGAATGTAATTGCGTGCTTCTTCCAGGCGTCCCACGCGGGCCATCGCCTCGGCCATTCCATAAGCGCCCCAACACGCCGCCTCCTTGTCATGCACCGTTTCACCGATTTGCATCTCCAACCGCGCAAAGGCCACTTCGTTGCGATGGTCGGCACGGGTCGAATAGACGTGCCGCAGGTTGTGACTAAAAAACAGCCGGAACCAGGAATCGCCGCGGCGCTCCAGCACGCTGACCGCTTCGAGCAAGCACTTTTCCGCCTCGTCCAATCGTCCCGCAAAGTAATGGACGCAGCCCACATGCCCTTTGGCAATCGCCTGCAATTCCACATCGTTGGTGCCGGCTGCGTGCTTCATCGCGGATTTGGCGGCTTGTTTGGCGAAATGTTGGAACGACTGGATGCTCAGCAGCAATGCCTGTCTGGCGAAACCTTGCAGGAGATAAACAGGATCGCCCGTCGCGCGCGCGGTGGCGAATTGTCGGCCGGTGGCGTGCAGGCACCGCACGATGTTGTGTTGAGGCCAGAGATAGGTCAGGTTCATCGAGATCTCATGAGCGACCACCACGCGCGCCCGTTTTTCGCCGGTCAACTTCCGTGGTAATGGCAGCCACGCGGTGAGGAAGTATTGAACAAGCCCCCAAACGCCACACACGGCGACCCAGGCCAGATTGCGCGGACGATGAATCTTCAAGGCGGTCATGCCGCAATCAAAATGATCGACGGCGGTCTGGAAGTCGCCGATGCGGAAATACAACGCACCAATGCGTTCCTCCAGTCGTGCCAGTGGAATGGCCTCGGTCACATGCTCCCGATTCCGTTCCAGGCAGGCGATGGCTTCGCGTGGTCGTCCCGCCGCGCCGTGAGCCAAGGCGAGCAATTCAAACAGCCGCTGACGTTCGGCGGTGCTCTTCACGGACTCGCCAAATTTCAAGGCTCGCTCTAAATGCCGAATCGCGTCGTCCGCCGCGTACAGCCGGAGCGCGGCCTCACCCGATTCGAGGAGGTAGTGATACGCCTTCTCCGCGACCTGAGCAGCGGCAAAATGTCCGGCCATCGCGTCCGGAGGAATTTCCCGGCCTGTGCGATTGAGTTCCTCCAATGTCTCACCCACGCGGCGGTGAATCGCGCGGCGGCGATTCTCCGTCAATTCGTCGTAGGACAATTCCCGCAACAGATCGTGAGTGAATTCCAATCGGGACGCTGCGCTGCCGGTCTCCACGAGCACCTGCCGACTCAGCAACTCATCGACGGCGTCCAGAAAATCTGTCTCCGAGACGTCATGCAGGACTTCGCGCAGCACGTCGGGATCGACGACGGCACCAATCACGGAGCAGGCCGCTAAGACCTGCCGAGCGGTTGACGAAATCGAATCCAGCCGAGTCCGCAACACGTCACGCACTGACTCCGGCCAGGCGCTGCTTTCGTCGATGGATTCGTCAAGCTGCCAAACCCCGTCGGTGCGCGTGATCCGTCCCGCGCCACGCCAAGCCCGCACGCTTTCCGCGATGAAGTACGGATTGCCGTGACACTTGATATGCAATTGCTGGATCAAGTTCGGCGAGACGTGGGCTGGATCACATTCCAAGTGCAACGAGATAAGAGCCCGGCTGCCATCCACTGAGAGCGGTTGCAGTTCGATGATTCGGGCATAGCGTTCGCGTTGCAGCTCCCTGGCAAGCCCTTCGGAATGGACTTTCTCAGACCGTATCGTGCAGCAGCAAAACAGACGCGGGTACGTGAGATTGGTATCCAGGCATTGTTCGCGGCGTCGAAACAGGCTCGAGGCCAAGTGCCGCATGAGGTCGAGCGTGCTTTGATCCGCCCAATGCAGATCTTCAATCAGCAAGCAGACGCCGCGGGCTTGACTGACTTCCACGAAAAACGTGGCAATCGCACGCAGCACGTAATTCGTTTCGCGACTCAAGTCCCCTTGGCGAAAGGCTTCGCCCGGCAGCCATTGCCGGAGATCCGGCGCGATGCGCAGCAATTCCGGAGAGTACTTCTGAATGACCTCGCGCAGGGCGTCCGTTGAAGAACGAGCTGAATAAATGACAGTTCCCTCGACCGCCCCTGGTTCGTGGCTCGAGCGCGTGGAAACGAAACTCGCCAACGATGGCGGTCGCCCCTTGCCGGAGTCCGAATCCGAGGCATCGAGGCCCGCCAACATCTGGCGGATGATCTCCACAAACGGCTGGAACGGTGCCAGGTTGCCTTCGAAGCAGCGGCCTTCGAGCACGATGGTGCCTTGTCGCTGTGCCGCGTCAGCCACCTCACGCAACAGGTTGCTCTTGCCGAAGCCCGCTTCCCCCGTGATGAAGACCACCGATGGGATCGGCGCTTGGCTCCACTGCGCCTGCGACATGTGCATGGGACTCAAGGACTCGTTGAGACTCTCAACAATCTTGCCCAACTCATGTGACCGGGCAATCAACCGCTGGCTGGGCCAGCGAATGTCCGTGGTATCCAGCGAGAAGGAGTGTGCCGAGGGCTGTCCCAAAAGACCGCTCAGCACATGCCGCAAGAACGCGGCAGAAGAGGGGCGTTGCGCGGGATTCTTGTTGAGATACGCGAGGATCACCTCCTCCAGTTCGATGGGAATATCGCTCTTCAACGCACGCAACCCGGAAGGGTGTTCCGTCAATTGTGCGCGCATCAATGCCTGAATTCCCAAACGCCGCGCCACTTCGAACGGATGCTGCCCCGTCAAGATTTCAAAGCCCACGATCGCCAGTGCGTAGAGATCCGCTCGATGGTCGATCAGCCCATTGGAAATCTGCTCGGGTGCCGAATACGCCAACGTTCCCACAAAGCCCGAATCAATGCTCAGCGAGGAGGGGGATCCTGCGAAGCGGGCCAGCCCGAAATCCGTCAAGCGGAGTTGGACCTGCGGCTCGGCTCCGTCGATGACGGGAACGTCAACCAGGAGATTCGTCGGCTTGATGTCCCGATGAATGATCTTGTGCTGGTGAACGTCGTCGAGCGCCTCCGCAGCCTGGAGTAACGCGGAAAAAATCAATGGGTAACTTTGTCCGATCAGCGAAGTGATCGCCGCCCCGCGAAAAATCTCCATCGTGAAAAATGGAAAGTCGGCAGTCTCACCGAATTCAAACACCTTGATGCAGGAGGGGTGATTGACGGCAGTCACCGCCCGAAACTCGCGGGCAAACCGCTTCTTGGACGTCCCCGTGAGAGACGTCTTCATGATCTTGATGGCCACGTCTCGACCCAGGTGCTGGTCGTGGGCGCAATAGACGACGGCCATCCCGCCCTCGCCGAGCTTCTCCTGCAATCGATACCGACCATTGATCAGCTCATCGCCCACGGTCTGCGCTCACTGCGAGGAATCGACGGGAACTGTGAATGAAGCTTGTTCGTGAATCTACGGTGCTTCCTCAAAAACCGTCAATCATCGAATGGCATTACCCACGGCCGGGTCGTGGGTCAGTTTCGTAGGACGGACAATCCTGTCCGTCAAAATCGAGCGGCGGACAGGATTGTCCGCCCTACTGAATCTTCAAACTGACCCACTACCCGCGGCCGATGATGTAGCGCTGCGGATCGACTTCGTTCCGCAGAATCTCCAGGGCGGCCGGATCGGGTGCCGGAGTCGCTTCGAGCGGGTCGCGCACGAGCAACTCAAAGCCGGTACGGTCGCGGACCTCTTGCAGAGTGACTCCCGGATGCAGCGACTCAACCTGCATCCGCTTGGTCGCGTCATCAAAGCCGAGCACCGCCAGATCGGTGATGACCTTGTATGGCCCGGTTCCTGGCGGCAGGCCGGCGGCTTCGCGAGCGCCGGGACCGGTCAGGTATCCCGGAGTCGTGACGAAATCGCAGCGTTCGACAAATCGCCGTTTGTCATGCGGCGTCAGCACGAGCACTCGCCAGCAGAACGACGCCAGATCGTTCGCGCCGCCGCTGCCGGGCAAGCGCACTTTCGGACGCTGATAGTCGTCACCAATCTGCGTCGAGTTCAAATTGCCGAAGCGGTCGATTTGTGCTCCGCCGAGAAACGTGTACTCGACCATGCCGCGTTGGCACGTCTCCATGATGTCGGCCATGCTGGTCGCCATCAGACCGCGATAGAACGTCCGCGAGTCCCCCACGCTGATCGGCATCCGTGGCAACAACGGTCCGACTCCACCCGCCTCGAACAGCAGCGTCAGATTCGGCGCGGTGGTCTTCTGAGCCAACATCGCCGCCGCGCACGGAGCACCGGTGCCGACGACGACCATCGCGCCGTCCTCCAACCAGCGCGCGGCCGAGCAGATCATCAATTCCATACGGGTGTAGTCGGGCATCGCGTTCTCCGATCTGGGGGTGGGGGACTGTCAGTCAGTTCGTATAACCGCCACGCCATCGGCGTGCGCGCGAACGTAACTCGCTATTCCACGTCGCGCCCATGCCGATGACCGCTGTCGGATTAAATCAGATCGACCGTTTCAACGTATCCCAGCTTTCCGGCGGAAAGATGAGTCGCGTCGATGAAGTGATCGGTAATGAGTTCCTTGCCTGCGATGATCAGACGACCTTCGCGTTTGAACTCCAGCAAGATCGAGTCGCTTTCGTCGAGTTGGTTGCTCCAATCGAGAAAGCACAGCTTGCCAACGGACTGATAGTGGCCGAACGGTTTCGTGACTTTTGCCTTGAGCAACGCCGACAGGTCCACGAACTGCGCCAGCGCCTGCAGAGCCAGCATCACAGCCGGCCAAGGAGGCAGGTGCGGCACGACGTCATCCTGGTGCTCGAACCGCCAATGATTGGGAACCTCAACGGCATAGGTTGAGGCGAACTTTTCGTCACCAACACGCGGAGCGCCGAACGTGATCACTCCGGCGGGAGTGACTCCCGCCGCCTTGAAGCGCCGCGCGGCCAATGCGGCTAAGGCTCCCCCTTTGCTGTGCCCGGTGAAGAAGACTCGGCGGCCACCTTCAGCCGCAGCTTGGACCAACGCAAACAGGTGGCCGTTGTCCCACAGATTGTCGAGCGACTTCCGAAAACCATCATGAACTTTGCCCGCCGAATACGGCACTTCCCTCAGCACGAGATCGACATCGTTCAACCAATCCAGCGCCACCTTGATCGCTTTCACCGGGTCGGTTTCGGTGGGTGGCAGCGTTCCCCGAAACGCCACGACGACACCAAAGTCCGTCTGACCAATCAAAACCGAATCGATCCCGTTCGTAAGTTTTTTCAAATGGGGATTGTCGATCAGTTTTGATCCGGCGAAATGCTTCGAACCTTTGACCGCGTTCTCGTCATTTTCATAGGCCAGCGCACTCGCACGAACCAATTGCTTTGCTCGTTCAACATTCACGTTGGGCATGTGATTCTCCAAGGCAGAATTGAGAAAAAGAGGGTTGAACTGACTAACGACTGAAGTGATTCGATACCGCTTTGAAGTTCACTCCTGATTCACTGATTGACCGACTTGGCCCCACGCGCTTTCCGGAGGCATCAAAGCCGGTGCTTCCTTGGGGGCAAAGAGACGCGAGTCCGTCTGCGACATATCGGCTCGATTGATCGAGACGGTCAATCGAGTCGTGTGTGGGCGAGGTCTTGAGCCGCTGGCCTCCGTGATGACCTCGTATCAATGGGCCGGTCGGCGACGATCGTCCGGTTCGATTTGAAGTCGGTCAAGCAACAACTGATTGTCTCAGAGAAACGGAACGCCGCAGCGACTCGCGTAGAACGCTCCCTTCAGACCCCAGCGGATGCGGTCTTCGAGGTCCGCATCCGCATCAAGGCAGGCGTAGCCGCACAGGTTGCAGAGCATCTCGCGGCGAACGGTCGCGATGTTGAGCATCAATCCATACGCGGCAGACGGCGTCAGAAATGTCGCCTTCGGTCGATACCAACCCGCGGTGAAGGTCCGACACGCCGCGAACGGAGCTTGCAGATAAAGACAGAGCCTGAGGTTCTCCCAATTTCGAGTGCTTCACCAACAGGGATCCCTCGACGGTGAATTGCTGTGTCGTAGACCGAGTCCACGTGCAGCGGTTAGCGACCTCGCTGCACACGAACTTGCGCGGCGACTTGAATCTGATTCTTCAATGCTTGGTAGAGTCGGACCCTTTGATTGGAGTGCTCCAGCGACAGCACGACGGCGTAATTCTGCGGGCGGTCAGTTTCATCCACGTCAAAAAAGCGATGCTTACACCCGACGAGCAAATGCCACAATTGGCGGTTCTGCTCGTCATCGTCCGGCGAAATGAATTTGCCTTTGTTGCTGCTCTCGCTGATTTGGGACTGCAGCGTCGACCATTCGAAGAGTTGCGGATGAAACCGCTTGGCTCGCGCGGGCAATGCAATATTGGTGGCGTCGCCGTCGAGTTTGGCGAGGGCAGTGCAAATCTCGTCCGTCGAGACTCCTCGAATCAACTGCATCGTCATGGCCCGCGACTGATACTCCAGCCGCGTGCCGCGCACAGGCGGATCGAAAGCCAACGTGGCGCGGATGAGCCGATGGCCGCCTTCGGCGATGAACTCGCTGGGCATCTCCAGTCGGTAGAGATGAAATCTGCGCTCGGCAATCTGATCTTCCGCATAAAGTAAGACTCGATTTTCGGTGGAATAACAGGATCGGCTTGGATCGGGGCGGCCGTAGCCAACGGCTCGCAACCGGCGGTGAAGCGATTCTGACTCCGAATGCCCTTCACTCAGCCAATGCAAAGCTTCCGGCGGCACGATGGCACTGTGTGCGACAAAGGCTCGGATCAGATTTGCAGACACGGGCCGATTGCCGTTGAGTTGCCGTAGCCGATGCTCGGTGATCGCACAGACGTGTGTCACATACGGTGCCGCGATGCTTGTGCCCGAGCTGTATCGCAGCAGTCGCTGAGTGTGGTTGAAGTTCAGCACCGGTTCTGCGAGGGCAAAGTCGAGCTGGTCCCAGCGGCCATCCGTCGTCAACGAATAGTTGCCGCCGAAGGCAACGAGTTCCGGTTTAACCGTTCGACAAGTTCCACTTCCGTTCAATCTCAGGAGTCCAGTTCGAGTGAATGGAGACGGACTATTACTTGGAGAGGCCACGAGGTCAGGGCGGTTATCGCTGGGAGTGCGTTGATGCGGAACTTCGTGACGTGCCAACGAACCAACCGTCAGCACGTTGATCGCACTGGCTGGATCAATCAGCGAGTGAGCATCGCTGAGAATCTGCTCGCGGACGGCCTTCTGGAATTCTTCGGCAGATGAAACTGGAGGGACTTCAGGCCAGACGTTTCCCGCCGCGACAACGATCACGATATCGAGCTTGCGTGCCAGATCATCGAGCAACATGGCCCACGGAAGCTGATGACCGCGATTGATTACGAAGGCATCGTTGCCAAGCGACAGGTTAAAGACTCGGCATCGTCGATCCGTGTCGGTCGCGAATCTCGTGATCGCGTCTGCGATCTGAGTCTCAGCTCGCTCATTGTCGGCGAACGTCGCTCGAAGGTTGCCTGACCAGTTTTGGTCGGCCTTCATTACCTTCGCGTTGATAAGCCGCACCTTCGGAACCCACGAGTTACCCGATTCGAGACACGCTCGCAGGTCTCCGTAGGCCACGATGCCGGCGACCTCCGTTCCATGCCCAGTGAGATCGACGGGCGTGTCTTCGCCCGAATCAAAGTCTTCTTCATCGACGATCAGATCGCGCAACAGTGGATGTCCCGAAACGATGCCAGAATCAACCACGCACGCCAGGGGACCATCGTTGGGAATTTGAATCGGGTCAGCCATGACGGGCGAGTGCTGAAAGATCGTCGTCGGAGCCATCGCAATGACCGGTGGCAAGTCGATGCGGCTGACTCGGTCATACGTCAGCAATTCATCCAGGAGCAGCCGACTTCCGCGAACTCGCGAGATCATCAACGTCCGCAAAATGGGCCGCACCATACCCGTCACTCTGCCGCCGAATCTCTCGACAACGGCCCTGAATTGAGCCTCCGCTTCGCGCGCCAACTCCGCAGTACCGGGATGCCACAAATCCACATCGAGCACGAGTTCGTCGTCATCAGGAAGACCTTCGCGGATCAGCCGACCTCCGCGTCGCTGATCAGGTCCAATATTTGAGACAGACTCCAACGCATCAAACAAAATAACTCGCTCGCGCGGCGTAAGACAGTAAACGTGAGCATCACGACTTCGATTCGCCTGAAGCTCTCGAAAGAAGCGGTCCTTTGCTTGCTGGTCTCGGAATTGAATGGTGGCAAGTTCGGTTGTCGTTTCTCGGACGGCCTTCACCTTTTGCTTCGCGGAACCGCGAACCGTGAAGGGAACCGGTATCCCGCCGCGATCAGACTCACACGAACGTATCGCGGCGTCACGATCCGAGAACTGCAAGACGCTGCGTGTTGGATGAATCGTCCCACCAGCACCAAGCTCGGATTGAATTCTGGCAATGCCAAAGCTCGACAAGCTGGGCCACTGTCCAAGTGCATCAGCGGCGGCCGCACTTGGGAACTCAACCTGAACCTCGAAGATTGGCGCGGCAAGCGGCAAACGTTGTTCGCGTTCGTCGAGAATCTGCAACCCAAGCTTGTCGAGCAAATCGCGGCGCGTGGCATCGAGAAACCGCATTCGCAAGACAAGCAGCCGATCCGGGGCAATCCCTTGGCGCTGTCGATCTTGGCGAACCGCATCGAAAGCCGAAGCAGATTCAGAGTCCAGCTTCTGCCCATGCTCTCCGCGATTCGATCTGGGGCGCGGCGGCGGAGGTGGAGGCCTCGACTTAGAAAGGCTCTCAATCTCAAGTCGCGCCCAGCGGAGATGGTCGAGTTCACCGGGCATGATTAGTCGCGATCAACATGAGGCAATTGGTCAGTTCGTTGTGACTCGACGATCTGGTCCCGTTGTTGGTGTCTGTCAATTGCCCAGTCCCAGTGTTCAGCCAGCAGCACTCGCTTACCCTCCAGCACGGCCCGCTTCACAGTGTCGAGGCAAACTCGCTCGACTTCTGCGTGACTACTTCCTTCCAAGCCTCGGATCACTGATTCGAGTGCCGCATTCTTGGGAAGCCAACTGGCACAGCGCATCCGCACCAATCGCTCGACGTCAACGAGGTTGGGCTTTTCGAACCGCAAGACCTCATCGAAGCGCCGCCACAGCGCCGGGTCCAGTGACTGCTCAAAATTCGTGGCCGCGATCACGATGGATCGGCCTGTGAAGCGATCCAGCATTTGCAGGAACGAATTCACGACTCGCTTGAGTTCGCCGTGTTCGGTCGCGTCGTCGCGCGATCGTCCGACCGCATCAAACTCGTCAAATAGGACGACCCACGCCCGCTTGGCCGCGAACTCAAACACCTTTCTCAAGTTAGCGGCAGTCTCACCAAGCAGGCTCGAAACGACAGAGTCGAAGCGAACATAAAGCAACGGCAGTCCGACCCGGCTGGCGATTGCTTCTGCCGTCGCCGTTTTCCCACAACCGGGTGGGCCGCAGAACAGCAGTCGAGTCGATGCTCGCAAGCCGTTCGCTGCCAGCACGTCCCACTGTTGGTACTGCTCACAGATCGAATTCAACGTGCCCAATTGGCGGGCGCTTAACACAAGATCCTCGAAAAATCGCTGAGGTTGAAGCACTTCGACGAGTTCTGTTCCTCGCTCGTTGTCCTTAGGAACCTGCTCCAGCCGCAGTGAGGGGATGCCTGCGGATGCGCTCACACCTTCGAGGATCTCCGCCAGTTCGCTAGCCAACACGCCGTGTTGTTTGCGACGCTCGTCATCAACGACTTCGCGTGCCGCATCCAGAAACCCAGCACGATCGTCTCGCTGATGGGCGCGGAACAATCGTTTGAGAAGGTCGGAGCGAGCCATTTCAAATCATCTCGTTCGGGAATCTGTCAGCATTGATCGAGCCGCATCTCACGACTCTTACTTCAACCGCACGAGTTACGCCATTTGTGACTTCTGAGTATAGCCGAGTTGCCGATTGTCATGTGAGCGTCCCCTTCCCTTTCGCAGCGAAACCAAGTTTATCGCCGGCCACCCCGTCCGACGTTTGAGGTCACAATTTGTGACCTCAAAGTTTCCATTTCAGATTCCGTGACTTGGAACCGAAAGTCCGGCGGAAACCGGTCGAGGTTGCGCTGGATGGCCTGATTCAGCACCTTGGTTGGGACGCCGTACAACGCAGCCAAGCCGCTATCAAACACCACCTTCTGCCCGCGAATCTCATGGATCAGCGGTTCGATCTGGTCAACCAGAATGAGCTTCGTTGCATCGGTCACGGTGTTCTCCTCGCGAGCAGTGCGTCTTTGAGGTCACAAATTGTGACCGCATCCGAGTACTCAGTCATCACCACGTCTCCGGCGTTTCGGCGGCTTCCAGGATGTCCTTCGAGCGGTTCTCGGCATCGCCCAGTCCGATCACGTCGATCAGCTCGCCCAAGCGGTGCTTGTCGAGCGCCGGCCGGCCAAAATCTTTCGGCAGGTTTCGCTTGAGCCGTCGATTGTCCCGCTCGATGGCGACCATCGCCTCGTCGATCAGCTTGCCGATGGCCGGCTGCTTGGCGTTGTCTGGCAGCGTCTGGCAGCGAGCTTCCGTCGGCACCAACCGCCAGATCGCTCCATAAAGAGCGTCGCCATGATCCACCGGAATCGGCTTCGTCGCCCGCACACCAAACGCCACATCAAAGTACGTCGCCGCGATGTTGCTCACGATGGTCGGCCTCCGTCCGGGTGCCCACTGTGTTCGCTGCTTTCGACTCTGCACGACCGCGAGCCAACTGCGGAGCCTATGTCAGCGTAAGCCGTCTGGAGCAATTATCAATCGAACCGGCGCACTGCTCTACACGTCCGCCTCTCTTTCACGCTCGGCTCCTCGCGCGGAACGCTTGTGATTTTCCCGCCACCGACCTTGCGTCATTGGTAACTACACAACTCGATGACCGAGGCTCTGGTCAATGTTTGTCGGGTGGAGCGAATTTCTCATTCTGACATTCGCTGCCTCCTTAAATTCGCTGTCGAATCTTCGTCGGGAATGAGAAATCGACAGCGAATTTAAGGAGGCAGCGAATGGAGCGCCTGCGGAAGTGCTCGTGATCGCCCCTTGCATCCGCGTCTGGCCATGAATCGCCTGCGGCTTAAAGTTGTGTAGATCCCAATGACCTTGCGTCGGTGGTTCCCGCGCTTCGGCGCTACTCAAAATCGTCGAGGACACTCCAGGCTGCCGTAGTACACAAGCGCGGGAACCACCGAGATGAACTCGGTGGCGTGAAAAACTCACACGCTCGACTTTTCGAGCACGATGTCTTTCACGAATTGCCGGACCTCGCGCTTCATGAAGAGGTTGCAGTGATGCACTCGCACGGCGCGGACTCGTTGCGCGTCTGGTGGCTCTTGGGTGACGGCGGGGGTTGGGTTGTAGAGCAGCACCTGCGAACTTGGTAAGTCGCCGGTTGTCTTCAGCATTTGTTGCGACTCATTGCGGAAGGCCCAGACGCCGTGCGTATCGACGACGAGGTCGTTCGTGACGTTGTAGAACGCATCGAAGGCTTCATCTAAGCCGACGGCTTTCAAGTGTTCCCCGATGCCGGTGAGGTCCGTCGCGCCCTTGTCGTCGAACGGTTCGTAGTTCGCGGCCACGCACCAATACTTCTTCTTTTGCCCGGCTTTGAATTTGTTGTCGTCGTCGAAGACCGTCGTGGCTTCGCAATGCAGTCGATACAGCACCTCTCCCGGTTTGTCCCGGTGATTGGGATTCTGAGCCCTCAATCCAGGGATCGCGCTGAGTTCCTGATGCACGACCGCTTGAGCCAACAAACCGCTCATCCGTGCGAAGAAACCGAACTCGTCCAAGTGGGCCAGGTTCACCAGGAAGTCGGCGAGCCGACCGGCATTCACGGGGTTCGCCAACTGAGTGCCGGCGTTCGGCGTGCCCATGAAGATCACGCGGCGGACGGCCGCGCATCTCTGCGCGACGGGAAATGCCGCTTCTTGAGCCGCTTCAAAAGTCAGCTCGGCAAACGACCGAGCCACGAGGCCGCCGCGGCTATGCACCATCAAGTCGAGCCGGCCTTCCGAGAGCAATTTCGGGTCGAGATCGTGCAGCGCTTTCGCCATGTCCGCAGCATTCTCGAGCGGTGATTTCGAGAGCGTCCAATGGTCGTAAGCAATGACGCGCACTTTCGGTTTGAGGGGATCGTCCTTGTGTTGCTTCTCCCAAGCGTCGGCGAGGTCGCGGAAGAATTTTGACGGTTTTCTCTCCGCGTCGAAGTCGAAGCCATCCACCGGCGACTTCGCCTGACTGAAAGTGCCGTGAATGATAAGGATCACTCGGTCGTGTTCCCCGAGCGCCTTCCGTTGTCCGGGCCTCAGCGTGGTGAGCGTGCTGTCTTCGCGGACCTCGACGAGCCGTTCTTCCGGGACAATGCCTTTATCGAACTGCCGCGCGATTTGCAGTTCGAGCGGGTCTTGCTCGGTAAACGTCACTAAATTCACCGCCCACTTGCCGATCACTCGGACGTAGTCGGTGAAGCCGCGATTGCAGCCGAGCCGGTCCTTGAGTTCCTGCGATTCAATCTGAGACTTCAAGTTGGAACCGGGCAGGCTCGTCTTCTTGCCCGTGACGGGATCGACGACTTGCCAGAACCGGAGGCCGTTGATTTCGACCAGTTCGACAGCCTTATGCTGTGGAGCCAATTCGCCGTTCGCGCCGCGCACGCGCGGGGCGTCCCCGGATGTGAGACCGAGGCCATTCATCTCTTTGACGATCGACCGAGCGGACGCTTGCTGGATGCGCGGCATGAATCGGCGGCGAGTTTGATCCGGCTTCCAATTGTTTGGCGACCGACGTTCGAAATGATCGTCGGGGTGATTGGCAGGCTGCTCAGGGACGTGCTCTTGAGCCGAGGCCGCACCACTCCAGAGCGACTGAAACAGCCCCTGCGACGGGTCGCCATAGAGCACCAGACTGGCCCAACTGAGTGCGACCTGCGCCGGCAGCAGCGAGCCTTGCGCCTGACCGTCGATGCCGAGCAAGCGGTTCTTCGCGTCTTGCTTGGCCTTGAAGAGTGCCTCGCCCAACGTGAAGCGTTTGATGAGCAAGCCGCGATAGAAGTCCGTGGCAATCTGCAACGCGACGTCATCGTTAATCGGCCACAGTGGAGCGAGATAGCCGCGAACTCCGTGATTGGTGAAGGCCGAACCGAGGCCGCAGACATCCCCTTGATAGTGCCGCAATCCATCGCTGCACACCGAGTCGCCCCCTTCCATGCCAGCCTCGCAGGCATTGGCATAGACCAGCCACGGAGGGGTCGGGGTCCATTGCAACGTGTTGCGAATCTCGCGGGCGTGCAGCAAGCCATCGCTCAGCAGCCAGGCGCTCCCTTCCGGGTCGTCTGGGTTGAAGCAGGCATGCCCGGCGTAATGGATGATGTCGTACCGCCCGCTGCGAATCAGATCGCGCACATGATTGACGGTGATCACGCACCCGATGTGCTCCTCGATCCAAACCTCGACGATGCCAGCGAGGTCTGCGCGGATTTCGCGAAACAACTCCACGACGTGCTTGGCCTCTCGGACAGCTCCGGGAAGTTGATTGGGTTTCGACGTTGTCCAGAAGCGGTCATCGAACTTCGGATCACCCAGGATCAACACTCGCAGAGCCGTCTCCTGTCGCGGTCGCCGCATGGGCAATCGCGAGCGTGTGAAGAACTGCCGGCCCATAGCAAACCGCTCGAACAACAAGCCTTCCTGGTCGCTCATCAGCTCCCACGGATAGCGCATGAGGTGCATCGGAATCTGGAGCCGCAGGTGCGGAGCGACCGCGGTGTCTTTCGCCAACTGCCGGTGTTCGGCCGACAGCGGTTCGCCGAGGTCTTGAATGATGTCTTCGCCCAACGACCGTCCGAGCTGCCGCAGAACCGTCATCGCCTCATCCACAGGCTCGTCGCTATTGAGCAGGAGTTCGAAACTTCGCAGCGCACTCTCCGTCGTCGAGCGATAGATCGGACTGGGATTCTCCTGAATGCGGGGCGAGCCATCGGCACTTTGCAGTCGCAGTGTGAACTCTTCGCGATCCGCCGTTCCGCGACAGACCACGCACTCGTCCTCGACCCCTTGCGAGGTGGCTGCGACCGATTTCACATCCAAGCTCAGCGTGATTGCCAAGCCCGATCGAAAGCCTCGGAACTGCTCGGAGATGCCGGACAAGACGTTGCTGGATTCGAGAAAGCGTTGCAGCGTCGAGTTTCGAGTCTGCTCGTTTTGACTGAAGAGGAACGAGGTAATCATCCGCCACAGCGCGTGCGGCTTCTCCAGGATGAGCTGCAGTGCTCCCAGATAAGTCGTCCAACCGACATCGCGGCAGAAGTCGAGCGAGTTGTAGTTCGACCCGCGGATGATTCCGTCGTCGGAAGTTTTCGTCGAGTCCGTATCTAAATCGTGCGCCGGCGGCATCAGGATCGACAAACCGAAGCTCGGTGCCGGCGAGTAAGTTCTGACCCAAACACGAATGAGGTCTTTGTCCAGCGAGTGGGCACCATCGAACCAACCCGCGATGCGACGGACGTACTTCAAATTCTTCTTGATGTCGGCGTCGTTCCATTTCGCTTTCGTCTCGTCCGAGAATTTGCGGAGGTCCGTCTCGGTGACGCCTTTCGCGAACTCATTCATCCGCTGGCGCACGGCATCCAAGTAACGCTTCGGGACCAATTCCTGGCGAGCGGAGCGAACAACTCGTCGCACATGCTGGAGTCGCATCAATTGGCCAAAGTCTGCCGGAGTCCGCAGCTCTTCGCGTTCGAAATGAGCTTCCAACAGGCACAGGAACCGGAACAGGTCCACGGTCGGAAGATCCGCGAGATCCTCTTTCTCGTTCTTGGGCTTCCGCGCGCGAACCAGAGACTGCATCAGATTGACAAACACCCCGGTGCGGCGAACGGCATTAAGAACGTGCCAATCCCCCAAATGATTCTGTAACGTCCCGGCGACGTAGTCGATGTGTTGCGCGGCCGCGACAGCGTGCTGCAAGTCGACGACGACCAACTCGGGCGCATTTTCGGTCGCGAGAGAATTCGCCTTTGCGGCGGCCCGCCCGATGACTCGTGAAAGGCTAATGGCGGCACGCTCCGGCCGAGGTTTGGAAGGCACCTCGGCCGCTTGGTCAACCTTCACGATGCGAGCCCGTTCGAGCTCGTCAATCGTTTGGAGAAACTGGTTGCAGTCCACCAGGAGTTTGTCATACGGCAGGCCGGCATCTGGCATTGGCCCGCGCGGAGCCACCATGACTCGCGCGACGCTTCGCAGTTGATAGGCAATCTCGAAGAAGGCCGTGCAGCCCGCATCGAACACGACCAAATCGACCGGCCGGTCGAGCAGCGTCTTGGCGGCTTGCAGGATGTGCTGTAACTCGGCCACGTCGAGCGCGTCGTGATGGGATTCGTCGTGGCAGATCGAGAATAGGTCCGTGGCGCTAAAGGAACTGTCTTGCTTGTTGCCGGTGGCGGGTTTGCATCGCTCAAAGATGTCGCGTTGCGTTCGGATTTCGTCCGCGTATTTCCGGCGAATCCCTTGGCCGGAAAAAAACACGGCGACGTGCCGCGACGGAGCATGCTTCAAGCCCCATGTAATAAAGTCGATCGCTTCCTGTGGGTCACCCGTGTTGACTCGCACTGGATCATGTTCGTTTTTCTTAATCCATTGGCCGTCCGAACCAACGTAACGCCGTGCTCCTCCGATCGGTGAATCGTGCTGCAACACCACATGCACTTGATCGAGATCCACTTTGCACGCGCTCGCAACTTTCTCGACATCTTGCTTAACAGCTTTCTCCAACGAGCTGGTGTCCCCGCAGAAATACATCAAGAAGGTCCAAGGTTTGAGCTCCAGCGGTGCCCGATGGATTGGCTTGGTCGCGGCCCGTGGAGCGGCTGTCGGCTTGGCCTTCGCAGATCGTCTCTTCGCCATGTTTCGCCTCTGAAAAGTTCGCGTGCCGCGAGTCTTGGACACCAACCTGGGGCAGTGCGTTTGGTCCAGTGTTGGGAAGTTGCAATGAGAGTCTCAGAACTGTTCGCATTGCCTCGCGCGGAAGTTCTTCTACCTACACGCGCAGTCGCATTGCCGCAGCATGTTTATGCGAGGTAATGCGTAGCCTGGATCAGGTCGTCTCGCCCATTGAGCACGACCCGCATGACCTGCGAAATCAGAACCGCTGTCGGACGTCACGGCTGGCTAGTTTTTCAAACGTAGGGTGGGTCGAGTCATCGAGACCCACCACGAACTGTGAACATTTTGGTGGGTCTC
>CAMDDX010000167.1 GCA_945893075.1 Planctomyces sp. SH-PL62 | reverse complement strand
GCCAAGCAGATCGGCTATCCGATTCTCATCAAGGCCACGGCCGGCGGCGGCGGCAAGGGGATGCGAGTCGCTCGCGATGAATCGGAACTCGTCAGCGGCCTGAAGCAGGCGGCTCAAGAAGCCGAGAAGGCGTTCAAGAACGCCGGCGTGTACATGGAGAAGTACGTCGAGAACCCGCGGCACGTCGAGGTGCAGTTCATCGCCGACACGCACGGCAACGTCGTCCATCTGTGGGAACGCGATTGCTCGATGCAACGCAAACACCAAAAGCTGATCGAGGAATCTCCCAGCCCGAACCTGCCGAAAAAAGTCCGCGAGGAAATCTGCTCCGCCGCCGTGCGACTTGCGAAGGCCGCGAACTACACGAACGCCGGCACCTGCGAGTTCATCGTCGACAAGGACAACAATTTCTATTTCATCGAAGTCAACGCCCGCATCCAGGTCGAGCACCCGGTCACCGAATTGGTCACCGACACCGATTTGATTCAAGCTCAAATCCGAGTCGCCGCCGGTGAAGAGTTGCCGTGGAAGCAAAAGGACATCGACTGTCGCGGCCATGCGATCGAAATCCGCATCAACGCCGAAGACCCGGACAACGACTTCCGAGGCTCCCCCGGCACGATCACGAAGCTGCGTTGGCCCGGCGGGCTCGGAGTGCGCATCGACTCGCACGTCTATGAAGGCTACCGCATCCCGCCGTACTACGACTCGATGATCGGCAAGCTGATCGTGCATCGTCCCACGCGAGCCGCCGCCATCGCCACGATGCTGCGAGCATTGGACGAGTTCGTCATCGAAGGTGTGAAGACCACGATTCCGCTCGCCAAGCGAATGCTTCGCGATGCCAACTTCGTCGCCGGCAACGTCCATACGAAGTACGTCGAGCAAACATTGTTGGCGAAGTGACGAAGCTCGCGATGAAGTTCGCGCGATCCAACGAGTGGCATCAAACCGTTGCCGTTCGAGGTTTCGTGAGTCTCCGTTTCGTCGGCAAGGCATCTTCCAGTTTCACGCCCTTGCCACGACGCAGGCTTTTGCGCGCTTGCTCTATTCGTTTCAAGAATCTTTCGTCGTGTTCGAGTTGGTAGTCGGACCAATCGTCTTCGGAAGTGAAACCGACCAGCACACCGGCGGGCTTGCCGCGTCGAGTGAACACAATCGTCTCGTGTTCGGCTTGGCGAAGGAGTTTTGACAGGTCTTTGGCATCAGACAGTGGGATCTGTTTCATCGGGTTCACCAAATTGTTGGAGCCATTGGTCGGCTGCGGACTTTCGGACGATCGCCAGAACTTCGACCGCCTCACCGTTCACATCGTAAAAGACGCGAATGTCGTCTCCGATTCGCAACCGGAATTGGGGTCGTTTCGTGCCGCGCAGCCGCTTGATGCGGCTTTTGCTCAACTTCGTCGGCTCATGCCGTAAGTGCTGTTCGATCGCATCACGCACTTCGGCTTTCTCGTTCGCTTTGAATTCGCGAAGATCGTCGAGTGCCTCCGGCGAAAGAATGATGTCAAACTTCATGGCAGACGGATTCTATGACTCCATCATCTGTTCACAAGTCGGCTTTGCCAATGCTCGCCAACGCTTTGAATTTGGGATCGCGTCTCTGGTTAGTGATGCTCGTCGTCGGCAGCGTGTGGCCGGCAATCGGGAGGGGACAATCGACGCAGCCGTTGTCGGACTCTCAGCGAGAGCAATTCGAGCACGACGCCAATGTCATTCATCAGTCGCTTGCCAAAGTGTTTGACCAACACGCGATCGGATTCGATCCTGGCGTTATTGGATTGAAGTTTCGCAACAAAGAATTCAACCCTCGTGATCTGGCGTGGTCGGACGCGGCGATTTTTGAGAAGGGATTATCGTGGGCGCTGCGGTACGACCGAGAGTTCACTCCGGCGGACATCGGGCTGTTGGAAAAAGCGGTGCGGCGCGCCGGAGAACGATTGCCGCGAGTGCAGCAGCGGAATCCGACGTGGTTCGCTCGGCGAGGCAAGCTGGCGTTGGGATATGTGTCAACGGTCGATGGCTCGGTGCAGCCTTACGGGTTGATCGTGCCGAAGAGTTACGACCCGGACAAGCGAATTCGATTGGACGTAGTTCTGCATGGCAGCACTCGACCGGTCGGGATGAGCGAGTTGCGATTCATCTCCCGCTTCGATGAAGGGGACGACGAGAACCCGTCTCCTCCGGACCAGCCCTTCATCGAACTGCATCCGCTCGGCCGGGTCGAAAACTGCTATCGTTGGGCGGGTGAGGCCGATGTCTTTGAAGCCATCGCTGACGTCTGCCTCCGGTACAAAATTGACAAAGACCGAATCGTGCTGCGCGGCATGTCGATGGGAGCGTCGGGGACGTGGCATCTCGGCTTGAAGCATCCCGGCAGCTTCGCCGCGCTCGGCCCGTACTGCGGCTATGTGGACACCCACAAGTTTTCCGAGACGCCGCTGCCGAACTTCGTCAAAGTGGGGCCGCTGCCAGAGCATCAGGAACTCGGCCTGCACATGTTGGATTCGATCGACTACGCCGCGAACGCCGGAGTCGTGCCCGCCGTCGCCTGCATGGGCGAGAAAGATGTCTTCTTCCAAGCTCACGTCCTCATGGGCGAAGCCATGAAGCGAGAAGGGCTGACGATGACGAATCTCATCTCGCCTGGCACCGGTCACGTCATCGACCCGGTGACTCATGCCGAGCAAATGCGACGCATTGCCGAACACGTCGATGCTTTTGATTTCCGGCCAAGAGAAGTGCGATTCGTGACCTGGACTCTCAAGTACGGCTCGTGCAAATGGATTGGAATTGGCGGCTTGGACCAGCATTACAGCCGCGCGGAGATCTCGGCCAAGGTTGTTGACGACAAGGTGGTCATCGACGAACTGCGAAATATCAATCAGTTTTCGATCAATATGTGGCGGCTCCCGGGAAGCCCGAAGACGGTGAAGATTGGGACGTCCGAGTTGACGTTCCCCAATGTGACCCAAAGTAAGAGGTCCGCCACGTTTTCTCGTCGCGGAGACCACTGGGAGATCGCCGACTTGGTCCAGGAGGCCAAATCAATCCGAAAACGTCCTCGCCTGCAGGGGCCAATCGACGACGCTTTCACTTCGCCGTTCGTGTGCGTGCGCGGCACGGGCAAACCTTGGAACCCGGCCGTCCAGGCTTATGCCGACGCGAGCCTGCGGCGTTTTGCCGACGAGTGGCATCACTATTTCCGCGGCGAGCTGCCGATCAAAAACGACACCGATATCGCGGATGACGATTGGGAGCTGCTGAAGAATCGCAATCTGATTCTCTTCGGCGATCCCGGCAGCAATTCCTGGATCGCCAAAGTCCTGCCACAACTTCCCATTCAATGGTCGAAAGATTCACTCAAGATGGGCGGCCAGGAGTATTCCTCGGCGGACCACGTTCCCGCGCTGATCGCTCCGAATCCACTGACGGCACACAGACGCTACATCGTGCTCAACAGCGGCCACACGTTTCGTGAGGCGGAATTGGCGAAGCTCAACTATCTGCTGTTTCCTCGCTGGGGTGATTGGGCCGTGTTGCAGATCAATCCGTCACAGACCGTGTCGGAGTCGTTGGAAGACAAAGTCCTCCGTGCCGGGTACTTTGACGAGCAATGGCGATTCCCCGTCCGCGCGACTCCGTGAAATCCGCGTCATCCGTGTTCCTTGCCTCCACCTGAGAACACGGATGACGCGGAGGGCACGGATGATCGTCAACCAACTTCTTTGGACCGCCAGCTTGGAGATCTTCAGATGCAAAACTCACGGGGCAGCGTATCTCGTCGTCAACTGCTTGGGGCATTTGGTGCCGCTGGTGGATTGGCTCTGCTCAATCATGCGGTCGCACAGGAGAACAATCCCGCCGCGCAGGTTGCGGATTCGGCATCGACCATTCGCATCACCGGGATGAAGACGCATCGCGTGCAGAGCAAGGTCTATCTCGAAATGATGACCAGCGCGAAAATCACCGGCTGGGGCGAAGTCAGCGCGCTCGTGCCGACGGCGGCGGAAGAACTCTGTAAGTCGCTGTTTGAATTGCTCGATGGCGAGAACCCGACGCGCATCGAGCACCTGTGGCAGAAGCTGTATCGCGCACACCGCGACATTCGCGGCGGGCCATTTATGAGTCACACGCTCGCCGGGATCGACATGGCGCTGTGGGACATCACCGGCAAGCTGTGGGGCGTGCCGGTGTATCGGCTGCTGGGCGGACCGTGCCGAGACAAGATCCGTGTTTATCCGACCTCGAAGGCGCACAAGGTTCCGCCGCACGGGATCTACGATCATTCGGGGAAGCCGAACGAAATCGAACGCATGGTCAACGCGATCAAGCAGACTCGCGAGCGAGTCGGCCCCGACGGGACCGTGATGTTCGATGCTCACTGTGCCGTGCCGCCGGCGACGTTGATTCAGCTTGCAGCGGCGGTCAAACCCTACGAAGTGCTGTTCTTTGAAGAGGTCGCCGTCCCCGGCAACATCGAAGTCTTCAAGCGGCTGAAGGAACAAATCGCGATCCCGATGGCGACCGGCGAACGAGACCACACGATCTGGGAATTCATCCCATACCTGCACGAGCGGTGCATCGACATTCTGCAACCCGATGTCGCGCACTGCGGCGGCATTACACAGATGCGGAAGATCGCGATCCTCGCCGAGGCGTATCACGTCCCGCTCGCTCCGCATTGCACGACTTCTCCGCTGGGGGCGACGGCCAGCCTCAGCGTCGGCGCGTCGATCCCGTTCTTGTTGATCCACGAGACTGCTCCCGGCGCGTTGCAGTGGGGCGAGCAATTCATGAATCGTCCTTGGGCCGTGGATGACAAGTCCGGTTACGCGACCCTCCCCGAAGGCCCCGGCCTCGGCGTACACATTGACGTGGAGAAGATGACGAAGATTGCCGCCGATCCCAATTACAAATGGAAGTTCCCGCGGGTCACGCTGCCGGATGGTTCGGTGGCCGATTATTGATCGCAGTGTGTTGGAGAGCTTTCGATGCGAATCTGTCTGGGATGCTTGATTGTCTTATTGCTACATGGTTTGGCTGTTGGCGCTGAAGAGTGGCCCGCTCTGCCGGATCAGAATGCGGTTGTCGAGATTCCCGCTCAGGAATGGCCGCTGCGGCCGGGACCGCGCCGAGTCCGAGTGCTGGTGCATTATCCCGGCGGAAAGCTGGCGAATGTCGGTGAGCGAACCGGGTTGATGCTGACGCTGCACAACTGGGGCGGCACGGATTGCGTCGGCACGGCGAGTCCGACGGTGTTGGCCGAGAAGTTGAATGTCGTCGCGCTGTGCGTGAACTATTTGCAGAGCGGCCCAAAGGATTCGATCGAAGGCCCGGAGCCGTATGACTTCGGTTACTTGCAGGCCCTCGATGCGCTGCGAGCCTTGTGGTGGCTCGATCACGGATTGAAGGGCAGGGGGGTAAAGTTCGCGAACGGCCGAGTCTTCGCGACCGGTGGCTCTGGAGGCGGCAACGTCACGCTGATGTGCAACAAGCTCGCGCCGCGCACGTTCGCCTGTGTGGTCGATCTCTGCGGAATGAAAAAATTGTCGGACGACATCGCTTTCAATCTTCCGGGCGGCAGCGATCTCAACGCTCGCTTCAGCCGCGATCCAGTGAGTCCGAGTTTCTTATCGCTCGATCATCAGGAACTGCGATTCATCGGCAATCCGGATCACTTGCCGTCTGGCGAGCGGGGCGGCGTCAGCCCCCCGGTGCCTTCGAGTAACGATCAAGCGACGAACAACCGGGGGGCTGACGCCGCCCCGCTCGCCAAGATTCTGTCGCGGTGCAAGATCGTGACGGTCCACGGTGCCGATGACACGACATGCCCGTATGCCGACGCTATTGAGATGGTTGGCTGGATGCGGCGAGCGAAGCTGGATGTCGAGCCGCATTTCATCAGCAAGGAACGAGTGGACGGCAAGATTTTCACGACGACCGGCCATGCGCTCGGCAACCGCACCGAGATTGTGCTGCAAGTTCCCAGCCGCTCGCTTGCGCTGGATGCCAAACCGAGCCCAATCATGCGACTCGGACCGAGTGATTTTGATCGGGCGGAGACGATCCGCTACCGCACGACGAATGGTGCGTTCGAGATCGACTACTCCAACGGATTCCCCGTCGGTCGCTTCGTCCCCCAAGAACCGCTGCCCGAATATCCGAATCATCAAGACCTGTCGTTCGTGCTCGGCCGCGACGGAATGAAACAGGACATCAAGACCCTCGCCGATTCGGCCATGCGTCGAGAACACATCCTGCGACATTTTCAGCGTGTGACGGGCCCACTGCCGAGTCCGCTGCGTCGAGTGCCGCTCGACGTGAAGGTTGTTGAGGAAGTCAAAGTCGGATCGCTGACGCGCCGCAAACTGTCGTACCAATCCGATCCGACCGATCGCGTGACTGCATATCTTTTTCTTCCGGCCGCGCCGACCGATGCCGTCAAGATTCCGGGAGCCGTTCGCATTCATGGTTCCCAGTGGCCCGCCATGCTCTGCCTCCAACAAACCACCAACGTCGGCAAGGATGAGCCGGCCGGCGTTCGCGGTGATCCGGGCTTGAAGTACGCACTCGAATTGGCTGAGCGCGGATTTATCACGCTGGTTCCCGACTATCCGAGCTTCGGTGAGCATGCCTACGACTTCGATCCGAAGCACAGCTACGTCAGTGGCACGATGAAAGCGGTCTGGGACAACATCCGCGCCGTCGATCTTCTGGAAACGCTGCCGGAAGTGGATAGCGAGCGCATCGGCTGCATTGGCCATTCACTGGGCGGACACAACGCGATCTTCACGGCGGTGTTTGAGCCGCGACTCAAAGCGATTGTCTCCAGTTGCGGATTCTGCTCGATGCAAAAGGACGATGTGCCAAGCTGGAATGGCCCGCGCTATATGCCGCTGATCGCCAGCGAGTTCAAGAACGATCCGAAGCGCTTGCCTTTCGACTTCCACGAACTGATCGCCGCGCTCGCTCCGCGTCCGTTCTTCGCGTCGGCCGCGACCAAGGACAATGATTTCGATGTGAGCGGAGTCAAAGATGTGCTCGACGCCGCTCGGCAGATCTATGCCTTGCATGGGAAGGCTGATGAATTAGTGGGGCACTATCCGGAAGTGGGGCATTCGTTCCCGGACGATGCGCGCCGGCTGGCCTATGAGTTTTTGGAGCGGGCGCTGGGACCGCGGCGATAGAGGTGCGGTCGGTCGGGGTCGGGTGTTCGGTTTTTCGGAATTGGCGGGGCTGAGCATCATTTGCAAACGACGCTTGATTCCGGCCAATTTCGAAAAACCGAACACCCGACCCCTGCATAGTTGACGATCCGCTACTTCAAGCTCGCGATCCATTCGCGGAACAGTTCGACTGCTTCGTGATCGACGAGGGACGTTCCCAACTGTGGCATTTGCCCGGTGCTGGGGCCTCGGCGGCTGAGGCGAGTCAACAGCGTCGAGCGTTCTGGATGGCCGGGCGCGATGATGCGTGGATCGGTGAGGTCAAACTTGTGGTGTAGCGGTTTCTCATCCAGCAACTTGGCCTTCGCCAGCGGGGTGAAGTATTCAAGTTGCATCTGCGCGTTGCCCCCACCGGCTTCGATGTGGCAGATCGCGCAGTTGGCGTGCAGGTACGAACGGGCTCGCGCGGTGAGGTCGGCCTTCTTGTCATAAGGATCAACAAGATGAGGGAAGGACTCCGGCGACATCGCCAGCATTTCGGTTTTCGGGTATCCGCGCTGGTCGCGAGTCGCGGTGCGTTGTTTGACGGCTTCGTCGAGTTCCTTTTCGGCCAGTCCGGTTTCTTGCAGTTCGCGGCGGATTGCATTGGTGTGCTCGGTCTGCCAGGCGGCGAGCCGAATTAAACCGAGGTGCGCGAGGACTCGCAGTTGGCTATCGACGATGCCTCCGTAATCGTGATCGCGGTTCATCTGCAACGTGCTCAGGCCGAGCACGAAGTTGGCGGCGCGGCTGTGACAGACCATGCACTCGGTGCGGCTGGGGTAATGCCACGTCTGTTTGCGGACGCCGTCTTTCGCCTGCGGGTCGCGAATCGTGAACTCGCGGTCCTTGCCTGCATTCTCAACGAGCACACCATCGGTCTGCTCGTCGTTCCATTCGTAGCTGTAGCCGATCCACTCCCCCTGTTGCTTTACGAGGAAGCGGGTTTCGATCCAGCGTCGAGTCGCCACATTGCCGGCTTCGCCATCGAGGGCGAACGACTTCACCAGCACCGTGTCATCCGGCACGTTCCAGCCGCGATTGACGGTGTTGTCAATCGGCGGGTCTTTGCGATCCGGATCGTGTGGGATCGCCAGCCAGCGAGCTTTGTGGGCTCCGTCCGACCACAGCGCTGCGTTGACTGAGTACGGGATGACTCCCGGTTGCATCTTGTGCTCTTTGACCGCGGCGAACAGACCGGACTCGCTGAGCTTGCGAGGAAATCGCTTGGGAGAATTCGGATCTGAAATCTGAGCTTTGAAATTTGCAATTTCAGATTCCGGAGTCGGCTCCAGGTAATACATGTTGCCCTTGTCGCCCGCTTGATGGTCGAGAACCAACAGCTCGCCGTGCGAGTCGAGGCAGAAGTGCGTGATGTGAAACGTCGTGTCGACGAGTTCGCGGTGGTAGGTGACTTTCTTGCCGTCGTGCTTCACGCCCCAAACTTTGCCGGTCGAGTGATCGCCGTAGATGTAGGCTCCGCGCAGTTCTGGCAGTTTCTCGCCGTGATAAACGACTCCGCCGGTCAGCGAGCGGGCTTCGCTGTGCGAGTGCTCGGTGGTTGGCTTCACGAACGGTGTCGGGCCGGGTTTGCGCTCGGCGTAGAAGACGTGCGAGCCTTCCATGACGCTCCAGCCGTAATTGGCTCCGCGCTCGACGCGATAGGTCTGCTCCCACAAGTCTTGACCGTTGTTGCCGACCCAGATGTCGCCGGTCTTGCGGTCGCAGGTGACGCGCCACGGATTGCGAAAGCCGTATGCCCATGTCTCCGGCCGAGCGCCCTTCAGGCCGACGAACGGGTTGTCTTTCGGCACCGAGTACGTCTTGCCGGGATCGGGATGATCGACGTCGATCCGCAGCAGTTTCGACAGCAAGTGGTCCATTCCCTGACCGGTCTCGATCAAATCGGAATCGGACGTGCCGTCGCCAGTGGTGACGTACAACATCCCGTCGTTGCCAAAGACGCAGTCAGCACCGCTGTGGCCGTTCGACTCCCATTCCAGAATGATCGTGGCGGACTTTGGATCGAACTCGAACGTCTTGGGGTCCATTCGGTAGCGAGTGATCCGCACGGACTTCTCTTTGAACTCTTTGAACCTCTCTGCCGACTCCGGCACGAAGCCGGTCGTCGCGAGGCCGGTGGATCCGATGTAGAGAAATCCGTTCTCGGCGAATTTCGGATGGAACGTCGCGTTGTAGATGATGGTCTCCGGCGGAATTTCGAGCAGCGTCTCGAACGACTCGACCTCCGGGCTGTCCTTGAATCGAATCAGCGCCGATTTCGTTTGCACGCCGGCCAGCATCCAGTCGCTGCCGGGGACGTGAGCACCGAAGACCGGCAGATTGAGCTTCAGCTTTGGAAACGCGACGCGAGTCCGAAATGGAGCGGGGGGCTCCGGCGAGCCGTAGACCTTCGATGTTGTCAGCGGTTCGAGTTTGTCGATGCCGAATGGTCGCCGTGCTTGTGACTTCTCGGGGCCGATGAATTTGAGTTCGGAGTAATCTTCCCAGCGATGAAAGTCCGCGTGCGGTTTGGAACTCGTGGGGGAACTCCACGACAAGTCGAACGTCTCGAAGTCGATGCAGTAGTCGTAGCGGCAGAGCACGAACTTCCAAACCTCGTCGATCGCGGGCCGGCCGCCGGTTTTGATGAAGTCACGCCACGGAATCTTTCCTTCGACCGACCAGCCTTTGTCGCGATCCGTCCAATTGTTGAGCGTACCGTCGAGCACGACTTTCGTTTCGAGATGAAACTCCTGAGCACTCCGGAAGCGGGCGACGTGACCGCGTCGCGGCAGGAACATGTCGAAGACCGTGTTCTTTGCGTTGACCTGAAACTCGTAGTAGCCCGGTTTGCTGTCGGCCGGCTTGAAGAACAACTCAAAGACGTCGTTGTCCCACGTGTCGCCATCGTGCTCGGTGACGTCGGCATAGAGATCGGAATCGACCATCTCGCTGAAGAAGTAGAGGTTGTCGAGATCCCAAAGCAGCCGGGCCTTCGTCGCGGTCTTCGACGGCCGAGCCTCCTTGCCGAGCCACGGCAGCGAGAATTTGTCGATGATCTCGGCGGACTCCCAAGCTTTCTCATCGGCCTTGCCGTCGATCGTGATCGGCATGTCGGTGAAGCGGCATTCGTGCGGCGGAGAGGCTTCCTTCTTGGGTTCATCGGCTTGGGTGAATTGGGTAGCGGACAGCAGAGTGAGGAGAAGGCTCACGCGAAGGCGCGAAGGCGCGAAGAGAGCAAAGGGAATGCGAAGTGTCTGTTTGGTTTGAATCATGGGTTCGATCATTCCACCGCTCCAATCTGGGTGACTCAAAGAAGGTCGATCTCGTGGCCAGTTTGTTTTTCTTCGCGTCTCCGCGCCTTCGCGTGAAACTTTTTCATCCGTGGGCCGCGCGGACCAGCGCTGCGAACTGCTCGCCACGTTCGATGTAGTTTTGGAACCAGTCGTAGCTCGCGCAGCCGGGGGACAGCAGCACGATGTCGCCGGGAGCGGACTCTTGCAAGCTCCACGCGACGGCCGGAGCGAGCGACTCGAAGCCGCGGCAGTTGGGGCCGGAGACGTTTGCGGCGCGAGCGGCTTGTTCGATGAGTTTTCCAAGTTGGGGCCCGGTTTGGCCGAGTAGCGCGACCGCTCGGCAACGAGTCACGGCGGCGGCGGCGATCGCGGACAAGTCGATCTGCTTGTCGTAGCCGCCAGCCAGCAACACGATCGGTTCGTCGAACGACTGCAAGGCGAGGACGGTCGCTTCGGGAGTGGTGCTTTTCGAGTCGTTGAAGCAGCGCCGGCCATGGACCTCGTCCAGAAATTCGAGGCGATGCGGCAGGCCACGAAAGTTCGACACACCCTTTTCGATGGCCTCACGAGATGCACCGGCCGCGAGCGCGGCGGCGATGGCGGCTTGAGCGTTCTGCCAGTTGTGTGTTCCCGGCAATTGCAGCCAACGACGGAGCGGCATTCGCAACTCGCGGCTTGGTTCCGAGGGGATGCGTGCCATCACTTCCAAGCCCTCACCAAAGACGCCGAATTGTTTTTCATCCGTTGGTCCAAATCGCAGCCGAGTCGCCGCCGTCGGCCAGTTCGCGACTTCGGAGAGAGAATTCACGACTGCGAATTGCTCGGCCGTTTGCCAGCTCAACAAGTTTTGTTTCGCGGCACGATAAGCCTCGACGGTGCCGTGCCGGTCGAGATGGTTCGGTGAGAAATTCGTAACGACGGCGATCTCTGGCTGAGGCCGCAACGGCGCGAGGTCTTCCAATTGAAAGCTGCTGAGTTCGAGAACAACCCAATCCTCCGGCTGAATCTGCCGGACTTCGGGCAGCAGACTGATTCCAATGTTGCCGCCGAGCCAGCAGCGGCGCGGCGCTGGATCGCTTGCGAGAATCGAGTGCGTCAGAGCCGTCGTCGTGGACTTACCGTTGCTGCCGGTGATGGCGAGGACTCGGCCGCGATTCCGTTCCCAGAAGAGATTCATCTCGCTGGTCAGCGGGATGCCGGCATCGCGAGCGACCGCGAGAAACGGGCTATTCTTCGGAACGGCGGGGCTGACAACGACTAGATCAGAGTTGCGGAAGTCCGCTTCGTCATGTTGTCCCAGTCGCAAAGTGATGGGCCAAGCGGGATCGAGTTGAGCCAGCGACGGAAGCAATTCTTTTTCCGATCGAAGGTCGGCGACGATCACCTTGGCCCCGGCCTCGGCCAGGAAACGAACAGCTCCCACACCGCCGCCGAAGCCACCCAGGCCCATGACCGTGACCGTGCGGTCACGAAACTCAAGGTTGGCAGTTGGTGCGGGCATCGGCGAGCCATCTTCGACACGAACGGGCAATTTCGATTTAACGGTTGTACGCCGTTTGCCGATAATCAGGAATAGTCGCGGCGTGCGCCAACCGTTCGCCGTGGCTTTTGACCGCAGGGATGTGGCGAAAAAGGCGATTGTTCTCCAGTGTCACGGCTGGTCGCGAGGAACTCGCAAGGAAGCGGGGGAGATTATGAATTTGGGGCGGAAGACCAATGCGTTCATTGTCGGCTGGGCCTGTTGCGGGTTGTTGATACAAACAACACCGTCGCTGGCCGGGCCTCCCGCACGAGCGGAATCCACGTCGGCCAAGGTCAAACTTGATGACGTGCCGCTGCCCTCTGACGAGCAACCGGCTCCGAAGAAAGTCGTGCAACCTGCGGCGATCGATGTGGCGATGGCCAAGGATGGCAGCATCACCGGTCGAGTGCTCGATGCCGATCATAAGGGGGTCGTGAAAACGACGGTCTCCATTCGACAAGGCAAAACGGAAGTCGCTCAAGCAACCACCGATGCTGAGGGACGCTTTGAAGTCGCGAACCTCAAGGGAGGCGTGTACCTCGTTGCCGCGAGCAGCGGTTACGGGCTGTTCCGCTTCTGGACCGCGAAGTCCGCTCCGCCCAAGTCACACGATCAAGTGCTGCTGGTGTCGAAAGCGATCGTCGTGCGTGCTCAAAATCCGAGCGACGGCGGCGAAGTGCTCTACGACGAAAACGGCCAACCGTATTGCAAAATTCACGTCGTCGATAACGGCGCGATCGCCACGGGTGAAGCCTGTCCGCCGGTCGGCAGCGGCGGACTCTGCGGACTCGACATCTTTACGATCGCTCTGTTGGGAACCGCGGCTGCGGGACTCGCTGTCGCCATCATCGCTCTCGACGACGACGATCCGGCGGCTTCTCCGTAACCAAGACAACGCACATCGAATTCGAACAGACCACCGCAACCACGGTGGTCTGTTTTCGTTGGCGGTCTCGAAGTAGGTCAGCCTTTCCAGGCTGCCCCGATGGAGAATCGATGCCGTTTCGCGCGTTCAGGTCAGGCTAGAAAGACCTGACCTACGATTTGTCGGACAGAGCCTAGAATGGCCAGACCAGAGGCGCCAGCGATACGGTCACGATCATGTAGAGCAAATCGAGCGGAATGCCCATCCGCAGGTAGTCGCTGAAGCGATATCCGCCCGGTCCCATGACCATCAGGTTGCATTGATAGCCGGTGGGCGTCGCATAACCGGCGGACGACGCCACCATGATCGACATGATGAATGGCATCGAATTCACGCCGAGCTTCTCGGCGGCCGCGATCGCGATCGGGAAGACCAGCACCGCCGCCGCGTTGTTCGTGATGAGTTCCGTGAGGATCATCGTCGCCAGATAGATCGCTGCGAGCACCGGCCAGGGGCCATCTCCAAATAAATGAGCCGCGCCCGTCATCCCGTCGGCGAGAAGGTTCGCCGCTCCGCTCATCTCCAGCGCTTTGCCGATGCCGAAGGATGCACCGATGCTGATCAGCACTTCGATTTCCAAACTTTCGCGGGCTTCCCGCGCGGTGCAGCACTTGGTAAGGATCATCGCGCCGGCGGCCAAGAGCGCGGCCGTGACAAGATCGAGCATCTCGAAGCCGTTCAACAACACCATGATCGCCAGAATGCCAAACGCGACGGTCGCTTTCTCGTGACGCGGCGGCGCGGAATTTTGCACGCTGCTGACCAGAAAAAAGTCGCTGCGATTCCGCATTCGGTTCTCGAACGAACGATGGGCTTCCAGCAGCAGGGTGTCGCCGGCTTTTAGGACGATGTCACCGATCTTGGCATTGATCCGCTCGCCACTGCGAGCCACCGCCAACACGGCCGCGTCGTATTGCGTGCGGAATTGACCGTCGCGAATCGTCTTGCCCACGATCGGACAACGATCGGAAACCACCGCCTCGATCAGGCAACGCTGTGTCCGCGGGTCATTGAGTTTGAAGACCTGGTCGGTGGCCGGCAGCAGGCCGCGCGTCTTTTGCAAATCGACGACCGATTCCACGATGCCGACGAAGATCAAGCGATCATTCGCCTGCAGCCGCTCGGTCGGAGCAACCGCCGGCAGGATGCTGTCGCCGCGCTCAATCTCCACCAGAAACAATCCGGGCAGATGCCGCAGTCCCGCTTGCTCGATCGTCTCGCCGACCACCGCTCCGCCCGGTTGTACGATCATTTCGACTGTGTATTGCCTGGGGTCATCGGACAGGCTGATCGCGGGCTTACGGTCGGGCAGCAACCACTTCGATGCGACCATGATGAAGGTGATACCGACCAAAGCCGCCGGGACGCCGACCCATGTGACCTCGAACATTCGCATTTCCGGAAAGCCGGCTTTGGTCATCAACGACGCCACGACAATGTTCGTGCTCGTGCCGATCTTCGAGCAGCAGCCACCAAAGACTGAGGCGTAGCTCAGTGGCAGATACAGCTTCGACGGACTGATCTTGTACTTCTTGCAGATGTCAGCCACGACGGGCATGAACATCGCCACGCAGGGTGTGTTGTTGAGAAACGTGCTCAGCCCCATCACCGGAAACAGCAGACGCGCTTGTGCGGCCGCGACCGACTTCGGTTGCCCGATGATCGGCCGAGTCACCATCGACATCGCTCCGGTCTGGGTCAGCCCCGCGACCACCACAAACAACACCGCCACTGTGAGCATCGCGTCGCTGCTAAAGCCGGCTACGCCCTCGGTGACGTTGGGCAGGTTGCGGACCTTGATCGTCGCCGGGAGTTCTGGATGCTCCTTGAAAAGCGGATTCGGCGCGTCGTGCTTTCCGGCGAAGAGGCCCGCCAACAGGATCAGCGTTAAGCAACCGGTGGTGATCATGTCGGCGGCCCAGTTGCGTGCCAGCCCATAGACCATCAACACCACGACCAACAGTGTGAACCACAATTCCCAGGATTGTCCGAAGAGCATCGGCGAATCCTCCCTGCGATGCGACGAAAGTGTGAAACCGGCAAGCTGATCAACGCCCTGTCACGTTCGCGTGAGGACGGCCTTCGGGACATCATAGGTCCGCCCGGTGGAACTCGAATCATCGCCGACTATGTCGCAGGCCAGTTGATACAGACGACGTCCGGCGGGGGTCGGATATTCGGTGTTGATACAGGCTTGGCAAAGCGAATTCGGAGCGAGGCCGATACTGCGGGCGATCGCACTCACTGGCAGATAGCGCAGCGAGTCGGCTCCGATCGCACGTGCCATTTCGATTTCGGTTTCCGGGGTGAGTTCCGTCGCTCCGTGCATGAACCGCGTGGCGAACAGCTCTTTCATGGTGCTCATGTCGATGCCGTAAAAGCACGGCGCGATGATGGGCGGGCACGCGACGCGGATGTGAACCTCTTTGGCTCGGCCACGTTCGCGGATTTGCGAGACCAATGCCTTCATGGTCGTCGAACGGACAATCGTGTCCTCGACCAGCAACACGCGCTTGCCTTCCAGCACGTCGGGCAGCGGCGTGTATTTCGCGCGGACTTTGTCGGCGCGATTGACACTTTCAATGAATGTGCGGCCGACGTACCGATTGCGGATCAAGCCTTCGAGACTCGGTACGTTGAGTTGATACGCCATGCTGTCCGCGGCGGCCTTCGCAGTGTCGGGAACTGGAACGACGATCGTGTCCTGATCGATGTCGATGTGCTCCTGCCGAGCCAACTCCTCGCCCAACCGCTTGCGAGTCAGATAGACGCTGCGGTCATCGAGGTTGCTGCACACGTTCGCGAAGTAGATCCACTCGAAGAAGCAATGAGCCTGTTTCGGACTTTCCGCGAAGCGACGTTCAAATTCGATCTTGCCGTTCTGAATGATGATGGCCGTGCCGGGGGGCAAGCTGCGAATCTGCGAGTCTCGGAAGCCCATGTTCGCGAGGGCAACGCTTTCGCTGGCGGCGGCAAACAGTGGACCGTCGATGGCGTAGCACAGCGGCCGAATCCCCAGCGGATCGCGGGCCACGAACATATCCCCCAGCGAGTTCAAGAAGACGATGTTGTACGCCCCGTCAAACCGCCGCGCGAGGTTCGACAACACTTCCAAGAGATCGGGATGAGTCCCCCCTTTGGCGATCTTGATCTCCTGGCAAAGCAAGTGCATCAGGATTTCGGTGTCAGTCTCGCGAGCCAAATAATTGTCGGGATTTTGCAGGACTTCGTCGCGCAGCTCCGGGTAGTTCGCCAATTGCCCGTTGAAGGCAAAGCTGAACCATTTCGACTTCTCGATGTGATGCCGCTCAAACGGCTGAGCGTAGCTGCGATCGTCCTTGCCGCAGGTGGCGTAGCGGACGTGGCCAATCGCCGCCGAGCCGGCGTAGTCGGACATCAACGCTTCAAAATCCTCACGCTTGTTGAGCTGAAAGACTTCGGTGACCGTCCCGACTTCCTTGTGCGTGTCGATGCGTTGATTGCGATCCTCACTGAACGAGGTCATGCCAGCCGCGAGTTGCCCGCGGTTCTGGATATCCAGCAGCAATCGCGGAATCAGCCGCGAGGTCTGTTCCACTCCCTCCTTGGGAGTCAAATCGCTGCGGCCCCGATTAGGTAGATGATAAACCGCCGCGATGCCACATTCGTGGTGCAGTTCCGCCATGAATCGTCCCGCCGTGAATTGGTGAAGAGCGAAAGCGGCGGGATGATAACGGCCTCTCCGAGGCGAAACCAACCACTCAGAAGCAGGTGCAAATCACGGGGTGTGCCCAGAGATTTTGGCGGTGTTAAGTTTTAGTGGTGTCGCAAGTTGACCAATAGAGTTGCCATTGATTGCTATCGCGGAGGTTGGTCAGGGCGGAGACGGATTCGGCGTTGCGGAGATTCCAGCGGGCACCGGAGCGTT
>CAMDDX010000166.1 GCA_945893075.1 Planctomyces sp. SH-PL62 | reverse complement strand
ACGCTCGATGGACAAGACGGAGACGACATCCTCGTCGGTGGCAATGGAGCCGGCGCGGACGACGACGGCGAGGACGACGTGTTCGTCGACGAAGACGAAGTCGATGAATTCTACCCCGTCGATGACAGCTTTGGGCCGAACGTCACTTGATGACGAACGGCAGGACTTTTCTGACCGTAGCCGCGTTCGCCAGAACGCGGGTGGCCCGCACTCTGGCGAGTGCGGCTACGTGGAATCACCGCTCGGACGCGACTTCGTTCAGCAGCTTCAGCACCGTTTCGACGATCTTCGGCGACGCGCCGGCTTCCAAATAGCTGGAGCGTGCGCGCCACGTTTCGTAGCCGGCGAGTTCATGTTGTTGCGGCGTCGGCAGGTAGCCGTTCCAACCATTCGCGAGCGCGATCGTAAACGTCGGTTTCAATGGACTGCGACGTTTGATCTCCAGGCCGATCTCGGTGAAGACCTCGGCCGGGATCGCCACGATCCCCAGTTCACCGATGCGGATCGCTTGCAGCTTGAGCTTCACGGTGTCGGGGTACTCGGCCAGCAAAAGCGTCTCGCGAGCGTAGATGTCCGGCATCGTTTTGTACGGAAACGATCCCGCCTTCTCGATTCGTGCCTTGGCGGCGGCGATGTCGTCGGCCGATGGCTTGCGGACTTTCAGCTCAATCTCGGTCTCGCGCATCGCGATGGACGTGGTCGAGCGATACTCGGCCTTCTCGTGCGCGGCGACCGCCGCCATCGCGACGCTGTTGGCGACGAGTTTCAGTTTCTCGAACGGCTCATACTTGGGCGGCATCGTCAGACCGAAGTTGACGTTGTTGACGTCACCGCTCGTGCCGTTCGACATCAGGCCGACGAACGGTGTCTTTCCCGAATTGTCTGCCTTGAGCAGTTGCCCGATCCGCTCGGCGAACGCTCCGAAGTAATCGGCCGACAAATCGCCGCCGGTCCCGCCGACGTAGTGCAGCGAGTAATTCGCCAAGAAAGCTCGCGGCTGACCATCGGGCGATTGCACGCTCAGAAAACTCACTTCCGGGTCCACCGGCCCGACGGACTTCGTCACCTTGGGATTGTTGTAACCCGGATTCATCCGCGCTTGGTCGATCAAGCCGAACGGGTTCGACTCGCTGCTGGGTTCTTTCAACAACCAGCGGCGATTGAAGACTTGCGTCTCGTCGCGGCCGACGCCCCACGCGATTCGAGCCGGCGCAAGGTTGTCGTTCGCCTGCTTGATTCCGGCCGCGATTCGCTCGGTCAGGAACTCGACGTATTCCACGATCGGCTCGCTCTGGAACGCACCCGTGACCGTCGGGCACGAATGCGCGTGTGTGGACGAAATCAGCATTCGATCGGTCGGGATGCCGGTGAGTTTGTTGGCGCGCTGCTTGGCATCGTCCATGAGTTCGCGGCGGATTACGCAGTTGTCAACGACGACGAACGCTACGCGCGTCTTCCCATCATCCAGCACCAGACACCGTGCGTGCAGCGGATCGGCCGCCCGCTTCGCCGGAGCATCCTGCATGTTGCCGTTCATCGAGATCGGAAACTTCAGCGGCGTGACATCCATCGCGAACGCTCCCGCCCGGAGTTCGCCGCCGTCCGCGTGTGAAGTGGTCGAGACCACGCTGATCCCTGTGAGCAACAGCACGATTAGCAACCGTGACAACATCATGATCTCCTGAGCGTAAAACCCTGGAGTGCTGCGGCTCGACGCAGCCCTCCATTCATTGGGAATGCAGGCGTTGATCGCCAAGAAAGCGGTTGAAGGTCAACCGGTTGTCGAGGCAACGGTTTTGGGACTTTGAAAGTCGCTATTTCAAACGAATGGAGGGCGGTGTCGAGCCACCGCACTCCAGGGCCGAGCGTTGTAGGTTTTAGGCGACTCGCGACGGGCTGCAAGCGAACCGCCCGGACGTAGGCGTCCGGGCTACAAAGAGGCGAGTGGCTTGCTATCCTCCCGCCGCCCTGCGGTCGAGTTTCCGACATGCTCGGCTCATTCGAGGAGACTTTCATGCGAGCGGTTTGCCAACGGTGGGGAGTGCTGGCGGCGGTGGTCGCGGCCGTGGTGTGTGGATTCACGTTGCCGGCTCAAGAAGAGGATATGGTCAATGAGCTGTCGCCGTTCTACGGTTTCAAGCCGCTGGAAATGGTGAAGTTGTCGGACCGTTCAGCCAACCTCGTGGCGGGTGACTTAAACAAGGACGGCCTGACCGATCTGGCGATTGCCGATAACGCGCACAGCCGCATCGACCTGCTGCTGCAACGAGCGGCCAAGCCGGCAAACGCTCCGACGGCCAAGCCGGAGGTCAATCATTTCGCGGCGCATTGGCGGTTCGAGCATCGCAAGCTCAGCGTCGATCACGAAATCGCCGCGATGGCGCTGGGCGACTTCAATCATGACGGCCGGACGGACATCGCTTACTTTGGCGGCACCGACAAGCTCGTCATTCGCTTTCAACCGAAGACCGGTGAATGGATCGAGAAGACCACCATCCGTCTGCCAGACGTCCCCGCGTTCGCGTGGGTCGTGCTCGCGGGAGATCTCAACAGCGACGGTCGCGACGACATCGCCGTGCTCGGCCTCACACAAACGTATCTGCTCTATCAGCAAAAGGACGGCAAGCTCGCCGCGCCGGAGAGCCTGTTCAACACGTCGCAGCGGCTGACGCTGGGCCAGATCGCGGACCTCGACGGCGACGGCCGCAAAGATCTTTGTTATCTCTCGAACGACGAGGGCGAGCAATCTCTCGCCGCGCGGCTGCAAGGTCAGGACGGCAAGCTCGGCCCCGAACTGCGCTTCGAGATGACGAAGCCGCGATCGGTCTCGATCGCACAAATGGACCGCACGCCGCAGGTCGAAGTGTTGACCGTCGATGCCTCCACCGGCCGCGTGAAAGTCCTGCAAATGGAGCGGCCCGCTCCCAAGCCGGGCGAGCTGTCCAGCCGGCTGATTCAATACGGACTCGGCCAGCAAGGAGCCGGCACGAATCGCGACGTCGCGATTGCCGACCTTGATGGCGACGGACTGAAGGATGTCGTTGTGTCCGACTCAGAGGCCGCGCGGATGATCTTCTTCAAACAACGCAAAGGGATCGGCCTCGAACAAGGCGAAGCGTTCTCTGGACTCGTCGGTGCGGACCAAATCCGAGCGGCCGATCTCGACGCCAACGGTTCTGCGGAAGTCGTGGTACTCAGCACGAAGGAGAAGACGATCGGAGTCAGCCGCATGGCCGAAGGCCGGTTGACGTTCCCGCAAGCGCTGCCGATGGGTGGCAAAGAGCCGATCGCGCTGGAGCTTGCCGACCTCGACAACGACAAGCACCTCGATGTGATCTATCTGACGAAAGCCCGCGCCGCACGCGAGACGACTTACACGCTCGAAGCTCTGCACCGCGCGGCCAATGGCAGTTGGGAGCCGCATCAATTTGACGGTAAGCCTTCCGTCACGTTGGAGCTCAAGGCATCGCCGAATCGCATTCAACGTCTCGACGTCAACGGCGATGGGAAACCGGAGTTCATGATCTTCGGCGGCAGCGACAAAGCTCCGTCGCTGTTCACGCTCGACGAGAAAGGGGTGCCGAAAGAATTGAAGACCGAAGGGGGAATTCAGCTCGGCAACGTGCAGCCGGGAGCCGTCTTCTTCGGGCAATCGCCGACCCCCACGCTGCTGGTTGCGCAAGACAAGTTCGTCCGCAACATGCGGTTCGACGAAGCGACCCGCGGCTGGCAAGTCGCCGATCAATTCAACGTGGCCGAAGCGACCGCCAAGACGGTCGGCGCGGCGAGCATCAATCTCGACGGAAAGCCCGGCAACGAGATCGTGCTGATCGACGTCGGCGTGCAAAAGCTGAAAGTGTTGCGGCTGGAAGAGGGCGTTTACCGCCCGTGGCAAGAAGTGGAACTCGGCCGCTTCCCATTCAAGTCCGCGCACGTCGACGATCTCAACGGTGACGGACAGGATGACCTGTTGCTGTTCGGACAGGGCAAGTTCGCGGTGCTGTACTCCGGCCGCGCCGATCCCACGATGAAGGAGCTCGCCACCTACGAAACCAAAACGGAGAAGACGTTCTTCGCCGACGTGGTCGGCGGCGATCTGAACGGCGACGCTCAACCCGATCTCGCGGCCATCGACACCCGCTCGCACAACCTCGAAATCCTGAACTTCACACCGGGGACTGCCGACCAAGCCGCGTCGCTCCGCTCGGCCCTGGCGTTTCAAATCTTCGAGGAGAAAAGTTTCTCACGCGAAGACGAGGGAGGCGACTTCGAACCGCGCGAATCGCTGATCATCGACGTCACCAACGATGGCCGGCCCGACTTGGTGCTGCTGGTCCACGACCGCATCTTGATCTATCCGCAAGACGACGGCCGCTCGGAAGTGGCAACGACGCCCGCAGCCGCGCGGTGATTGTGATGTAGGTTGGGACTCCGTCCCGACTCTTCCGCCAAGAGGGTCGGGACGGAGTTCCAACCTACTTTTGCGGCTCGCCCACTTCGGCCACGAACAACTGCGTCCACGGGCCGCTGCTGACGTTGAAATAAATGCGGCGGCCATCGGGACTGAAGACCGGATGCGGATGCGAACGCCGCCACGAGCGTGCTCCGCGCGAATTGTCGAAGCGGTGCAGCAGCACGTAATCAGTGCCGCTCGCGTTGGCGACGATCACGCCCCACTCGGTCGCCTCACCGCCGAGCTTGTCCATCGTCGTGTCGGTGACGATCAACTTGCTGTCGGGACTCGCGGAGGGATGGTCGCCACGAAACACCGGCAAGCCCGGCAGGCGTTGCTCTTTGCCAGTGTTGCTGTCGATCAACGTGTAAGCCATCTCGACGATCGTCTTCTGATCGGGGTGCCACGCGGGATGTCCCCAACGCTCGCGCAGAAAGAGGAATCGCTGATCGGCGAGGCTGTAGCAGATCAATCCTTGCCGCTGACTGGCCGCTGGGCTGCGAGCATCGCCGCCGCTGGGCGTCGCCATCTTGAAGAACACGCGCGACAAATCCGGACTGAGCACCGGAAAGAAAATCGACGTCGGCTTGTCCCCATACGACTTCGCGAGCCAATCGGGGTACGCCGCCTTCACTGCATCGTTCGTCACCGCCGTGTGAATCTCACCAGACTCAACGTTGAGCAATTCGAGATCGCGATGCGGCCCCGGATTCCAGTGCGGCCCGTACAACGGCACGACGTCCGCTTGAGGTTGTCCCCAACCTGCCAATCGTCCGCGTGCCAGCACTCGCTCGGTCGCTGTATCCACATCGACGGCGGCAACGAACCACTCGCCGTTTCGCTCGCCGTGGTACACAACCCGCCGGCCCTTCGACATCCATTGCTGACACGCCACTCGATGCGCGTCCTCGACGGAGATGTCTTTCGCCAGCACTTTCTCTTCGCCGCTGAGCCGGTGGCGAATGCGCACCTCGCCGAACTGACCATCGGCTTTCGACGACGCGAAGAACAACACCCACTTCCCATCCGGACTTTCCGGGCAAGTGTTGAAATAGGAATGAATCGTGTGCCCCTCCGCATCAGAAGCGACCGGCCGCACGCGCACTCCGTTACGCCAGGGGATCAACGGATCGGCTGCGGAACTCCCAGACGAGATCGACAGTCCCAAAATGAATGTGACGGTCCAGACGGTCAGTTTCATCGGCGAACTCCCACTGATCATTCGGAGGATGGGCATTGCGAGTCTCATCCATGTCACAGAAATTAGCCGCGCGGCGCTAGCCCCGGTTACACGGCTTGAACCGGGACTAGCGCCGCGCGGCTAATTGTTGGGTTGCGGATCATTCACTCCTCCAGGTCGCATCAATGGCCGCCAGCACTTCCTGGGGAGAATACCGAGCCAGAAATCGCTCCTGTCGCATCATGCGGCGAACATGGCCGTCACCATCCACCAGGAATGTCGTGGGAGCATTCGTGTCATCACCGCTCGCGCCGGCCCCGGAATGAATCACCTGCAACGCTTTGGCAATGTTCTGATCGGAATCCGAGACGACGACCAGGTGCGGAAAGTCAGCCTGTGTCGCTTGCGCCGTGGTTGGCTTGTCGTTCGAGATGACGACCACTCGCACATTTCGCTTGGAAAATTCTGCGTGATACTTTTCGAACTGCCCGAGCTCGACCATGCAGATGCCTCACCACCGGCCTCGATTGAAAACCAAGACCGAGCGAATTTCCTGCTCAACATCCTGGTTGGAGAACGGCGTGCCGTCGGCAAGCATCGCGGCAAATGGCGGAAGCTTGCTGCCGGGTTGAGCCGGCCCGGTGTAGGCCGGTGTCTTGGCGGCCACGAGCATCAAATACCATTCGCTTCCGCACAGCAACGCGAAGAACGCCAACGCGGCACCGCGCCAGACGCTCCGCCGCTGCCGCACCGAGGCGATCATCAACACGACACCCAGCGATGCCAGCAGTGGCATGTACCAGGCCGTCCACAATTGCCCCAGTGAGATTTGCACTGCATACAGCGCTGGCCCGGCCAGAAACAGCAGCAGCCCTCCGAGGAATAGTGGCTGGCGTCGTGGCGTGGAAGTCGTGGGAGCGACCGGTTGAAGGTTTTCCATAGTGGCCTCCGCAGTTGAGAGACGTTGTTCGATCGTGCCAGCGTGGGATTCCTGGCTGTGAACGCTAAGCCTTGTGCCCATCGACCAAGGCATTGAAACTGCAAAGGAGCGACTTTGCCATGCCTCGCGGCTTCGCCCACCTTGCCCTGGAAGTCATCCATGCCGACGCCAGTTGTGTTCCGTGGTCAAATTGTGTTTCCCAACCGCATCGAACGCGGTGCGATTGTTGTTCGAGACGGGCGCATTGCCGATTTGCTCGCCGCCGGCGAGTCGTTGCCGACGGACGCGACCATCGTGGATGCGGGTGACGGCTATCTCTCGCCAGGCTTTGTGGAACTGCACTGCCACGGCGGCGACGGCGGCGATTTCATGGATGGGACGGACGAGTCGTTTCGGCACGCACTGCAAGCTCACGCGCGACACGGCACGACGCGCATGGCGATCACCACGACGGTCGCGCGGCACGATCAGATTCTGGCCACGTTGGAACTCACCAGGCAGTTTCGTCGCACGCCGGAACCGAATGGCTCGCGCGTGATGGGGGCTCACTTTTATGGCCCCTACTTCCGCTACGAGGCACGCGGCGCTCATCCCGGCGCGTCGGTTCGGCCGGCGGTGCAACAGGAGTTCGATCAATACCTCGAATACGCCGACGACCTCGTCACCGCGACCGTCGCTCCTGAAATCAGCGGTGCGAAAGAGTTCGCGCTGGCCTGCCGGGCCAAAGGGGTGCGGACCAATGTCGGCCACTCGTGGGCGACGTTCGCCCAAATGACCGAGGCGGTCGAGTGGGGCGTGCGGCACATCGACCATCTGTTCTGCGCGATGTCCGACAAGAGCAAGCTGCGGCAGTTTCAGATGTACCCGATGCAGGGGGGCGTGCTCGAAGCGACGCTCTTTTACGACGAACTGACGACCGAGGTCATCGCCGACGGCAAGCATCTCGATGCGAGCCTGCTGCTGTTGGCTCTCAAGATCAAAGGCCCGGATCGGCTGGCGCTGGTGACCGATTGCAGCCGGGCACTCGACATGCCCAACGGCAACTATGTGATCGGTCCGCGCGACGGCGGCGAACCCTTCGTCAAACAGGACGACGTGGGCATGTTGCCGGACCTGACCGCGCTGGCTTCGAGCGTCCAGGGCATGGACCACATGATTCGCACGTTCGCGCAGCTCACCGGACGCCCCTTGTGGGAGGTGATTCGCATGGCCTCGCTCACTCCGGCTCACATCGCGGGACGCGATCACGAACTTGGCAGTCTCGAAAAGGGCAAGCGCGCCGATGTGGTCGTGCTCGATCGCGATCTGGCCGTGCGGCGGGTCTTCATCGACGGGATGGAATTGCCGCTGTCGGGTCAATCGGTCAGCGGTACTGACACAGTGTGACCGGCATCACGGAAGTACGCCGCGCAGACTCCTTCCGAAGAGACCATCGGCGCTCGCAACGGCGAATGCACCAGGCGGACATCCGCCCCGCTCGTCTGGAAATCTCACGCGCGGTCATTGAGCAATCGCTCGCGTTGTCGTTCGAGATACGCGCACCAGGCCGCGATCCCTTGATCGTGTAACGCGGCGACGGGGAACACGTCCAACTGCGGTTGAATCAGCCGAGCGTCTGCGGTGGCTTGTTCAAGCGAGAACGGAACGTACGGCAGCAGGTCCGTCTTGTTGATGACGAGCGCTTGGCTGGTACGGAACGCCTTCGGGTACTTGGCCGGTTTGTCATCTCCTTCCGGAACGCTGAGCACGATCACGCGCAGGTGTTCTCCCAGATCGTGCGACGCCGGGCAGACGAGGTTGCCGACGTTTTCGACGAACAGAAACTCAACGTCTGCAATCGCCAGCGCCTCCCACCCGCGCTGGACGAGCGCGAGATCGAGATGACACGCTCCGCCCGTCGTCAGTTGAACCGCCGGAACCAGCGGAGTCAGCCGTTGCGCGTCGCGGTCGGTGGCGATGTCGCCGACCAACACGGCCATCGTGTGTCGTCCTTGCCAATGCCGCGCGGTCGCTTGCAACAGCGACGTCTTCCCGGAACCGGGCGACGACAGCAGATTCACAACCAGTGTCCCTTGCCGCGCAAATCGCTCACGGGATTCTGCCGCAGTTTGCTTCGCGGCGAATTGAACATCGCGGGCAATCGTGATGGTGCGATAAGTCATGATTTGGAAATTGCTCTCAAACAAATCGAAGGAACCCGACCCCACCGTCTTGTGTCGTTGGTATCTACACAACTTTTAAGCGCCATGCGATTCAAGGCCAGGTACGGTTGCAACCTGCGGTGACGAAGATTCCCGCAGGCGTCTCATTCGCTGCCTCTCTAAATTCGCTGTCGATCTCTCATTCAAGACGAAGAGGCGACAGCGAATTTAGAGAGGCAGCGAATGGGACGCACTCCAAGAGACAAGCATCGGCCAGGGACTCAATCGTCGACTTGTGTAGAGACCAATGAGACGGGATCGGTGGGGAGTGCTTGTTGGACGTCACCGTCTTCGGGCACATCAACGATCACGCTCATCAATCGGAATGCGTCGCCACGCACGACGCTGGTCTCGCGGCTGTCGCAGTCAGGGCAGACAAATCGAAAGCTCTCCAACTCGAACTCGGTGTGGCATGACTGGCAGCGTGCGGTCAACGGGACTTCGTCGATGATCAGAGTGGCGTCACCGTTCAACTGCGCAAAGGCTGCTTTCACGAGCAGCGGTTCGACGCCGGACAGTGGGCCGATCTCGACGCGAACTTCCACGGCCGCTCGGCCACCTTGCGACGTGACGATGCCGTCCACTTGCTCCAACAGCGATCGGACGAGCGAGACTTCATGCACGAGCGAAGCCCTCCGACAACTGAAGTACCAATCGCTGACAGGCCTCCCGCACGAGCGCTGACGGTTCGGTCTCCGGTGCAAACCGGCCGCCGCCGATCGCCCAAATCTCCACGCGCGGCGGAAGTCGCCCGATGTTCGTCGCCAGGTCCAGCACATCAGGCAATCCGAGTTGATGACTGCTCGAAGACCGAGTCCGCACGAAGCGATCGGCGGGCCAATGCCACAGGCGAAGTTTGCCGAGTTGCGTCGGTGACTCGCAGCAATCGCAGACGATCAGATGCGTCACGTCGTCCAACCAATCCAGCAGGTCGCTCGGTGACTTCGCCAAGCGACACGCGAGCGTTTCCGGCTGACCGGCCAGTCGCTGTTGCAGTTTCGACGCCACCAGCCAGCCAGCTTGATCGTCGCCGTGTGGGCTGCCGAGGCCGACGAAAAGTAGACGGGTCACTCCGTGACCCGAATTCCGGTCACGGAGTGACCGGTCTACAGAAAGATTCTCAGCCATCGCGTTGCACCGTCAGCTTGAGGAAGTGCGTCGAGCAACTGATGCACGGGTCGTAGCAGCGAACGAGTTTTTCACACTGCCGCGCGGTGGCGGCTTCGTCGTCGGTGAGAATGCGCGGCAAGTAGTCACGGAGATCGTCTTCGATCTGCCGCTGGTTCTGCGACGTGGGGGGGACGATCTTGGCGAAGGTGACCAACCCTGCGTCATCCACTTCGTAGCGATGATAGATCAGGCCGCGCGGAGCCTCTGTCGCCGCGCAGCCTTGGCCGGCGCGATGTTCGTACTTGATGCGCGCGATCGTCGGTGGGCGATAGGTTCGCAGAATGTCGAGGGCCTCTTCGTAGGCGTGAATAATCTCCAGGCCGCGCGCGATGATGGCTCGGAAGGGGTTCAGGCAAGGGGTCTCGAAACCAATCTCGTCGGCAATTCGGCGAGCAGTCGGGGAGAGACGCTCGCGATTCAGATTCACACGAGCCAGCGGGCCGAGGTGATAGCACGCTTGCTGATCGCCACGTGAAGACTGCAACGCGGTCGAATGAGCGACGTGCTCTTCGTGGAATTCGCGTTCGTAGTCGCGCACGTCCCACGCGGCTCCCGTTGTCGAGGTGACTCGGCCCTCGTTCATAGGGTATTCGTCCGGGTGGACGAGGCTGACCATGTCGTAGGCTCGCGTGAAGTCTGGGAAGTTGAGCGTCGCCAGCCAGCGAGTGGTTTCGACAGCGGCCTGCAACCCCCACTCGAATTCCGGGATCAGGGGCGTCAGTTCGTCGCGGCGAGGAGCTCGATAGAACCCGCCGACGGCGACGTTGATCGGGTGAATGGCTCGGCCGCCGAGCACCTCCAACAGTTGGTTGCCATGTTTCTTCAGCCGCAGGCCGCGATTCACTTCGTTCGGAAACTCTTTGGCCATGTCGATGCCGCTGTCGTATCCCAGAAAGTCGGGAGCGTGCAGCAAATGGACGTGCAACGCATGACTCTCGATCCACTCGCCGCAGTACAGCAACCGCCGCAGCCGCCGAATCTCTTCCGTGATCTGCACGCCCAACGCCGCTTCAAGCGCATGGACCGAACTCATCTGATACGCCACCGGGCAGATGCCGCAGATGCGAGCGGTGATGTCCGGCACCTCTTCCAACTTGCGGCCTCGCAACAACGCCTCGAACAAACGCGGTGGCTCGAAGATCGTGAGCTGCACGTCCTCAATGCGGTCGCCGACCAGCCGCACGAAGAGTCCTCCTTCGCCTTCGACGCGAGTCAGTGCTTCGACTTTGATGAGACGCTCTTGAGTCATCGTGATTTGCCTTCGTAGCCACGGTCGCCAGACCGTGGGGATGGAGTCGCAATTAGCGATTCCCCCACGCTCTGGCGAGCGTGGCTACAAGCAGTTGTAGTGGCGGATTTGGTTGAGTTGCCGACGCAGTTCGCTGCGAAAGTCGGGATGAGCGATCGCGATCAGTTCGTCGCCTCGTTGCCGGAGCGACAGGCCGTGCAAGTTGACGGCACCATATTCCGTAACCACCCACTGCACATGGCCGCGAGTTGTCACGACCCCCGCTCCTGGTGCCAGTTCAGAAACGATCCGTGAGACAGTCCCTCCGACCGCCGTGGATGGGAGCGCGATGATCGCTCGTCCGTCCGGCGACATCGCCGCTCCGCGGATGAAATCCATTTGGCCGCCGATCCCCGAATAGATGCGATGGCCGATGGAATCCGCGCAGACTTGCCCAGTGAGGTCGATCTGCAACGCGGAGTTCACGGCGACGAGCTTGTCGATCTTGCGCAGCAGGTTCGTGTCGTTCGTGATGTCGCAGGGATAGAACGCGACTTGCGGATTGTCATCGACGAAATCGAACAGACGCCGAGTGCCCGTCACAAAACTGGTCACGATCTGCCCCGGATAGATCCGCTTGCGGCGATTCGTAATCACTCCGGCCTGCACCAAATCGACGACGCGATCGGAGAACATCTCCGTATGCACGCCCAAGTCGTGCTTGTTCCCCAAACGGGAAAGAACCGCATCGGGAATCGCACCGATCCCGGTTTGCAGCGTGGCTCCATCTTCAATGAGTTTGGCGATCTGCTCGCCGATGGCGGCTTCGATGGGAGTCTCGGCGCTCGGCGGGTGTTCGTGCAGCGGCCGATCGGTCTCGATCCACGCGGCGAACGATTTCAAGGGGACCACGCTGTGGCCGTGAGTCCGAGGCATCTGCCGGTTGATCTCGGCGATCAACAACGGCGCACAATCGGCTGCGGCGCGGGCCGCATCGACCGACGTTCCCAACGAACAGAATCCATGCCGATCGGGCGGTGAGACCTGCAACAGCGCGGCATCCAGACGAATCCGACCGCTGCGAAACAGGCCGGGGATATCCGACAAGAACACCGGAATGAAATCCGCCTGCCCGTCTTGCACGGCTTGCCGAACCGGCCCGCCCGTGAACAGCGACACCGACATGATTCGTCCGTGACACGCCGGCTCAACAAAGGGAGCCGGCCCGGCCGTGTGCAGGTGATACAGCCTCAGATCGGTGAGATCGCTGCGACGGCACAGCGCTTCGAGCAACGGCGTCGGCGTCGCGGACGCACCATGCACGAAGACGTTCATGCCGCTTTGCAGCTTCTCGACCGCTTCCTCGGCGGAGACCGCTTGGCTGACATCGTTGCTGGCGTTGACTTGGCGGTTCATGGCTTCTTCGGTTTCTTTTTCCGTGGCGGCGTCGGCACGCTTCCCGTTAATTGCCGGAACTCGCGGCGGAGTTCCTCTCGCAAATCGGCCTCGCTGGGCAGATGCAGTTTGTACCGGCTCGCGAAAATCTTCTGAGCTTGATCGCGTCCCAGCGTGTATTTCACGACGGCATCGTTCTTGTCGGTGCAGAGGATGAGTCCCAGCGTGGGATGGTCGCCGAGTGAAAGCCGTTCCTCGTTGTAGTAATTCACATAAAGCTGAAGCTGGCCCAAGTCCTCGTGCGTCAGCTTGCCGATTTTCAGATCGATCAGCACGAAGCACTTCAAGACCGTGTGATAGAAAACCAGGTCGATGTAGAAGTGATCGCCATCGAGCGTGATTCGTTCTTGCCGAGCCACGAAGGCAAACCCCTTGCCCAGTTCCAGCAGGAAGGCTTGCAGGTTGTCGATCAGCGCCGTTTCCAAGTCGGACTCGACCAGTCGCGGCGATTCAGGCAGACCCAGGAATTCGATGACGACCGGATCTTTGAAGATGTCGGCGGGCGTGGTGATCTCCTGCCCTTTGGTCGCCAGCCGCAGTAAGCCTTGCTTGTCTTTGCTTTTGGCCAGCCGTTCGAAGAGCAAGCTGTTGATCTGCCGCTCCAGTTCCCGCGCGGACCAGTTGTTTTGCAGCGATTCGATTTCATAGAAGCCGCGCGCGTCTGAAGACTCGACTCGCAGTAACGCGCGGTAGTGCGTCCAGGACAGGTTGAGATGAAGCTGGCCGGGCTGCCAAGATTGGTCACGCGCTGTGTGACCAATTTCGGCGTTGGCCGGCTGCGTCAATTCCGCAGATTGGCTACGCGCTGCGTAGCGAATCTTGCCTAAAGATTTGTGGGCTAATTCTCCACGCGCGGCGTGGGCAATCTCAAGACTGCCGATTGCCGGTTGCCCAGACAATTGCGCACGCAGCGCGTGCGCAATGTCGGAATCACTTGAAACTAGGGGCTGGGGCTGGGAGGATTGCGCACGCGGTGCGTGCGCAATTCTGGGCTCAAGCAATTGAGAGTAGCTGCGATAAAAATCGCGAAACTGTTGCAGATTCCGGATCGAGTAACCTCTCCCGTAATCCGCTTGCAATCGTGTGGACAAATCCGCGACCAGCCGCGCTCCATAGTCGGCTCGATCTTGTCCTTGTTGCTCTTCCTCAAAGATCTCCCGCCCGATCAGCCAATTGGACACGACTTGCGTGCTGTTCACGGATCGCGCGACGTTGGCACGCGCCGATTCCAGGATCTCCCGAATCCGCTCGTAGATCGGTGCTGGTTTGGAAGCGGTGATCTTTCGCGTCTTCTTCGTCATGCCTGTGTCTCCAATTGTTCGCTTTGCTGTCGAAACTCCGGCGCGTAGCCATTGTAGTTGCGAAGCAGTTGAACCAGTTCGGGGGCCGGCGTTCCGTCCGCGAGCAACTGTTGGCACAAGCTGCCGGTGTTGCACTGCTTCGCGGGGCCGAAACAGCCGTAGCAACCACGATCGTAACTCGGACAGATCGCTCCGCAGCCGGACTGCGTCACCGGGCCGAGACACGGAATGCCTTGAGCGACGGTGATGCAGACGGTGCCGCGGCGCTTGCAGTCGAGACACACGCTGTGCGACGGCGTCTTCGGCTTTCGTCCGGCCACGAGCGACACGATGACTTCGACGAGCTGATGCCGGTTGATCGGACAGCCGCGCAATTCAAAATCGACCGGCACATGCTCAGCGATCGGAGTTGAGGTGGCCAGCGTCTCTATGTATTCCGGCCGCGCGTAAACGGCTCGCACGAACTCGTCGTGATCGGCCCAGTTCCGCAAGGCTTGAATGCCGCCCGCGGTCGCACAGGCTCCGATGGTGATGAGAAACTTGGAACGCTGACGGATGTCGCGAATGCGCAGCGCGTCGGTCGGCGTGGTGATCGAGCCTTCGACCAGCGCGATGTCATACGGCCCTTCGTCGATGCGGCTGGTCGCTTCGAGGAAATACGCGATGTCGATCTTTCCGGCGATGGTCAGCAATTCGTCCTCGGCGCTGAGCAACGACAACTGACAGCCGTCGCACGACGCGAATTTGAAGACTCCCACTTTTGGTTTGGGCTTGGCGGACATCACAGCCCCTCCACATTCAGAAACGGAGCGAGATGGTCATGCCGATACACCGGGCCGTCTTTGCAAATGAACGTCGGGCCGAGCTGACAATGACCACACAGCCCGATCGCGCACTGCATGTTTCGCTCCATCGACAGCCAGAGTTGGCTTTCCGGGATGCCGCGCGCCAAGGCCGACTTGCCGACGAAGCGCATCATCACCTCCGGCCCGCACATCAAGACGGAGGTTTGTTGCGGATCGCTCAACGGCAATCGGTCCAACAGCAACGTCACAACGCCGACGTGTCCCGACCAAGTAGGACTCGCGCGATCGACGGTGATCTGCACGCTCATCCCGCGCTGTGACCATTCGGGAAGTTCGTGCTCAAATAGAATCGTGTCCGGTGTTCTTGATCCATAAAGCAGCGTCAACGAACGGAACCGGTTCGCTTGGCGGAGCAACTCATAGATCGCCGGCCGCAACGGAGCGATGCCGAGTCCTCCGGCGACGAGGACGACATCGTGACCTTCCGCCGTGTGCAACGGCCATCCGCTGCCGAATGGGCCGCGCAGGCCCAGCGTGTCGCCGACTTTTGATCGGGCCAATTTCTGCGTGACGTTGCCGACCGCTCGCACGGTGTGTGCCCACGTTGTCGAACTGCGCGGATCGGCGCTCAGCGAGATCGGCACCTCGCCAAAGCCGGGCAAGTACAGCATGTTGAACTGCCCCGGCTGGAACCGATATGCGGCAGCGACGGCGGAGTCGTCAAAGCCGAGATGGTACGTCGCCACGTCGGCAACTTCGGGCGTGATCTCGTGAATGCGAACCGTGTGGTAGCCCCACGGGTCGGCGGTCGGTGTGGACGCGAGGCTCATGGCGCTTCCTTTCGCAACGCGGCCACTTCTTCCGTGATGTCGATGCCGACCGGACACCAGGTGATGCAGCGTCCGCAACCGACGCAGCCGGATGAGCCGAATTGGTCGATCCAACTGGCCAGCTTGTGCGTCAACCACTGTCGATAGCGCGAGCGAATGTCGCGTCGCACCGGGCCGCCGCTGACATAGCTGAAGTCGAGATTGAAGCACGAATCCCAACGTCGCTCACGCTCGGAGTGCTGGCCCTCCAAGTCGGAGACCTCTTCGACGCTGCTGCAAAAGCACGTCGGACAGACCATCGTGCAGTTCGTGCAGGAGAGGCATCGCTGACCAACTTCCTCCCAGCGCGGATGATTGAGCCGAGTCAGCAGGAGATCGCGAATTCCCTCGGTGTCCAGCTTGCGGGTGATCTGATCGACGGCTTGCTGCCGACGTTGCTCGGCGTCCGCGAGTTGCTGTTCGGCGATGGACGTCGTGGGCAACTGCCGCAGGAGTTCCGCGCCCGCCGGAGTTCCGACCTCGACCTCAAAGCCGTCGAACAACTCGGTCAGCGCGAGATCGAATCCCGATCGGCAGCGCGGTCCGGTTTCCATCGACGTGCAGAAGCAGGTGCTGGCCGCTTGCGTGCAATTGACCGCGACGATGAACGCATTCTGCCGACGTCGTTGATACACCGGATCGACATACGCGCCTTCGAGGAACACTTTGTCCTGCACGCGAATCGCCGCCAGCTCGCAGGCGCGCACTCCCAGAAACGCATACTTCGGCGGATTGTCGTCGGCCGCACGCATCTGCCAGCCGTTCGTCGTGAGGTCCGCCGTCGTGAGCGTTGTCAGCGGCGGAAACAAGTAGCGCTTCCACGAATGTGGACCGACCACGTATCCGAAGAGTTGGTCGTCGTCACGCCGTTCGAGTCGATACTCCCCCGGAGCCTGCCGGTCGGTCCAGCCTTGTGGCAAATCGCTCACCGAACTGATGCGGTCATAGACGATCGCTGCTTGAGAGATTGTTGGGCCGATGACCTCAAAGCCCTGTTCGGCCAAGCGGTCGATCAGAAGCTGCAAGTTGGACCTTGCGAGAAACAGGGACGGAGGAGTGGAGTTCATCGGCGGCCTTCCATCGTTCGGACATTCTTATCCCTTCAATCAGCCGCAGGGCGCTAGTGCTCTGTCAGGTCTCACTTTTGGGGTTGAGTCACTCTGATGAATTCTGAGAATCTCTCTTGAACAAGGAGGTTCTCGTGAACAAGAAATATATCGTTCGGTTGTCCGATGCGGAGCGTCGGGCTTGTGAAGTGGTGGTCAAG
>CAMDDX010000165.1 GCA_945893075.1 Planctomyces sp. SH-PL62 | reverse complement strand
CAGTACCCCTGCAAACCCATTGCTCGATAAAACACTTCCGCGGACATGCTGCTCTCTCCTTTCGGGATTCGTGTTGCCAACACAACCCGATTGGAATTCAGCATGTCCGCATTCTTCAAACATCAGCCCCCAAGAATCCCGATGAACCTGAATTTGGTTGCGGCTTCGCCGCCTTATGAGGAAGAGTTTCGGGGCTGCACTCGTCCGCTTATGCTTCCGCCGCTCGGCCGGTGAGCTGCCGAGCAGCAGATCACTCACTCAAGGAGAAACACACCATGCGGCGGAATCAAGTCACGGTCTGGGGAATAGTGTTGAGCGTGTTGCTGGGCATTATCGCCTTGCGGTCGAATTCCACAATTGGGGAGGAAACGAAGATGGCCGGAGTCTACGAACTGCGAACGTACACAACTCTGGAAGGCCGCTTGCCGAATCTGAATGCTCGGTTCAAAGACCATACGCTGAAGCTGTTCGAGAAGCATGGCATGAAGAACGTCATGTATTGGACGCCGACCGATGAGAAGACGGCGAACAACACGTTGATCTACGTCATCTGGCACGCCAGTCCCGAAGCGGCCAAGAAGTCATGGGACGGCTTCCGCGCTGATCCGGATTGGATCAAGGCTCGCGATGCGTCCGAGAAGGACGGCAAGATCGTGGCCAAAGTCGAATCGGTCTACATGAAGGCGACAGAGTATTCGCCGAAGCCGTGAGTATTCGTAGCCACGTTCGCCAGAACGTGGGCGAACCGGCGAAAACCCACGTTCTGGCGAACGTGGCTACGATGCGATTGGATCGGCTCACAACTCGGCCACGAAGTGAATCTGCCGGGCAACTTCGCGGAAGCCGAGCGATGTGTAGAGGTGCTCGCCGATCGCGTTTTGCACCAGCGTCTCGATCTTCGCGTGAGTCAGCCCGCTCTCGCGAAAGTGTTGCAAGGCGAACTCGATCAGCTTGCGTCCCAAGCCTTGGCCTCGGACGTCGGCTTCCAGCGAGAGGTTCGGGATGTGGCCGATCCCCGCCTCGCGGTCTTGCCAGGTCGAAATGAAGCCGACGATGCGGCCGTCGATTTCGGCCACGAAGATGCCGCTCGGTTCGCGAGCGGCGTCTTCGTCCAAGTGCCGAGCCTTCCGCCATTGCCAGTCGTGATCGTGAATGATTCCAAAGAGTTTTTGCATCCCCTGGTCAATCGACACGCCGTCGAACGCGGCCACCATGATCCGCTTGAGCGTGGGTAAATCGTCGGGCTGAAAAGGGCGAATGAGCATGGCGGTTGTCCGTTGTTCGTCGTGCGTCAAAGCGTATCATCTGGCCAATTGGCCGAAATAGTAGCAGGCAAACTCCGTGTGCCGTCGGCCGCAAGCCGATCGAGATTCGTCAGACGGCACACGGAGTGTGCCTGCTACTATTTTGAGAACGCCCCAGCCACTGACCACAGAATCGAGCCATGATCGCCTCCGCTTTGCTGACCGCTGAATCCTTCGACGACGCACGCTACGACTTGCCCGAGGGAGGGCAATGGATCGAACTCGTGCGGGGGCGTGTCGAAGTGTTGTCACCGCCGGAGGAAGAGCATCTGGTTGCCGTGTTGAATCTGTCGAAGGCGTTGGCCGAGTATTTGAATGAGCATCGCGAAGGCTACCCCTGCTTTGAATTGGGACTGCTGGTGAAGCGTGGTCCCGATACGGTCCGATTCCCGGCGATCAGCTATTTCCTGGGGGGTGAGTTCTTCGGGGAGACTGACAGGTCGATCACGGACACTCGGCCGGCGCTGATCGTCGAGGTGATGTCCTCCAATGACCGCCGCCGTTCGCTCAACGATCGCGTGTTCGATTACACGAACTGGGGCGTCGAGGTGTTGTGGATTGTCGATCCGCTCGAAAAGGCGGTGCATACGATCCGTCCCGGCTATGCGAACAAACGAGTTCGCGAAGACGAAACGCTGACGGGCAGCCTGTCGTGGCGACACAAGGCCACCGCGCAGCCGATCCTGCCTGACTTTCGGATCGCGGTGGCGGACATCTTCACGCCGCCGGAGTATTGGCGGACTTCGTAGCTCAGGCGGCTCGCCTGAGTTCTTCCAACCAGCCACAGGCGAGCCGCCTGTGCTACGGTTTCGCGGCCAGCGACGATGACAGACCTGCACAGAGGCCACGGAAGATGGCGATCTTTTCGGTCGGTGTCAGCAGGGTGGGTCGGTACTTCTTCCAGAGCGGTTCCGCGGCGGCGGGGTTTTTGGCGGTGATGGCCGCCAACATTTCGTAGCCTTCTTCGCGCCACAGCATGTCTTTGTTGAAGCCGCTGACCAAATCGAAGGCTTTGTCGGTCTTGCCGGCTTTCGCGAGGCGGCAGGCGAGTCGCAAACCCCAGAGCAAAGTCCATTCGGGGTCTTCGGTGGAAACCTTCTCTCCTTCGGCGGACTTGAACTCATAAGCCGCCAGCCGTTGAGCGATGCTGGCGACATCGACTCCCTTTTGGGCCTCTTCCGCCGTCTCGCGTTGCAACGTGTCACGAACGTCGGTGAGTTCCAATGTCGTCACGAAGTTCTCGCATTGCCGAGCCTGGTCCGTTTTCCCCGCGACTCGCAATCGTTGGCCGAGTCGCACCGAGAGATTCGTCTTGAGGAAATCCTCGCGGGCCTCGTCCGCCGTCCCCTCGGCCGAATGAGCGGACGCTTCCGTCCAGACCGCATCGACCAACGGCCAATCGACCGCCGCCTTGAGGATCTCCGTTTGCAGCGCGAACCGCGCGTTCGACGCATCGAATGCTGACCGGCACTTCTCGCGGTATGTATTCAGAGCAAGCTGCACTTTGTCATCGGTTTTCAGATCCAACGCCTTCTTCAACTGGGCTTTCACGGCGTTGATGTCGCGCGAGGTGGCGTCGAACAACTTGCCCGCCGCGAAGGGACACGGCGCGTGTCCGCGCAGATGTTGCAACGAGGCCGCCAGAGTCTTGGCGGCGTCCTCGTTCTTTCCGAGCAACGTCTGCGAGCGGGCGACTTCCGCCGCCGCGATGGCATTCAGCCGAGGCGCGATCGCATCGGGGAGTTGCAACTTCATCAGCTCTTTCATTTCCAGCAGCACGAAGTCTTTGGGCAGAGGGATCGCATTCATCGCGGTGGCGGCACTCGTGGCCGCTTTGTTCGCGGCCGCTGGTTGTTTCGCGGCCAAACGCGCCGCGGCCACTCGCGCCCAAACACGAGCCTGTGTCGCGGGGGATTCGTCTTTGACGGCCGCAACAATCGGCTCATCCTTGGTCATCGAGTCCGAGAAATTGGCGGCCACCACGGTATCACCCCACACGGCCCAACAGTCCGCTTTCGTTTGCGGATCGGGAGCCAGCTTCAACCACTCAACACCTTTGGTGGCGTGACCGCGCAGCACCAGAATCATGGTCGTCGCCACCCACTGTGGAGACTTCCAGGGGATGACCGGCAACGTCACCGCCGCCTCGTCGAGATCGTAGGAATTCAACAAGCGGGATCGACGTGCGAGCAGGGCCAATGTCCCGCTCGATCCGGACGGCAGCACGCTGTCGGTTTTCATCAGACTCTGCGCATCAGCGGTTCGTCCGCTGACAAACAGCAGGGCCGCCAAGTCGGTCGTCGCGTCGAACGTCAGCCGGCTAATCCCGGGCAACTCCGGAGCGGCTTTCGACGCGGTGTCCATCGCGGTCTTGGCGGCAGCAGCGTTGCCAGCCGCCAGCTCACGCCACGCCGATTGCGTCAGTGGCGGCACCTGATGGTAGGCCAGCTTCGGAAGCAGCTTCAACAACTGGTCGATGTTCTCTTGCGCGGACTTGGGGTCTCCCGCTTCGACATACGCCTCCGCCGCCAGACGACGGCAGAAGTGTTTGCTGCGGTTCTTCGTCGTCTCACGCGACAGCTCGACGATGACCGGCAGAATCACGCTCCGCAACTTCTCGCCGTTCGAGATGACATTCTCCGCAGGCTTCGGATCGTTCGATTTTTCGGTCGAGGGGTCGATCGTCGTCACCACACCAGGATTGTGATTGGGGTTCGGCGGCAGTGCCGGAGGGGGTTTGATCCCGGCCGGTTCGTTGAACACGAAGTACCACAGACTCCCACCTGCCAACAGCATTGAGCTGACCGCCGTCACGAGGATGGCCGGCGACGACTTCTTCGCTTGTGGCGTGGCCACCGTCTTCATGCCCGCGGCGGGAGTTCGCGGGTCTGCTCCGGCAGCCGCTCGATCTCCTTTCGGAGCGGTGAAGATCGGCATCGCACACTGGTCGTTGCAGCATTTCACTTCTTTGCCGGCGACCTCCGGCCCCGCGAACCCGGCTGTTTCGCACATCGGGCAGATCAGTCGTAGGGTCTTGCCTTTGGCCGGCCGAGCCGCGAGCGGAATCGCTCGACTGTTCGAGGCCGCATCGACACCAAACGGATCATCCGAGTCGACCTCCTGGCTCTGGGCCGCCGCTTTGGAGGGCGCTGCCTTCGGGGTCGCCGCCGGAGCTGGCGCATTCGCCGTGCTGGAACTTAACTTCGCGGCTGGCTTCGGCACGACCTTCGGGGCCAGAGCCTTACCGCCCCCCTTGCCAGTTTTCATATTCGCGCCGCAGAACGGGCAGTTCACGGCATCGTCATCGAGCACAGATTGCTGACACGCGGGACAAGTCGGGAGCATGAGAGTTCAGTTCGTGTTGCAGAATTCTTGGGGTAGCCGCCGTTCGCCAGAACGCGGGTCGTCGGCCATTCCCGCGTTCTGGCGAAACGCGGCTACCCAGACATTACCTACGGTCCACAAAGCCAAGAATATCACGACTTCGCGGATGTGTCTCGCCCGCGCTACCACGCCGCCTCGTACAGCGCGACGATCTCTGCGACGGTCGGGACTCGCGGATTGTTTTGCGGGCTGCCCGAGGCCAGTGCGTCGGCGGCCATCTTCGTCAGCAAAGCTCGGAAACGAGCCTCCTCGACACCCCGGCAAGCACGCAGCCGAGGGACATCCAGATCCGCATTGAGTTGCTCCAAGCCCTCGACCAGCGATTCGGCCGCAGGCTCGTCGGCGACGTGAATCGGACAGCAGCCCAGCAGCCTCGCCACCGTCGCGTAGCGTTCGACATTGGCCGACCACGAGAACTTCGTCACCGTCGGCAACAGCACCGCGTTCGATAACCCATGCGGCACATGAAACACTGCGCCGATTGGGCGGCTCATCCCATGAACCAAACAGACGCTGCTGTTGGCGAAGGCCATCCCCCCTTGGCACGCCGCCAGCATCATCCCGGCCCGCGCCGCGTGGTTGTCCGGCTCGCGATAAGCCGTCCGCAGATGCTTCGCGACCAGTTGGATGCACGATAGCGCCAGTGGGTCGGTCATGCCGTGCGCCTTCCGCGAGACATACGCCTCGATGCCGTGCGTCAGCGTGTCCACACCGACCGCCGCAGTCAGGGCTGGCGGCATCGACAGCGTCAATTCGTAATCCACCAACGCGACCGTCGGCAGTAAGTGGACGCTCAAGATCATCATTTTCACGTCACGCTCGGTGTCGGTGATGACCGAGACCTTCGTCGCTTCACTGCCAGTTCCGGCCGTCGTCGGAATCGCGATCAACGGAGCACCCGCTTGCGGAATCTGGTGATAGCCCGCGTATTGACTGAGCGGTGCCAAATTCGCCGTCAACACACTGATCGCCTTGGCCGCATCAATCGGCGAGCCACCCCCAACCGCGACAAGTGCTTCGCAACCTTCCGACCGATACAGCGTCAGCCCGTCAACCACGTTTTTGTCAGTCGGGTCCGGCTGCACGCCGTCAAAGATCGTGACCGACAAGCCCGCCTCTTCGAGTAATGCTGCGATCTCCCGCGCAGGCCCAAGCTGCATCATGCCGACGTCCGTGACGAGCAGTACTCGCTGCACTCCGATCTGATGAAGCTGTACCGCGACCTCACGGCGCACACCGCCACCGATCAGGATCGTTGCTGGAACGTGAAAAGCAGAAGTCATTGCATCACCCTGGAGTGCGGTGGCTCGACACCGCCCTCCATTGATTTGAAATAGCGACTTTCAAAGTTTAAGAATCCTGACTACCCCACTCGGCTCACGAACTTCGCTTTGTTAAGAAATCGACCTCTGTATTCCAATCGAATGGAGGGCTGCGTCGAGCCGCAGCACTCCAGGGTTACCAACCTTGCGTTCGTCGATACGCATTGTCCCAACGCGACAGCACGATCTTCTGCCGCGTGTAGAACATCACCCCTTCCGTCCCTTGCACATGCAGGTCTCCGAAGAACGAGCGGTTCCAGCCAGAAAACGCGAACGCCGCCATCGGAGCCGGCACGCCGACGTTCACGCCGACCATGCCGCACTGCACTTCGCGAGCGAATTGCCGAGCCGCTCCGCCGCTGCTGGTGAAGATCACCGCGCCGTTGCCATACGGACTCCGATTCGCCCACGCGATCGCTTCGTCGAGATCGCGCGGTCGCAGCATCGTCAGCACCGGGCCGAAGATTTCGTCACGAGCAATGTGCATGTCGGGACTGACATCGTCGAACAGAGTCGGCGGAACGAAGAAGCCCCGATTTTGATTCTCATGCTTGCCGCCGCGAACGAGCGACGCCCCTTCCGCAACACCCATTTCGATGGACTGCAAGATGCGATCTCGTGCGGTGGAGTCGATCACCGGCCCCATGTCCGCTTGCGGATTCGCCGAAGTATCGCCGATCACCAGCTTGTCGATGGCAGCGGCAATCTGATCGCGAACCTGCGAGGCCGCTTCGCCCACACCCATCAAGACCGAACCGGCCATGCAGCGCTGCCCGGCACAGCCGAACGACGCCCCCATGATCGCTCGCACCGTCGCGCTCGGTTCGGCATCCGGCATGACGATCATCATGTTCTTCGCGCCGCCCGCCGCTTGCACTCGTTTCCCATGTCGGCAGCCAGTGACATAGACATGCTCGGCAACGCGCGTCGAACCGACAAAGCTGATCGCCGCGATCCCCGGATGTTCCAACAACGCATCGACCGCCTCACGTCCGCCATGCACGATGTTCAACACGCCCGGCGGCAATCCCGCTTCGAGAGCTAACTCCGCCAGCCGCACGGCCGTCAGCGGGACTTTCTCGCTCGGCTTGAGGATGAACGTGTTGCCGCACGCAATCGCCAGCGGAAACATCCACAGCGGCACCATCGCTGGGAAGTTGAACGGGGTGATGCCGGCACAGACGCCGATCGGCTCGCGCATCGTCACGCCGTCGATGCCGTCCGCGACTTGCGGCAGGTTTTCCCCTTTGCAAAGGTGCGCGATGCCGCACGCGAAATCGACAACCTCGATCCCGCGCCGCACGTCGCCGCGAGCTTCCTCCAACGTTTTGCCGTTCTCGCGAGTGATCAGCGCGGCGAGTTCCTCGAAGTGCGCTTCGAGTTGCGCTTTGAACGCGAACATCTTCGCGGTCCGCGCGGGAGCCGCCGTCCGCGACCACGATCCGAACGCCACGGTCGCCGCCTGCACCGCGGCATCCACCTCAGCCGCTCCGCACTGCGGCACGCGAGCAATCTCTTCGCCGCGAGAGGGATTAAAGACCGGACTCCAGGCGGAGACTTTCGGTGCGACCCAACGCTCGCCGATCAGCACAGGCACATCCATCATTCTGCCTCCCTCATTGAGTATTCCTCGATCCCTCGCAAACATCAATCGGGTTGGCAGAATCATGGATCACAAAATCATGAAGGCAGACGAGTTTGTGTCTCATGATTCTGTGACCCATGATTTTGCCACCCCTCCGAGACACTCATGAATAGCGTTTATCACTTGCTCGTTCTGTTTGGCAGCCTGGCCCTGTTGATGTACCTGGTCGTTCGCGGCAAGAGCATCTTCGTCGTCGCGCCGCTGTGTGCGTTGATCGCCGTGACGCTCAGCGGCGAAGACCCCGTGGTGCAGATGAACGGTGCCTACATGGAGGGCTTCGCGACGTATGTGAAAGATTTCTTTCTGATTTTCGCGCTCGGTGCGGTGTTCGGAAAAATGATGGACGATTCCGGAGCGGCGATCAGCGTCGCGAACCGAGTGGGCAAGTGGTTGGGCCAAGATCGAGCCTGTTTGGCGGTCGTGCTGGCGTGTGCCGTGTTGACGTACGGCGGAGTGTCGTTGTTCGTGGTCGGGTTCTCGGTTTATCCGCTGGCCGTGCAGTTGTTCCGAGCGGCCAATCTGCCAAGACGATTCATTCCGGCGGCGATCGCGTTCGGTTCGATCACCTTCACGATGACGTCCGCCGGGTCGCCGGAGATTCAGAACCTGATTCCGATCAAGAAGCTGCTCGACGCGAACACCGGCGAATCGCTGACCGACGCGCGCGCCGGTTGGCCGGCGAGCATCGTCGTCGCGTTGTTCATGTTTGGAGTCGGCCAGTGGTATCTCGAAACGGTCCTCCGCAAAGCGATCAAGGCTGGCGAGCGATTCGAGGCTCGCGATGGAGACCGAGGCAGTGTGCAGGATGGCTCGCAAGGCCCGTCGTTTTGGGTGGCGATCACTCCGCTGGTGGTGACGTTGCTCTCGCTGAATCTGCTGCCGTTCGCCGGCGACCAATTGGCAAAGCGGGTCGATGCCGATGCTCATCCAAATTGGGCAGCGGCGCTTGGCTGGTTTCCGGAAGACGGAACGCTCTCGATTTTTCTGGGAGTCCTCGCCGGCGTCTGCGTGATGCGTCGTCGCCTGTCGGATGTCTGGGGTTGCTTCGGCGACGGCTTCGTCAACGGCTTGCTGGCCGTTGGTTCGACGAGCGCCGTCGTCGGCTTCGGCTCAGCGGTCAAAGGTTTGCCGTCGTTTCAAATCGTCGTGAATTGGGTGACTCACTTGCCGGGTGAACCGCTGATCGGAGCGGCGATTGCCGTCGCCGTGATCGCGGGCATCGCCGGTTCCGCGTCGGGAGGCCAGGGGATCGCGCTGCCGATTCTCAAGCCGATCTTCATCGACGAACTGCACGTCCCGGCGCGAGCGTTGCATCGCGTGGTCTCGATCGCCTCCGGCAGCTTGGACTCGCTGCCGGCCAACGGCTACCTCGTCATGTTGATCCGCAACATCTGCGGAGAGACTCATGCCCGGTCCTACGGCCCGATTTTCGTGACGACCGTCGTTCTTCCGGCCGCTGGAACAGCGTTGGCAATCGCACTCTTCAAGTGGTTCCCAAGCTGGGCCACGATGTAGGACGGGCACTCTTGCCCGTCTCCTTCCATTCGCGACGGGCAAGAGTGCCCGTCCTACGTCACGCCTCGACCAATTCGGTGTTTTGAGGCTGCAACCATTCCTGTAGCGAGCGCACGCGCACCGTGGGATTGCTCGCGAGCGCCTCCAGCGCTTGGACAACGGCGAGGCAACCGGGGACAGTGGTGACGCAACTGACGCCGTGGATCACCGCGGCAGCTCGGATTTTTCCTTCGTCCGTGCGAGCGCCTTTGCCAGACGGCGTGTTGAAGATCAGTTGCACGTCGCCGTTGGACATGTAGTCGAGCAGATTCGGGCGACCGTCTTGCAGCTTCCTGACGGTCGTGACTTCCAGGCCAGCTTCGACGAGCACTCGCGCGGTGCCGCTGGTCGCGAGCAACTTGAAGCCGAGTTTCGTCAGACGGCGAGCCGGTTCGATCATCAACAGCTTGTGTCGGCCCGCCATGCTCATGAAGACTGAGCCGCTCGTCGGCAGCTTCGCTCCCGCGGCAATCTGGCTCTTGGCGAACGCCATCGAGAACTCTTTGTCGATCCCCATGACTTCGCCGGTGCTGCGCATCTCCGGGCCGAGGATGATGTCCACGCCTTGAAAGCGATTGAACGGGAAGACCGCTTCTTTGACCGCCGTGTATGCCGGCCAGATTTCCTCGGTGACACCTTGCTCGCGGAGGCTCACTCCGGCCATGACCTTGGCAGCGATCTTGGCCAGCGGCCGACCGGTCGCCTTGCTCACGAACGGCGACGTGCGGCTGGCTCGCGGATTCACTTCGAGGACGTAGACCGTGTGGTGGCCGTCCTCTTCTTTGACCGCGAATTGGATATTCATCAGCCCGCGCACTTGCAGCGCTCGCGCGAGTTTGTGAGTCGCTTCGCGGATTTCTTCGATGACCGTATTCGGCAGCGAGTTCGGCGGCAGAGCGCAGGCCGAGTCTCCCGAATGCACGCCTGCTTCCTCGACGTGTTCCATGATGCCGCCGACGACGACATCGTTCCAATCGGCGAGCGCATCGACATCGACCTCAGTCGCGTCTTCGAGGAACTTGTCGATCAGCACAGGGCGGCCTTGCGAGGCTTCGACGGCGGCGCTGGTGTACTTCACGAGCTGCGCTTCGTCGTAGCAAATCTCCATCGCGCGGCCGCCGAGCACGAAGCTCGGCCGGATGAGCACCGGATAACCGATCTGCTCGGCGGCGTGGCGTGCTCCCGTGATATCGGTGGCCGTGCCGTTCGGTGGCTGACGCAGACCGAGTTGATCGAGGATGACTTGGAACCGCTTGCGGTCTTCGGCCGCGTCGATCATGTCGGGCGATGTGCCGATGATCTTCACGCCGGCGGCTTCCAAGCCCTTCGCCAAGTTGAGCGGCGTCTGACCGCCGAACTGCACGATCACGCCATCCGGTTGGATGCGATCGCAGATGTTGAGCACGTCTTCGGTCGTCAGCGGTTCGAAGAACAGAATGTCCGACGTGTCGTAGTCGGTGCTGACCGTCTCCGGGTTCGAGTTGACCATGATCGACTCGATGCCGAGTTCCCGCAGCGCGAAGCTGGCGTGACAGCAGCAGTAATCGAACTCGATCCCCTGCCCGATGCGGTTCGGCCCGCCGCCGAGAATCATGATCCGTTTCTTGCCCGGCTGCTTCGCGGGTGTTTCGTCTTCGGACTCGTAGGTCGAGTAGTAATACGGCGTGAACGCGGGAAACTCGGCGGCGCAGGTATCGACCTGCTTGAACGTCGCTTCGATGCCGAGCCGTTTGCGATAGCGGCGAACGTCCATCTCGGCGGCGTCCCACCAGCCCGCCAATTGCTGATCCGAAAAGCCGGCTTGCTTGGCTTTCCACAACAGGTCTCGGTCGGCCGCTTCGAGTCGCGTGACGGTCCGAATCTCGGTTTCGATCTCGATCAACTCGCGGAGGTGATTCAGGAACCACGGGTCGATGTGCGTCAGTTCGAAGATGTGCTGCAGCGACAGCCCGGCCTTGAAGGCGTAGCGGATGAAGTAAACCCGCTCGGCATTCGGCCGCGACAGCATCGACTCGATCTCTTCGATGCTGGGTTGCAGGTCCGTGCCCCACAAATCTTTCTTGCCGCCGCCGAGTCCGAAGTGCCCTGTCTCCAAACCTCGCAACGCTTTTTGGAACGACTCCTTGAACGTGCGGCCGATGGCCATCGTCTCGCCCACCGACTTCATCTGGATGGTCAGCGTCGAATCGGCATCGGGAAATTTCTCGAACGCCCAGCGCGGGATTTTGGTGACGACGTAGTCGATGGTCGGCTCGAAGCAGGCCAGCGTTTCGCGGGTGATGTCGTTTTGAATTTCATCGAGCCGATACCCGACCGCCAGCTTGGCCGCGATCTTGGCAATCGGGAAGCCGGTGGCCTTCGAGGCCAGCGCCGAGGACCGCGAGACGCGCGGATTCATCTCGATGATGATCATGCGGCCGGTGACGGGGTTGATCGCGAACTGCACGTTCGAGCCGCCGGTCTCGACGCCAATCTCGCGCATGCAGGCGATCGTCGCGTCGCGCATCCGTTGGTATTCCTTGTCGGTCAGCGTCTGCGCCGGAGCGACCGTGATCGAGTCGCCGGTATGCACTCCCATCGGATCGAAGTTCTCGATCGAGCAAATGATGACGACGTTGTCCGCCACGTCGCGCATCACTTCCATCTCGTACTCTTTCCAGCCGATGACCGATTCCTCGACCAGCACTTCCCCGATCGGCGACAGCGTGAGTCCTTTGCGGACCTTGTCGTCGTACTCCTCGCGGTTGTACGCGATGCCGCCGCCCGTTCCGCCGAGCGTGAAGCTGGCGCGAATGATCGCCGGCAGCCCGACCAACTTGAGCGCCTCACGAGCCTCATCCATATTGTGAACGACGGCCGACTGCGGCACGTCGAGACCGATCTTGAGCATCGCTTGCTTGAACAGGTCGCGCTCTTCCGCCTTCTTGATGACGTCCGCCTTCGCTCCGATCAATTCACAATCGAATTCTTCGAGCACACCTCGGCGATGCAGTTCCATCGCCGTGTTCAAGCCGGTCTGTCCGCCAAGCGTCGGCAGGATCGCATCGGGCCGTTCTCGCTCGATGATCTTGCGAACGTACTCCCAAGTGATCGGCTCGACGTAGGTCCGGTCGGCGATCTCCGGATCGGTCATGATGGTCGCCGGGTTCGAGTTGACCAGCACGACCTCATAGCCCTCTTCCCGCAGCGCCTTGCACGCCTGCGTTCCCGAATAATCAAACTCGCATGCCTGCCCGATGACGATCGGGCCGGAGCCAATAATCAGAATCTTGTGAATGTCATTTCGTCGCGGCACGGAGACGTCCTCGGTTTGTCTGGGCGGTCCTTGAATTACTCGCTTCGCGCAAAAAAAAAATTTCGCGCGCAAATTTCGGCAACGGTAACGGCTCGGCAAGGAGTTTCAAGGTCGTGACGCTGCGTTCTCGCGACGTTTTCGCGGCGATCGAACAGTGGCTTGATTGACTTTTCTCAGAGACTGTCCGAAAAGCATTGGGAACGACATGGGCGGGAGTCTTTTTCATGCCACAGTTGTCGATTGCCCGCGCGTTTCGCTCGCGTCGTGCGGCATAAAAAAGACTCCCGACCTCTTCACTGTCACTGAGCTGAGGAGATCAAAAATGTGGGAATCTCTCGTTGGCACGGTCAAGACGTTCGCCGCGGTGGTCATGATGATCTGTCTGAGCGGGGCCGATCGCCCCAAGGGGATTCCCGTCGGTGACAAGGTTCCCGATTTCACGGTGATCGATCTCGACGGCAAATCGTGGAAGCTCTCGACGTTGCATGAGAAGGCCGGCTTGAAGGAGCGCGGGCCGGTCGTGCTGACGTTTTGGTGTTCGTTTTGCGGTTCGTGCCGGCAAGTCGAATCCAGCTTGGACAAGTTGGCCACCGCAAACGAACGCAAGGCCGCAGTCTTCGCCTTGGACGCCAGCGCGGGCGAGTCGGCGGACAAAGTCGCCAAGGTCGCGCGCGACAAAAAGCTCAGCCTGTCGATCCTGATGGATGGCGAAGGTCAAAGCGCCGACGTATTCGGCACTAGACACACCACGACGACCGTCGTGATCGACTCACAAGGCGTGTTGCGTTACTGCGGCCAGTTTGAACACGGCAAGCAGCAGTACTTGAAAGATGCGCTTGCCGCAGTCCTGGCCGGAGACGAAGTCCGCGTGAAGAAGACTCCCCATCACGGTTGAGACATCGTCCGCAAGTGACTCCCGTGCGGAGTCGAGTGCATGTCACCCGAAGCGTCAGCGAGGGAGTGCGATGCGTCCCTCGCTGACGCTTCGGATGACATGTCAACATGGGCCGCGAGAGGTAATGACCCTTGAAGCGGTTTTGCGCTCATCGACTCGTCTGACCACCGGGACCATGTCCGTAGAGATGTTCGACGGGAGTCGAATGTCCCCACTGGATTTCCTTGATGGTGACGTTGAACACGGCGGCGATTTTCTGCCGCTCGTCGGGCGCGGGAGTCCAGCGGCCGAGTGCGATCGCCGCGACGCGAGATTCATCGAGACCGCTGCGCTCGGCCAATTGGGCGAGCGTGACCTGCTGTTCTTCGCAAAGTTCGGCAACCATTTTGACCATGATTCACTCCGGGCGGCGGGGCAGGAGACCCGCGCCGTGCAGATCGTTGCCAATCAAACCAAGATTTCTCGGACGACGCGAGCTTGTTGAGCCTCAATGAGCTCGCCGGTGCCGGTCGCTCGCGGGAAGGTAACACGCTGCGGATCGAGGCCGAAGAGGTGGAACAGCGTGGCGTGGTAGTCGTGGTGCATGACGACGTTCTCGACCGCCTTGTGGCCGATCTCGTCGGTGGCTCCGTAAGTGAGGCCCCCCTTCACGCCACCGCCGGACAGCCAATGGCTGAAGCCGTAGGTGTTGTGGTCTCGGCCGATGGACCCTTTGGCCGCGTTTTGGACGACCGGCAGGCGGCCCATCTCGCCGCCCCAGTGGACCAGCGTCGTGTCGAGCAACCCGCGCTCTTTGAGATCTCGAACAAGGGCGGCGGCGGGTTGGTCGATCTTCAGGCAGACGCGCGGCAGACTCGTGAGGATGTTGCTGTGATGGTCCCACTCTTGGTTTGCCGTGAAGAGTTGCACGAACCGCACGCCGCGTTCGATCAGTCGTCGAGCGATCAAGCAGCGTGAACCGAATTCTTTCGTCTCGGCGCGGTTGAGGCCGTACATCTCTTGAGTCTCTTTCGTCTCGCGTGAGATGTCGAACGCTTCTTTCGCGGCGGACTGCATCTTCGCGGCGAGTTCATAACTGGCGATGCGCGCTGCGAGATCGTTCTCGCCGGGGCGATCAGCGAGATGCTCGCGGTTGATCTGTTCGAGGTAGGCGAGGAAGCGTTCCTGCGGCTTGCCCTGCATGTGCGGCGGCGGGTCGAGATTCGCGATGCGCGGTTCGGTCGGCCGCGCGACGGTGCCTTGAAACAGCGACGGCAGAAAACCGTTCGACCAGTTGTAGACCCCCTCGACCGGCAGCGACGCGGGGTCACGCAACACCATGAATGCCGGCAAGTCGTCGTTCTCGCTGCCGAGCGCGTACGTCATCCAAGAACCGAGCGACGGCCGGCCGGGCAGGACGACTCCCGACTGCAACGCGAGGATTGACTGGCCGTGATTGTTCACGCCGGTGCGCATCGAACGGATCAAGCAGATGTCGTCGGCGACGGTGCCGAGATGCGGCAGCAGATCGCTCAGCTCCGTGCCGCACTCACCGCGTGGCCGAAACTTCCACGGCCCGGCGAACAGTTTACGACTCGCTTGATCGACGCTGTCGAACTTGAAGTCGCCGCCGGAGTAGTCCTGCATGTGGTACTTGGACAGTTCCGGTTTTGGATCAAATAGGTCCACGTGACTAGGACCACCTTGCATAAACATCGAAATCATGGCGCGAGCACGCGGTTCGGTGTGCGGCTGCTTCGGCTTGAGGTCGTATGTCGGCCGTTCGAGCGTCGGCTTCGCGGGAGCCGCCGCGACGCCATCACGCTCCATCAGCCAGGCCAGGGCCAACGAACCAAGCGAGAAACTCTGAGTGGCCAGAAAATGACGACGGCTTGAAACGGAGTCTTTCATGCAGATCACCCTCGCAAATCACGCCGCACCGACTTTGTGCGTTTCATTTTTCGCCCTTCATTTTTCGCCAGCCGCCCGGAACAAAGCTGGCGAAAAATGAAGGGCGGAAGATGAGACAAAGAAAACGGCAGGCATTCAATCGATGTAGAGGAAACCGTTCGAGATCAGTAGCGCCTGACAATAGCTCGACAAGGCTCGCTGGGCCGGAGTCACGGGATTTTTCTTGTCCGCCGGTTGCCCGGCGAATTGCTCGGCGTGTTCGGTCAGGAATGCGACCGCGGTTTGCACTTGAGCGTCGCTCGGTTCACGTGCGAGCGTCAACCGCCAAGCGAGTCGAGCTTGCGCGGCGGGGACGCTGCCGGCTTCGCGAGCGACTCGATCAGCGAGTGCTTCGGATTGATCCGAGGCGAATTCGTTGTTCATCAGCATCAACGATTGCGGCGCGACGGTGGAGGGCGTGCGAATCGCGCAGTTCGGAGCGAGCGTCGCGGCATCGAAGGTTTCCAACATCGCCAGCGGCATCGTGCGGCGGACGGTGATGTAAACGCTGCGACGATATTCCTCGCCGTTGAGCGGCACCTTCTTCCCTGTCGGACGACCGGCCCCGTCGCGCGTGTCTACGCCGACGATGATTTGGCCGGTCTCGTCGGGTGTGACGGGGATCGGCGTGCCGAAGAGCTTTGGCGTGAGGTCGCCGCTCACGGCCAGTATCGCATCGCGCACGGTCTCGGCTTCCAGGCGGCGGATCGACATGCGGCCGAGCAATCGGTTGTCAGGATCGACGGCATCCAGTTCGGGACGTCGTCGCGACGATTGCCGATAGGCCGTCGACGTCATCAACAGCCGATGCAGTTTCTTAAGCGACCAACCGGAGCGCAGGAATTCGTCCGCGAGCCAATCGAGCAACTCAGGATGCGTCGGCTTTTCGCCGAGCCGGCCGAAGTCGCCGGGAGTCGCGACCAAACCGCGGCCGAAGTGGTGCATCCAAACGCGATTCACGAAGACTCGCGCGACGAGCGGATGTTGGCCGTTCGTCAGATGCCGAGCGTAAGCCAAGCGGCGGCCGGAAGTCGGCAGCGAGGGATCATCGGCGGGGATTCGCGTCGAGAATTCCGCTCCCTGACTCGTCGATGGCGGACGGCTCGGGGAACACAGCACGGACAGTTCGCCCGGTGCGACCTCTTGCTTGGGCTGAGTGATCTCGCCGCGGAAGAACAAGAACGTCGGTGGGATTTTTCCGGGGACTTCGGTCAGACAGTGCGCGAAGTCGTCGGCTGGCCGAATCGCTCGCTGATCGGCGATCAGCTTGCCGAACTGATCCATGATCGCCTTGTGCTCGTCCTTGAGATTGCGATCGATCAAGTTGACGCCGACGGCCGCCTTCGGATGATCGGCCAGCAACTGCTTCTGTTCGTTGGTCCGTTTGGCGAGCGGCGTCTTGTAAGCCTCGCGGATTTTGTCTTTGAGCTCGTCGGGCAACCCTTCCATGTTCTTTTCGCGGAAGTTGGCGGCCAGCTCTTCGATCTTGTCGGCCCGTTCCTGTTCGAGCCGTTTGATTTCGACATCGCATTTGGTCACGAGTTCGTTTTGCTCGACCGTCCAGAGCGAGATCAATCGCGCGTTCGGCGC
>CAMDDX010000164.1 GCA_945893075.1 Planctomyces sp. SH-PL62 | reverse complement strand
CGCTTTGGCGGCACCGGATTGGGCGCGATGGAGCCGCTGTGGCTGCTGAAATACCTGCCGAACATGCCGTCGTGCCACATCAGCATCCTGGCCGACGCGCGGGGGCCGAGCAATTCGCTGACGCTCAACGAAGCCTCCGGCAACGCCTCGATCGGCGAGGCTCTGCGGATCATTCGCCGCGACCAAGCCGACGTCATGATCACTGGCGCGACCGGCACGCGCACCGCCTGCATCAAAGGGATTCACGCCCGACTGTGGGATGAACTCTCCGACCACCCCGGCGAGCCTCCCGAAACTTGGAGCCGTCCGTTCGAAGCGACTCGCAACGGCCAAGTGCTCGGCGAGGGAGCGTGCGCGATCCTGCTCGAAACAAACACACATGCGGCCGCGCGCGGAGCGACCGTGTATGGCACGGTCCTCGGCACCGGTTCGTCCTGTGTGCTCGATAAAGCGGGCCGACCGAATTTTCAACTCGCGTTCGTGAACGCCGCGAAAGCCGCCTTTCGCGATGCCGGCGTCAGCCCTGACGACATCGGCCATGTGAACGCCTTCGGTCTCGGCACGGTTCGTTGCGACGCCGAAGAGGCCGCCGCCATTCATGACTTATTCGGATCTCGCGCGGAACAAATCCCAGTGGCCGCGTTCAAGAGTTCGCTGGGCAATTCCGGAGCCGGATCCGGCCCGCTGGAAATCGCCGCGTCACTGCTGGGCCTGCGCGAAGGGGTTGTCTTTCCGACGATCAACTATCGCACGCCCGACCCGGCTTGCCGTCTCAACATCGTTCACGGAGCGCCGGCCCCGATCAGCAACAAGCTGTTCCTCAAGCTCAGCGTCACCGACATCGGCCAAGCCACCGCGCTGATTGCCTCCGGTGTGTAGGACGGGCACTCTTGCCCGTCATCGCCGGGACGGGCAAGAGTGCCCGTCCTACACGCTTCTCAGGAAGTTTGAATGACTGGTCCTCCACAACGCTTCCGCTGCATTGCGTTGGACGCAGTCGGCACGTTGATTTTCGCCGACCCATTGGTGTCGGCGGTGTACTCGCAAATTGGAGCGCAATACGGCTCAGACCAATCGGCCGAGCAGGTCAAATCGCAATTCGCCGAGGCCATGCACCGCGCGGATGAGTTGTCCGTCGCACGCTTCGGCGAACCGGGACGCACGAACGAAGAGCATGAACGAGACTTCTGGCAACAGGTCGTGCGTGACGTCTTGCCGGATCTGCGGGAGCCACAAGCGTGCTTCGCGGAGTTGTTCGAGCACTTTGCTCGGCCGGAGTCGTGGCAGTGCTTTGACGATGTTGGTCGGACGCTGACCGAGCTTGAGCGGCGTGGTTATCGAGTTCTGATTGCGTCGAATTTCGATGCTCGGTTGAATCGCGTTTGCGACGGCTTGCCGGAGTTACGTGAGGTGCGCTGCCGCGTGATCTCGTCGCTGGTCGGGTATCGCAAGACGCATCCCGGCTTTTACGCGGCGGTTGCTCAGTTCGCGGAGTGTGATCCGAGCGAACTGTTGATGGTCGGTGATGACTTCGTGAACGATGTTGAATCTGCAAGAGCGGCGGGGGTCACGGCGGTGCATTTGCGGCGTGACGGGGTCGGGAGTCTTTTTCCGGCCGCCCAATCACTCTCAGATGTTCGTCGCCTGGGATCTGGGCGGACGGAAAAAGACTCCCGGCCCCTTGGCGAGATCGCGTCACTCACCGACCTGTTAGAGTGGCTGCCATGAACCGGCCGTGGGTGGCGATTCAGCGAAATCCAACGTCGGGGACCGGAACGCGCCGGAGCGTGTTGTTGGAGCTGCTGCGCGAGTTGAAGCGCCGCGGGATTACGCCGCGCCTGTTTGCGAACCGCGAACGGATGCAGGCCAAGCTGGCTGATCCAGCGGCGCGAGAACATCTGGTGTGCGTTGTTGCTGCCGGTGGCGACGGGACTGTCGGCGACGTGGTCAATCGGTATCCCGGAGTTCCGTTGGCAACGCTGCCGCTGGGGACCGAGAACTTGCTGGCGAAGTATCTGGGGATTCAGCCATCGGGGACTCAAGTCGCCGAGTTGATCGCGAGTGGGGCACGGCGCAGGCTCGATCTGGGACAACTCAACGAGCGGCGGTTCACGTTGATGGCGAGCTGCGGATTCGATGCCGCGATTGTGCATCGCGTGCAGGCGCGGCGGCGCGGGAACATCACGCACTGGAGTTATTTGCTCCCGATCTGGGATGCGATTCGGCAATACCGGCATCCGCGGTTGCGAGTCTTCGTGAATGACGAACTGCAACCACGGATCGCTCGGCAGGTGATGGCGGTCAACTTGCCGGCGTATGCGCTGGGGATTCCGTTCGCTCCGCAGGCGACGGGCGAGGACGGACAATTGGACTTGTGCCTTTTTGAACGAGGCTCGACATTCCAAATGGTGCGGTACTTGGGGCATGTCATCGCTGGTCAGCATCAAACGCTGCCGGATGTTACGTGCTTGAAAGCGTCGCGAGTGCGAATCGAAGCCGACGTGGCGGTTCCGTGGCAAATGGACGGCGACCCGGCGGGATTCGCGCCGGTGACGCTCGAAGTGCTGCCAGCGGCGTTGGAAGTCTTCGCGCCAGGAGGGATCGGGAATGAAAAATGAGAAATGGAAAATGAAAAATGAGAGTCACGGACTCACATTTTGCATTCTCCATTTCTCATTTTGCATTGCTCGAATTGAAATCGGCCAGGAGGAATGATGCCGGACAATCCAATCAAAATTGGCAACATGCAATGCGGCACGGGGCAGCCCCTGCTGTTCATCGCCGGGCCGTGCGTGATCGAGAGCGAGCAACTGGTGCTTGACGTCGCCAAGCGGTTGGCCGAGTGGGCGGACGCGAACGATTGGCAATTGGTGTTCAAGTCGAGCTTCGACAAAGCCAATCGGACGAGCTTTCACAGTTTTCGCGGGCCGGGTCTGGAACGGGGACTCGACATTCTGGCGAAGGTTCACGAAGTGACCGGCTTGCCGGTGACGACCGACATTCACGAACCGCAGCAAGCCGAGTCCGCTGCAAAGGTCTGTCAGATTCTGCAAGTGCCGGCGTTCCTTGCGCGGCAGACGGATCTCGTTCACGCGATCGCGACGGCCTGTGCGGCGAGCGGCGGAGTCGTCAACGTCAAGAAGCCGCAGTTTGTGGCGGCGGAAGACACGATTCACATCGTCAAGAAATGTGAAGAAGCGGGTTGCCCGCGCGTATTGCTGACCGAACGCGGCACAACGTTTGGATATGGAAGGCTCGTCAACGATTTTCGGTGCATCCCGATCATGCAGCGGAGTGGTGCTCCGGTCTGTTACGACGCGACGCACAGCGTGCAGACGCCGGGGGGCAGCACAACCGGCGGGCAGCGTGAGATGGTCCCGACGCTCTCGCGAGCCGCCGTAGCGGCCGGCTGCGATGCGGTGTTTGTCGAAACGCATCCCGATCCGGATCGAGCGCTCAGCGACGGTCCCAACATGCTGCGTCTTTCCGACGTACCACGGCTTCTTAATCAACTGGCTCGGCTGCGGTCGCTGTTCCTGGAAATGACCGCGGCGGGCGAGTAAATCAACCGGCCCGCACGGTCGCGGTACGAATGGAGTTTCCTGTTATGGCTGATGTTGTTGTTCCGCGTTCTCGATGGCTCCGAAAAGTCCGTTGGAACGCCATGTGGCTGAGTCTTGGCCTGTTCTGTTTTGGCTGTACGCCACCGGCGTCGACCAAAAGTTCCACGGCCAAGTCCGACGCGGCGGCCGAGCAAGAGGCGGAGTCGCGGACATTGCGAAACTTGCAAAACGCGATAGCGAATTTGCAGCCGGACAAGCTCGGCATCGCCTCCGCCCCGGAGCAAGCGATCGCGGTTCTCAACGAATGGTCCAAGGGAGCGAAACGAGCGGCGGACAAGAGTGGTTCGGGTTGGGAGCCGACGCGGCCGCACGCTTTGTTGAAGTCGCTGCCGAAAGAATGGATCGAGCAAGTCACGTTGGAACAGTTCGTCGAACGGGATGCGGCGTTCCTCCGGGATTGTTTGTGGGCCGGCCAGGCGTCGAAGTTTGGCGCGGGTGACGCGGAATCCGATCTCGATATTGTCCTGAACCTGTTCGAGTACGTTGTCCGCAACGTGGATTTGATTCCTTTCGGACGCCGCAACGTTCCGTTGGGTCCATTTGACGTGATGGTGCTCGGCCGAGGGACTGCTCAGGAACGAGCTTGGGTGTTCGCCGAGTTGCTGCGACAGCGCAACATCGACTCCGTGATTTTGACGCCGCGCCGTGCGTCGCGCGACAAGGATGACGAGGATCATGTTCTCGTGGGTGTCCTGTTCGAGAAGGATATTCTGCTGTTCGATCCGGTGCTGGGGATGCCACTGCCGGCGGATGTGGCTGCTCCCAAATCTGCCTTGCCGCGCCTGCCGATGACGCTGCGGCAAGCGACTCGTGATCCAGAATTGCTGGCCACTGTCGCCGGAGATAGTGGCGGACGATTTTCGCTGACGGCCGCGCTGCTGGCGGCGTCGCAGGTCGAGCTGATTTGCCACACCGAGCAGCTTTCGTCGCGCATGCGGCACTTGCAGACAGGATTGGTCGGCGAGCTATCCGCCGTGGTCTCAGACCCCTTGGAGGATGTGACGGATCAGCCCGGATTGTGGTCTCGTGTCGCTCGGCATCCAGCGGCCACGTGGTCGGCCGAGGATGTCGCGATCTGGGGTTTTCCCGAAGCCATGCGTGAGGGGGCGGCGCATCACACCGACGAGCAAACGCGCGAGTTGGCCAAAATTTCGGCGTCCTTGGCGGCTCCCCAAAGGATCAAGCTCATTCGAGGGGACGAAGTGACCCGGACCATGGAGATGGAATTCACCAAACCGGAGCGAGCGTTGATGAAATTGCGCATGCAGCATGTCATCGGTCATTGGCCCGATGCGGTGCAGGGATACCTGGCGGTGCAGCTTTACGATGTGGAACCACCAACGGTGAAAGACTTCGCGCGAGTCAGTGCGAATGGCAAAGATCGCCAGCCCATCGCGATCGTCTCGACCTTGGATAAACAGAATCTGCGACTGCTGATGATGCAACCGCCACACAAACATGTTCGTGATTTGCACCTGCTGGCCGGTGACGACGCTTGTTTCTGGGTGGCGCTGTGTCAGTTCGAGCAAAACCGTCTGCGCGCTGTCGTCGATCAATGCCGCGAGTACGACAAATGGCACTCGAACGGCGGTTGGACGGCGGCGAATCAATCGCTGATGGCCACGGCACTCGCCCAGCAGAAGAAACTCAAAGAGGCCATTCGCGCTCTGAAAGAGTTCGACGAGGAAGCCCCTTCGTTTGCGGGGAGTCGCGTGCTGATGGCTCGCTGGCAGCGGTTGCTGGAGTCGCCGGAGTAGCGACGTTCGCCCCATCACACATCGCACAGCTTGACGGCTTCGGTCAGCCCGACCAGCGGGTCACGCGTCGGGATGAATTCCTGGCCGACGTAGCCTTGATAGCCGATCTCGAGCAGCTTGCGCATGATCGGCGGGTAGTTGATCTCTTGCTTGTCGTCGAGTTCCGCTCGGCCGGGATTGCCCGCCGTGTGGATGTGGCCGATGACATCTTTGCATTGCTCGATGCGGCGGATCACGTCGCCGTTCATGATCTGCACGTGATAGATGTCGAAGAGGATCTTCGCTCGCGGTGAGCCAACCTTGCGAACGATGTTCGCGACGTAGTCGATGTCATCTCCCTGATAGCCGGGATGACCTTTCATGGGGTGCGAGTCGTCGCGCGTGTTGAGATGCTCGACGCAGATGTTGACGTTCTTCTTGTCGGCGTAGGCACACAGCACTTTCAACGCCTTGACGCAATTGGCGGCACCGTCTTCGAGCGAGATTTCGCCGCTCTTCGGGTCGTCCGCGTTCTTCCACTTGTAGCCGGTGAAGGCGATGACGCTGCGGTAGCCGTACTCGGCACAGCCGTCGATGGCTTCCTTCGTCCGAGCGATGACTTCGTCGTGATAGTCGGGATTATTCAGGCCACGCATGAATGGTGCGCCGGGCATTCGGTTGCCGGCGATCGCGCAGGTCAAACCATGCTTCTTGATGACTGGAAAATCCTTGTAGTCACCCAACTCGATCGACACGCAGCCGAGTTGTTTCGCGACTTGGCATTGCTTCTCGATCTCCCACTTATCTCCGGAGACGTTGAAGCACCAGAAGACGATCGACTGCTTGATGTTCCCTTTGGTCACGACAGTTTTCTCCGCAGCGGCCGCTTGGTGAGTGAGGGGATGCAAGGCTGAGGCGGCTCCGGCAACCAGGGCGGTGTGCAAAACATTGCGGCGGCTGTAGTGAGCTCCAAATGTGGGATGGCTGGACATGGCGAAAACTCCTGCGTGAGTGTTGTTGTCCGGCGGCCAATCCCGGCTGCGATCGAGGCCGCCTGAATCGCATCGCAGCCAGTGGCAGCATGACTTCGCCGCAGTGAGCCGGCAAGACGTGGGTCCGGTTTTGACACGGCAGACCAATTTGTCTCGCTCCGAAAAGTAGGGTGGGTCGAGTCATCGAGACCCACCAAATTGGTCACAGCTCGTGGTGGGTCTCGATGACTCGACCCACCCTACGGCTACGACTACCACTGGTCGGGACTGCCTTTGAACTGGTCAGCGAGAGTTGAAGGCTGTGGCAGCCAACGGAATGGCTCGGACTTTCGTCAAAGATTTTTGAACGTGAGAAGATGAAGAATTCTCGCGAAAAACCGCAGGTCCGCAGCCGACGGGGTACGGGCTGCCGGTGGCGTTGGAGTCTTCGGCACGGTGCTTGCAAAACAGAGGAGTTGGCTTGCTGCGCGACTGCGCGGCGGCTGTTGATTTCGACGTGGCCGACCCGGTTCGACGGAGCGTGGGTGGTCGGTGAAGACCTCGGGCGAATGAGTCGGTGCCGGGGTCATGTTGGGTGGCACTCGCCGCCGAACGCCACGGTCGAGCATAATCTGAGATAAGAAACTGGCTCACCCAAGTCGCCACTGCGGCGATGAGGACTCGAACCGCGCGTCGCAGGTTCGCGAGCTTCCGTTATGCCTCGTTGACGTAAGGAGCTGACAAAATGATGAGAAGGTGGTTGACATTTCTGTCGATCGGATTGTTGTTTTCTCTAACCGCCGGGATTGGCTTGGCTCAGGAAAAAGACGCCAAGCCCGTGGAAGCCGCTGCTGCGGTCGTCGCTCCGGCAGAAGGGACTGCGGCGGTGAAAGTTCCTGCGGAACTGCCGGACGTGGAGATTCCCGCGCCCTCCAACCTTGATGTGGCGGCCAAGCTGGAAGAGATCAACGTGACCCTCGACACGATGTGGGTGTTGATCACGGCCATGCTGGTGTTCTTCATGAACCTCGGCTTCGCCTGTGTGGAATCGGGCATGTGCCGAGCGAAGAACTGCGCCAACATCCTGTCGAAGAACTTCATCGTGTTCGCGGTGACGTCCGTGTTCTTCTGGATTCTCGGCTTCGGAATCATGTTCGGTAGCGGTTCCATGAATGACTACATCGGCACCGATGGAATGCTGATGGTCAGCGGTGTGGACAATAGCCCGGCCCTGGCGAGTGCCGACCCCTTGGTCAACAAATACCAAGGTGTTTACGGCTCGCTGGGTTGGACGACGGTGCCGCTGTGGGCCAAGTTCTTCTTCCAACTGGTGTTCGCTGGAACGGCCGCGACGATTGTGTCCGGTGCCGTGGCCGAACGCATCAAGTACCTCTCGTTCATCATTTTCAGCGCGCTGATGGCGGTGGTGATTTACCCGGTCGTCGGTCACTGGATCTGGGGCGGCGGCTGGTTGGCCAGCAAGCTCTTCTACGACTTCGCCGGTTCGACTCAGGTGCATTCGATCGGCGGTTGGGCGGCGTTGATGGGCATCATCGTCCTCGGCCCGCGCATCGGTAAGTACACGGCGGATGGCAAGGTCAACGCGATTCCGGGGCATAACCTGTCCTCCGCCACGATCGGTTGCTTGATCCTGTGGCTGGGTTGGTTCGGATTCAATCCGGGCAGCACGATGGATGCGAATGCCGGCTTCATCGCCGATGTTTGTAATACGACCAACATCGCCGCCGCTGTGGCGACGCTGACCGCGACCGCCACCTGCTGGCTGAAGCTCGGCAAGCCGGACTTGGGCATGACGCTCAACGGCTGCCTGGCGGGCTTGGTGGCGATTACCGCTCCGTGTTCCGTCGTCAATGTTCCTCAGTCCGCGATCATCGGTGCGATTGCCGGTGTGATCGTGGTGCTGGCGGTGATCGCCTTCGACAAGGTGGGCATCGACGATCCGGTCGGAGCCACCTCGGTCCACTTGGTGAATGGTGTGTTCGGAACGCTGTGCGTGGGCTTGTTCGCCGATCCGACGGTGATCAAGTCTCATGCTCTGGATGCGGTCTGCAAGCCCGGTCTCTTTTCGGGCGGCGGTACGGAGCAGTTGATCTCGCAGCTCACGGGCATCGTGGCGGTGGCGGTTTACGTCATCGTCGTCAGCGGTCTCTGCTGGGTGCTCCTGAAGGCGACGGTCGGCATCCGCGTGTCACCGGAAGAGGAAATGGAAGGCTTGGATATCGGCGAACATGGCAACAACGCCTATCACGGCTTTGTGCTGGAGAAGACCTAATCTTCAAGTTCGCATTCTTGCCACGGCGGCGGCGAGTGGCCGTCGCCGTGGATTTCTTCCCACATTCACAAGGACCAGGCCATGAAAAAAATCGAAGCCATCATCCGGCATTTCAAATTGGAAGACGTCAAGGAAGCGCTGACCAAGATCAATGTGGTCGGCATGACCGTGACGGAGTGCAAAGGGTTCGGCCGCCAGAAGGGCCACAAGGAACAGTACCGCGGGGCCGAGTACACCGTGGATTTCCTGCCGAAGACCAAGCTCGAAGTGATTGTCAGCGACGGTCAGGCTCAAGCGGCCATCGACGCGATCGTGGCGGGAGCTCGCACGGGCAAGATCGGCGACGGCAAGATCTTCGTCTCGAACCTCGAGAACGTCATCCGCATCCGCACCGGCGAGTCCGGAGACGGTGCTGTCTAACGACAGGTTCAGTGTCAAATTGAAAAACAGCCCGGTTGCTGACCAGCAGCCGGGCTGTTTTGTTTCATTCCTCTGGCCCCATTCCTCTGGCAAATTTTCTTGGCAGACGAATGGGGCCAGAGGAATTAGCACATCGGCGGATTTGATCGGCGTGCGACAACCGTCAGTCGCCCCGACTGCCGCACCATCGCGAGCACTCGCGCCATTGGAGCCAGCAGGCACAGTCCGATCGCAGACGGATTGTCGATCCAGCGAATCAGCCGCTCACCGAGTATCCAGCGCGGAAACTTTGTCCGCAGCCACAGTCCCAACGAGCCGACCAAGTTGTTGGCGTTTCGCTGGTGAATGAGTTCGACCAGATCGAATCCGCTGGCCGCCAACATTCGGTGCAGCGCTGCCGACGTGAAGTGCTGCAAGTGAGTTGGCAATTGCAGCGCGTACCAAAATCGGCCGAACGCTCGACGCTCCCAACAGCCGAAGTTCGGTACGCTGAACGACAACGTGCCCCCCGGTTTGAGCAACTCCCGTGCGATCCGCAGCGTCGCGACCGGATCGTGCAGGTGCTCGATCACCATCCAGGCGAAGACCGCGTCGAAACTGCTCGGAGCAAACGTCTGCGGATCGGTCGCGACGACCGACTCCAGCGAACCGACTCGCACGTCAAACCCGCGCTCGGCCGCGCGGCTGGCGACGTCAGCCGCCGGTTCGATGCCGACGCACTCCCAACCACGATCTCGAAGCTGTTGCAGAAACGCACCGTGTGAGCAACCGAGTTCCAACGCTCGCGGCGGAATTTGAGATTTGAGATTTGAGATTTGAGATTTCGGAATCGGTGCCGCTCGCGAGTCGATCCACCACAGCACGAGACGCCGCAACCAGAGCCACGAACGTGGATCGAGTTTTGAGCGACCGGGCGGTGGTTGAGTCTCTAAAAAGTGTGATAACGGCTTTCGGCTTTGGGCTTCCGGCTTTCGGCCGGAATCTGTCCCACCTCGGAATGGGCCGTAGTCGACTGGGTAGAACTGCCCGATGCAGTCGCGCGTCGGACGCGGATTCAAGAAGACGTGACGACACACCGTGCAGCGTGCGAGCGTGAATTCTCCCGGGCAACCGTAAAGCAGATCACTCGCGACGAAGACCGCGCTGGACCGCGCGTTACCACAGAGTGGGCAAGCCGTTGTTTCCCACGAGAACGCGTTTGACGAGGCTGGCTCGCTCACGATCGCGGCTCCTGGGGCCGAGCGGGAAACACCATCCGCAATGCTCGCCAAGCCACGTCATCGCGCAGCAGTACGAGTGTCACCAGCAACGCGATCGTGCCACCGGCCGCTCCCCATAGAGATGGCCACGGCAGGGAAGTTTGTAACAGCAGCGAACCGATTCCCGCCGCCGCCGCCGAGCCAATTGCCACTCGAACCAGCGTGCCCAGCACTCCGCGAAAGATGCCCCAGCCCAACTGCATCGCGATCAATCCCAGCAGCACGGCCGCGTTGAGCAGATAAAACACCGACGTCGCCGCCGCCAAGCCCAGGACGCCGTGCGGCCCAACCCATTGAAACTTCAACGCCGCGCCGATGCCGAATCCGATCAGCCCGACGATCACTGGCGTGCGTGTGTTCTGTTGCGAGTAAAACACTTTCGCGGCGATCTCACCCAAGCTGCCGCCGACGATCATGCCACAGAGCATCGCTAAGGTGGACGACACCACGCGCGTGTCCTCTGCCGAGAACCGGCCGCGCTGCAACAAGTCTCGAATCAACGGGCCACCGAACGCGACTAACGCGATGACGATGGGCACCAACAACAACGTCAGGAATCGCAACGCGGCGGCGATCTCGGCCCGGAGTTTGTCGTCGTCTCGTTCCGCCGCGTGACGTGCGAGGGCTGGGAACGCAACGACTGCGAGGCCACTCGTGCTCAATGTCAGCACCGCCGCCGCCAGACGCGCTGCGTATCCGAGTTGCGAGACGCTCCCTGGCGAGGGTGATGTGAGATACCGATCCAGCAGCGGATCGAGTTGATTGCACGCCAGACCGAAGACCAGCGGCAGCATCAACACGAGGCAGCGTTTCACTCCGGATTGCGACTCTTTCGTCACTGGCCAGCCGCGCGAGAAAATGCCGACCCACGGCATCTGCAACGCCAACGTGATGACCGCTCCGATGCTGACCGCTTGAGCGATCTTGTCCATGCCGCCGCTCGGTCCGCCGCGCCAAGCCAGCGCGACCGTGACTGCGTTGCCGAGCAACGCCGCGAATCCGGTCACGGCGAATCGTCCGTGGCAATGATTCCACGCGCGAGCCAACCCCGACAAACTGTTCCAGACCATCAAGCTCGACAGCGTTTGAAACAGAGCCGTCGTGCGAATAATTTGTTGGTCATCGAAGCCGGGATGCAGAGTTCGCATCCACGGCTCGGCGAACAGCTTCGAGAGCTGCCAGAGCAACAACGTCACCAGAGACAGCCAACACACAAGCTGCACCGCCATCGACCAAGCGGCGGTCTCGCCCGATCGCTCGCGAGTCTGCACATACACCGGCACGAACGCCGAGGCCAACGCTCCGGCCAACAACCCGCTGACCACCAGCGGCAAGGTTGAGGCCGCGACGAAGGCATCCATGTCCGACGCGGTGCCGAACCACTTCGCCAGCAGGAGCTGTAAGGCGAATTGCAGTCCCATCTGCCCCAGCGTGAGCATCGTCAGGACGGCGACAGATCGCAGCGAAGTGGCGGCTTGAGGCATGAAAACGATCGCGAAGAAGCGGCGGCCGGATGTTGGGTGAGCGGAGTTTAATGGTTGTCCGGCAAGACCGTCAGGCCGGGTCACGAGTTCGCCAGAAGCTGCTGTCCCGGCCGGAAATCACCGGGTAAACTGCTCGCGTCGATGAGAAGCGACTCGGCCCCAAGCGCATGAATGGAAAATGAGAAATGAAGAATGAGAAATGCAAAATGCAGGCAGTCGCCTTCCCATTTTGCATTCTCCATTTCTCATTTTCCATTTCCCCGCCTTCCTCCCCGCCCGCATGTGAGCCCGATGTCCGGCAAGCCCACCAAACAACTGATCCCGATCACGTGTGCCGCCTGCGGTGCGACGTTCAAAGTCGATGCGCGGCACTCCGGTAAGCAGGGACATTGCCCCGTCGAAGGCTGCCAAGCCGTCTACAGGGTGCCCGCTGCGTCAGCCTTTGAGCGTGCGATCGAACGCAACTACGCCGCCGTGATGAAACGGCCGGCCGTCGCCGACTCGCACAAACCGACCGCTCCGGCTCGCGTCATGAAGACGGCTGGCGTTTTCAAAGCCGTAGCCACGTTCGCCAGAACGTGGGCGAGCCGTCGAAAGACCCACGTTCTGGCGAACGTGGCTACTCCATCGCGTGTGAAAAAGACCAAGCGTCCGGCACGGTCGGTCGCTCAGCGGTTGTGGCCGTTGTGGAGCGCGTGCGGTGTCGGAGCGATCGTGCTCGTCGGCGTCGTGTTGTGGGGCACGGGGGCCGTCGAACCGCAGCGAGTTGAAGCCGCGAAGCCGGACACGTTTCAAACGCAGGTTGCTCCGTTCCTCAAGAAGCATTGCGTGGAATGCCACGGAGCGAAAGATCCCGAAGGGGGCATCGCGCTGCATAACTTCGACAGCGAGAAGTCGGTGCAGAAGGCACGCAAGGTTTGGGAGAAGGTGCTCCCAATGTTGCAGATCGAAGCGATGCCTCCGGTCGAAGAGGGCCGCGAGCGTCCGACGCACGACGATTACCTCGCGGTCGCGTCGTGGCTCGAAGACAAGCTGTTCAACATCGACTGCAAGCTCGAACGCGATCCCGGCCGAGTCACCGTCCGCCGGCTGAACCGCACCGAGTACAACAACACCGTGCGTGATCTGCTCGGCGTGGACTTCGAGCCGGCGAAAGATTTTCCGTCGGACGATGTCGGCTACGGCTTCGACAACATCGGCGACGTGCTGTCGGTCTCGCCGCTGCTGATGGAGAAGTATCTCGATGCGGCCGAGAAGATCAGCGAGAAGGTCATCAGCACTGCCGACCCCGCCAAGTCGCGCAAGGTCCACTTCGCCGGCAAGCAACTGAAACCGGGCGGCTCGGCCGAGGATCAGGGGGAGTTTTTCGGAATCAATTCGACTGGGCAAGTCACCGCCGAGCACAAGTTCGCGCGCGACGGCGAGTACCTGTTGCGGGCACGCGCCGCAGCCGATCAAGCCGGCAACGAACTGGCGAAGATGGAGTTCTCCATCGACGGCAAGCCGGTTCACACGTTCGAGGTCAAAGGGAAGCGCGAACCCGACGAGTACGAATTCAAGCTGCGTCTGTCTCCGGGCAACCACAAATTCACGGCCGCGTTCACGAACGACTTCTACGATGCAAAAGTCAAACGAGGCGGCGACCGCAACCTCTACATCGGTTGGCTGGAAGTCGCCGGCCCGCTCGACGTGCGCGAGGACGACCTGCCGGAATCGCATCGCAAGCTGCTCGTCGCCACGCCGACGGCCACGCGCCCGCTTCCTGAGGCCGTGCGTGAGAACCTGCGTCCGCTGATGCGACGCGCATTCCGTCGGCCCGTGACCGACGAAGAAATCAATCGCTTCGTGCCGCTTGTCGAGTCGGCCGTCTCGCAAGGTGAGCCTTTTGAACGCGGGATGCAGTTCGCGCTGCAAGGCGTGCTCTGCTCGCCGAATTTTCTGTTTCGCGTCGAAGCCGATGCGAACCCGAACGATCCGAAGGCTCGGCACGAAATCAGTCCGTTCGAGTTGGCCACGCGGCTGTCGTATTTCTTGTGGAGTTCGATGCCCGATGACGAACTGCTCGCGCTGGCCGACAAGAACGAACTTCGCAAACCGGACGTGATTCAGCAGCAGGTCAAACGGATGCTGAAAGACAAACGCTCGGAAGCGCTCGTCGAGAACTTCGCGCTGCAATGGCTCAACCTGCGGAGTCTCGATGAACTGACACCCGATGCCACGAAGTTCCCAGATTACTCGCCCCAACTTCGCGACGACATGCTCAGCGAGACGACGAAGTTCTTCGAGCACGTTCTGCGCGAAGACCTCAGCACGCTGGAATTGCTCGACGGCAAATTCACGTTCGTGAATGCGCGGTTGGCGAAGCATTACGGCATCGGCGGCGTGCAAGGGGACGAGTTCCGCAAGGTGTCGCTCGACGGCGCGCTCGGCCGAGCGGGACTGTTGACGCAAGCCAGCATCCTGACCGTGACCTCGAACCCCGGCCGCACCTCGCCCGTGAAACGCGGCAAGTGGATCATGGAAAACATCCTCGGCACCGCTCCGCCACCTCCGCCTCCGAACGTGCCGAGCCTCGAAGAAACTCAAAAAGCAAAACCCGATGCGTCACTGCGAGACCAACTGAAACTGCACCGCGAGAACGCGATCTGCAATTCGTGTCACCGCCAGATGGACGAACTGGGTTTCGGCTTCGAGCACTTCGACGCGATCGGCCACTGGCGTGATCGTGACGGTCAGCACGATGTTGACGCTTCGGGAGTGCTCCCCAGCGGCGAGAAGTTCAACGGTTCGGCCGAACTGATCGCGATCCTGAAAGGCCGCAGCAAACAATTCAGCCGCTGCCTCGCCGAAAAGCTCATGACTTATGCCATCGGCCGAGGACTGGAATACTATGACCGCTGCGCGGTCGATAAACTCCTCGACACCCACGCCGCCGACGGCTACCGGTTTTCGACACTCATCACTCAAATCGTGCTCAGCGAACCTTTCCAAATGCGCCGCGGCGACGGCAAGGTCGAGTAAAAAGGAGAAGTCCAATGAGTGCCAGCGACTTACTGACAGAAGTTCTCAAGCTGCCGCGTCAACAACGACAGGCGTTGGCAGAACAAGTTTGGCAGAGTCTGGATTCGGACAACGATGATTTGAACGAGGACTCGCCAGCGTTCGTGGAAGAACTCAAACGGCGAGTGGAATCAGTGAAGTCTGGAAACTATGAGTCCGTGAGCTTCCAGGAAGCGATCTCCTACGCGAGAACCAAACTTGCGGAAGCTCGGCAATGAAGTTTCGAGTGCTGACATCTGTCGAATCAAACGTTTGGATTTTTGAAGCAGTGACCACGAAGCAATCCGAGGAACGATGATGACTCAACGCATCAATGACATCAGCGCCGCAAACCGAGCGACCGTTAGGACGTTTGGCAATTCGGGCCTTCTGTCTCGCCGGACATTGTTGCAGGGACTGGGAGCGGCGGTTGCTCTTCCGATTCTCGATTCGATGTTGGCGACTCATGCGTTCGGAGCGCCGGCGGAGAAGGCGGCGGCGGCCGGGAAGGGTATCCCGACGCGAATGGCGTTTGTGTCGCAGCCGAATGGTGTGATTCAGTCGGCGTGGTTTCCGAAGACGCCGGGCGAAGGTTTCGAGTTGGTCGAGTCGCTAGAAGCGCTCGCTCCACTCAAGAGCGACCTGCTGGTCATCAGCGGATTGGCTCAGGACAACGGGCGAGCCAAAGGGGATGGGCCGGGAGATCATGCTCGGTCGGCGGCCAGCTTGCTGACGGGGGCGCATCCGGTGAAGACGGCGGGCGCGAACATCAAGGTTGGGATGTCGGCCGATCAGTGGATCGCGTCGAAGATCGGGCATCTGACGCGGATGCCGTCACTGGAAGTCGGCATCGAGCCGGGACGCACGTCGGGCAATTGCGATTCGGGATATAGCTGCGCGTACTCGAACACGATCTCGTGGAAGTCCGAATCGACGCCGATGGCCAAGGAGATCAACCCGCGTTCGGTGTTCGAGCGGCTGTTCGGTGGCGAGGAGAACAATCCCGAAGCGCGAGCCAAGCGTGCGGCGTATCGCAAGAGCGTGCTGGATGTCGTCGCCGGTGACGCGGCCAAGCTGAAGGACAAGCTGGGACAGACCGACCGGCAGAAGATCGACGAATACTTCACCAGCGTGCGCGAGATCGAAACTCGCATCGAGCAATCTGAAATTCAAGCGAAGAACTCGCGACCGAATTACGAGATTCCCAAGGGCATTCCCAAGGACGGCCGCGAGCATTTGCGGTTGATGTACGACCTGATGATGCTCGCGTTTCGCACCGACACCACGCGCGTCGTTACGTGCATGGTCGCGAACGAGGGGAGCAACAAGACGTATCCGTCGGTCGGCGTCAACGACGGGCATCACGAGCTGTCGCATCACCGCAACGAGGCGGACAAAGTCGAGAAGCTCAAGAAGATCGACAAGTTTCAGATGGAGCAGTTCGCTTACTTCCTGCAACAACTTAAGTCGGTCAAGGAAGGGGAAGGGACGCTGCTCGATCACAGCCTCGTCTTCTTCGGTAGCGGACTGGGCGACGGTAACGCGCACTCGCACCACAATCTGCCGATCATCCTGGCCGGGCGAGGCGGCGGTTCAGTGAAGCCGGGGAGGTTCATCCAGATCGAGAAGGAAACGCCGCTCAACAATTTGTTTCTGTCTTGTTTCGATCGCATGGACGCGAAAAGCGAATCGTTCGGCGACAGCAACGGCCGCATGAACGGCTTGGAAGGTTGAGTATGCTTGTAGCCGAATTCGTGAGAATTCGGTTCGGATCACCGATCGTCCGAACTCTCACGAGTTCGGCTACACGGCCGAAAGGTTGCCATCATGGAGACGCGCAGCGGAGAACCTCGTTCCGAGTATTCTCCGCCGTGTCCCTGGAAGCCCTCGACCTGTGCAGCTCTGATGGGCTTGGCGTATCTGGTGCTGGCTCGGTTCAGTCTGCTGTTCGTGGTTCAGCCGGAACAGATCGCCGGATTCTGGTTGCCGAACGGATTGCTGATCGGGGTGATGGTCACGGCCAGCGCGCATAGCTGGGTAGTGTGGGCGAGCTGGCGCGATTGCTGTTTGTATGGTATTCCTCTCCTGGAATTCGTCTGCGTGAGTTTGCTGGTCGTGTGACTGCGGACCGGAGCGCAGGAAACCAGACCAGGAGGTGTCG
>CAMDDX010000163.1 GCA_945893075.1 Planctomyces sp. SH-PL62 | reverse complement strand
ATGAGTCCGGTGCGGTACGCCGTCAACAGGCTGAACAGCGTGCCGAACGTCAGGCAGACGGCTTGAAAGACGATGCCGTGAAATTTGGCTTCGTAAGCGGCCGAGAAGATTCCAAGCACCAAACCTTCACCGACGGCATAGACCGGCGCGAGGACCGCCGCCCAATCTCGTTTGAACCACAGCGCGATGCCCGCAATCAGTGAGGCGGCTAAGCCTCCCACGAAGTACGGCAGCACCGCTTGGAAACCACCGGCCTGCCGCAATTGCACCCAAGAGAAGCCTGCGGACGCGGCCAACAGGATCAGCAGCATCCCGGTCTTGGTCGCGGTTCCGTTGAGAGTCATCGCGTCCGAGCGTTCGATGGCGTAGCCGTCGAAGGTGTCGAACGTGGACGAGTTCAAGGCGGGATTGGCGGTACGCATGAGAAACTCCTTTGCAGATTTTCGATGATGTCATTGCTTCGCGGCGGAATGATAGCAACGACTGCGGAGCCGGCGAGCAGCGAACTCAGAGAAGCTACAGCTTCGGCAACACCGGCGGCTTCGGTTTGACAGCTTTCGGTTGAGCTGGCTTCGGATCCGGGACGAACAACGGCCGCGGCTTCTGTGGAGCCGCATTCGCCTTGTTCTGTGACGGTGGAGGAGGCGGCGGAATGAATCGTTCCTCAACACGGATGCCGAACGGCGACTGCAACTCGCGAGTGGCCATGATCGCCCACGGCGTACCGGGAGCTTCGGACACGACCCGGTTCAGCAAATCGGTCGCGAGCTGTGCTCCCTTCTTGCTGGCGACGCCGGAGTTTTTGATGTCGGGCGTCGGATGAAAAATCCAATGATTCGAGCGAGTGTTGATGTCGGATTCGGCAAGCGAAGTCTTGAGCGTCGCGAGCATGTAGTTGTATTCCAGGTTGCGCGTCTTGTTGCCCAGCAACCGGGCGTAGTTCAAGCAAAAGGCCATGCGCCAGCGGAGCGACGGTTCGCGGTCGAGTTCCTTTTCAATACCGGGCGGAAACGCTTGCAGCATCGCGTCGAGCATGTACTGACTCTCGGCCACTTCCTTCTGGGCGTCGGTCGCGACTTGGCGGAAGTTGGCCGCAGTCACTCGAATGTCCAGACGCGGCGCGCCTTTGACCTTGAATCGCTGGCTCATTTGCGCGGCATTCAAAACGCTGACTCGCAGCGGATGTTTGCGGACGTCCTTCGCGAAGTCCTCAACCTCACCGAAGCTGTAATCGGGAGCGAACGTCCGCAGTGCGGCATCGTCAAAGGTGCCGATCGGAGCGAGACCGGCCATCGTGGTCATGTTCGTCAGGAAGTAGACGCCGCCAGTCTCGCTAACCAGCCGAGCCAGCGCGTACGGCGCGAAGCCGGACGAGAGGTATTCGTATTGCGGACCACTAAACCAGAATGGCAGGTTGACGTTCTCGGCCATCGCCGCTTCGGGGCCGAGGTCGATCGGAAGCTGATACGTCTTGCCGTCCTCGGGCGCGACATACGGCACGAAGCCTTTTCGCTTGCCGAACGGCGCGGTTGGGCCGATGACGTACGCCTTCGCTCCGTACCGATTGCAGATCGCGATCGCGTCCAAGTGAGGCTTGCCGAAATCGTCACCCGCTTCATCGGTGATCGTGATCAGCATGATGCGACGATGCTGCTCGGTGCGGTAGTTCGACCACAGATTGACGACCTGCTTCACAGCCGTGAAGACGTTCTCAATCCCGGATGAGTCGGTTGGCAGTTTCTCGATACCGGATTGAATCTCGTCGAACTTGTCGGTCGGCTTGACGATGAAATTGGTCTTCTCGCCGAACATGACAACTCCGGAAAGCAGTCCGCGTTCGTGACGCGGAATCGTCGTCGTGTTCTCCAACGCGCCGAGCTCTCCGTAAATACGTCGCAGCCGCTTGGCGACTGCCTCGCGCTGCGTCGTCAAGCTGGCCGAGCCATCCAACAGCCACACGACCAGCACTTTGCTCTCTTGCAGGTTTTGAGCGATCTCCCAAGTGACGCGGTCGAGGGCCGATTCGATCTGCACGAGTTGCTCGCCGGTCGAACCTTTCACGACCAGGCGGTCGTCGAATTTCAATCCTTCTGGGACGTCGTAGGCTGGCAGCTTCGCCTGATCGACGCGGGCTTCGTCGAGCAATTGCTTCGCCGGAGCGGCGATCTTGGGAGTCTGCTGTACAACGGCCAGACCGAGGCTCATGGCGTTTGTGACCTCGCGGACTTCGAGTTCGCGTTCGTCAGGGTTCGCCAATTCAAACGGGATCGCTTCTTCGATCTCCTGGCGAATCAAGTTCTCCGCGAATTTTGTCTCGATCACCGGTTCGAGCGATTCGCCCTGCTCGTGCAACAACCAGCCGGAGAGATTGGTCATCAGCCACAGGTGCAGCAGCAGGCTGACCAGCAATCCTCCGAACGCATTGCGTCCTTTCCGCAGATTGGCTTGATCAACGTCGTCATCGGCGAGTTCGAGCAGAATGATCTCGCCGGCCGCCGGATCGCGTTCGCGATTCAGGCCGTCATTCAGAACGTAGCGGAATTCCGCTGACTCACGCCAAGTGTCTGGAGCCACGACGCTCACAATGGGATGCCTCCCTGAAGGAATCGACTGCCCGGCGGAAGTATAACCCGCGAGCGGCCCCTTTGTGTTCGTCAAAGTCTGGCAACTTCGGCCCTCGCTGAGAACCCTGGAACCGGGATGGCGAGAGCTAATTCCGGCTGAATGCCGGAGGAAATCCCTGGGTGATCCCCGCGGCCAGTTGCCGTTGTCTCTTCCGAAGGTGGAGCAGAACCAGATCGCTGCGGAGATCGACATCCGGTTCCGCCAACAGCGATTGAGCATCCTCGGTGCTGAGCCCCAACGAGTGGCCCAGCACGTCACACAGCACTCCGAGCGACAACTCGGCATCGAGCAACTGGTGCAGCAGTGGGTCCGACTGTAGTTCCGGCAAGACCTCGATCGCGCCGGTCAGCAGTTCGCGCTGGCGATGCCGCCGGTCGATCGTCGGTTCCGACGGATACCAATCGGGCAATAAGGTCAGTTCGGCAGTGCGGTACTGCAGGTCGGTGCCGAGTTCCGTTTCAATGCGTGCTCGGCAGAGTCCGTGCAGCGCGAGGTTGAAGCGGCCATCCGGGAGCTTCTCTTCAACGGCGATGCGGCCCACACAGACGATGGGGTGAATCTTCGCAGACTTGGTCTCGTAGGCCGGTTCTTGATTCTGCCCCAACAGCGCCATCGCGATCAACCGGTCGCCGTCCAGAGCATCCGCGATCATCGCGCGGTAGCGTGGCTCGAAGATGTGCAGCGGCAGCCAGGTGTGCGGAAAGTGGACGACGTTCGGCAGCGGAAACAGGGGAGCCTGTCCGGTGAACAGCTTCAGGTCGTCTTGAACGTCAAACGTGTCGCTCATGAAGTCACTTCCTCAGGAGGTGCGATCTTCGGGACGAGTTCGTCGCGAAGTTGAATGTCGGTCGGATATCTGTCTTTGTGGTCGAGCAATTCTTGAAAGCAGCGTTGATAGTCGGTCAGAAACGTGTCGAGGTCGATGCCCATGAAGCTCGGCCGGTATGGATCAAGCTTCTGACGGCAGGTGTCGTACAGCTTGCGTGCTCCGCCAAAATTGTCGTTGCCGAAGTGGAACAGCGAGACGGATGCCTGAATGAGTCCTTGCAGGAATCTCTTTTCATCACCGAGCGACTCGGACCACAACTCTTCCCAGACATCGTGGGCTTCAAAGAATTCTTCCTCGTTGAACAATCGCAGTCCTTCGAGGTACTGCGGCGCGTATCCATCCGACATGTGTTTGATCCTTACTGGCCGATGAAATTCGCGAGCGGTACTCTGCATCGCGGGCGGGATTCTAGCGCCGCTTGAAACCGTCAGTCCACGAGCAACTTCTCAACTTCGCCAAGTTCATTATGCCTCAGTCCAAACAGACCTCCCGCGGCGATGACCGAAAGCAACGTGCCCTCAAAATCGCTCGTCAATTGGCCAAGACCTACGCCGATGCCGAGTGTGCCTTAAAGCACGACAACCCGTTTCAGTTGCTCGCGGCAACGATCCTGTCCGCTCAATGCACTGATGAGCGAGTCAACATGGTCACGCCAGCGCTGTTCGCGAAGTATCCGACACCCGCCGCGCTGGCCGCCTCGGAGCAGGCCGATGTCGAAAAGATCGTTCAATCGACCGGCTTCTTCCGGGCCAAAGCCACGAACCTGCGCGGCATGGCTCAAGCGTTGGTCGATCAGTTCGGCGGCGAGTTGCCACGCACGCTCGACGAAATGGTGTCGCTGCCGGGTGTCGGCCGGAAGACGGCGAACGTGGTGCTCGGCACCGCGTTCGGACTGCCGACCGGCGTGGTGGTCGATACGCACGTCAAACGCCTCACGCGACTATTGGGGCTGACGAAAAACCTCGACCCGGTGAAGATTGAGCACGATCTCGCGGCGTTGCTGCCGAAGTCGGAATGGATCAACTTCTCGCACCGGCTGATTCATCACGGCCGCCGAATCTGCAACGCTCGCAAACCCAACTGTGTCGAATGCCCGTTGTTGAAACTCTGTCCGCGCGTCGGATTACCGCCACTGTCAACATAGTCGCCTCAGACTCAGAAGAACTGTGATTTCATCCGCGGCCGTGCCTGAATCCGCGGGGTGAATTGATCGGGCGTCACCCCGCGGATTCAGGCACGGCCCGCGGATGGACCGCAGTCGCGACTCATGGATTGAGCCTTCAGGAACTCAAGTCCCCTTGTCAGACTTTCTTGATGCTTGCCAACTCTCGAAAACTCTTGAACTCAGACGCTTCACGTCGCGTAATGGTGACGCGGACACGGTTGGCTCAACTGGCGCTGTGTTGGGTTCTGTTTAACTCGCAAACAACCTTGGCTGCCGAACCGTTCTCCGGCAAGAAGTTCGACGACGCGCTGGAGCAAAAGATCGGGCGAGCGTGGGGCGGCGGTGATGGTGATTCGATTCGGCAAGCTCTGCAGCAAATCACGGCGGCGAACCATGTCTCAATCGTTTTGGATCGGCGTATCGATCCGACTCAGCCGGTCAGTTTGACGGTGCCAGTGACTCCACTGCGTGACGTCATCGCCGCGCTCGCCAAGACGGCGGATGCCGGCACCGTCGTGGTTGGCAACGTGGTCTATGTCGGCCCGATTGAGTCGTCCAAGAAACTGCGCACGCTGATCGAACTGCGTAACGAAGAGTTGTCGAAACTGGCCTCCACCGCGACCAAGAAAACAGACAAGTCCCCTTGGAAAAATCCGGGGGCCTCGCTTGCGCAGCGACGGACGTTTGCTTGGCAAGACCTCGACCGGCCGCGTGACATCCTCAAACAAGTCGCCGAGAAGCTGAAGATCGAAATCGAGGGTCTCGACAAACTACCGCATGACTTGTGGGCCGATTCATCGCTGACGCAGGTGACAGCGACCGAGGCGTTGTCGCTGTTGCTCGTTCAATTCGGTGCGACGTTCGAGTTCGTTCCCGACCGAGCGGCGATTCGGATCGTGCCGATCCCGCCGCGCGTGTTGATCGAACGCAGCTATCCGCTGCCGGCAAATACTCCGGAAACCGCTGTTGCGGCTGGGAAGAAATTTCCGGATGCCGAATTCAACGTGGGTGGCACAAAGCTGATCGTGCAAGCCACGTTCGAGCAACAGGCCGAGATCGCCATCTGGCTGAAACCCGGCGGCCAGAAGGCGGTCAAGCCTGCCGCGAACAAGCCGGACAAACTCCTCAGCGAGCGACGCTTCACACTCAAGCTGGAAAACGCCGCGATCGGCGACGTGATCAAGACCTTCATCGCCAGCGGAGTGCAGATCAAGTACGACCCGATGCAGTTTGCCGACGCGAACGTTTCACTCGAAAAGAAGATCAACTTCGAGGTCAAGAACGCTTCCGCCGAGAAGATCTTCCGTGATCATTTTGAACCGCACGGCATCGAGGTCACGATTGACGGCGAGGAAGTTCGTTTGCAGCCGAAATAACCGTGGGGCAGGTTTTCAACCTGCCAGGTCTTCCGGGCACCGAGACTTTGACGGGCAGGTTGAAAACCTGCCCCACGAAACGGCGACAGCCCGGAGGCCAAGAGGCAGTCGGGCTGTGTTGGTTGTGGAATAGAGCCGGCGAAAACTACGGCGCGGCGGTTTCCAAGACGGCGAAGGGGCTGATGCGGAAAGCTTTCTCGACCAGTGCTTCCTTATCTCCCTGATTCTTGGCCTTGGCAAACTTCACGCGGAGCTTTTTCAATTGCTCACCACGCTTGCGTCGCCGAGCCAATTCACGCTGACGTTCACATCGTCCCATGATTCGTTGTGACCTCTTACCCTAAAAATCGTTGACTAAAATCGTTTCTGCTCCAATGCAGGGCGAGACTTGTAGCGGCCCCGCCAAACAGGGTCAACCAGCCTAAGCCAAAACCCTTTCCGCCAAGCCGAGCTTCGGTCATGCTGGCCGTCCCATGCGAGCCGAACCGTTTTTTGCCGAATTGATTGTCGAGTCGTTCCTCAGCGGCAAGCGGATCGACACCTTCTTAACCAAGCACTTCCGCAATTACTCCCCCTACCGGGTGCAACGGATTGTGCGAGCGGGCGAGGTTCGCATCAACGACGTCGTGGCCGACAACGATTCTCGCGTGTATCGCGACCAGCGTGTCACCGTCCGCCTGATTGAGCCTCCCGACCGGCTTCTGCCACCGACTCCCGGCCCGTTGCAAGTTCTCTACGACGACCCGTGGTTGATGGTCGTCGTGAAGCCGGCCGGACAGATCGCCCATCCGGCCGGAGATTTCGGGACAAACACTTTGGCAAACGTCGTGCAGCATCACCTCGATCAACAAACCTGTTGGAAAGGATTGCTGCGCCCCGGCATCGTGCATCGCCTCGACCGACTGACCAGCGGTGCAATGGTGATCGCCAAGGAGCACCTCTCCCACGCTCTGCTGACCGAAGCATTCATGAATCGCAAAGTTCACAAGACATACGTCGCACTGGTCATCGGGGTCATCGAAGCGGACTCGGGCACGCTCGACAAACCGATCGGCGAATCCCTCGATCCCGAAAGCTGTTTAGTGACGACGCACGCCAACGCCGTGAACCCTCGATCGGCGATCACGCACTTCAAAGTCCTCGAACGTTTCGCCAAGCACACGCTTGTCGAAGCAAAGCCGGTCACCGGCCGGCATCATCAGATTCGAGTCCACTTCGCCGACATCGGCCATCCCGTCGTCGATGACGAATTCTACGGCCCCTACGGCTGGATCAAGAAAGGCCCCGATGGCCAACCGATCTCACTTCCGGCCGAAAGCCGAAAGCCGATCGCCGAAAGCCGTGATACCGTTTTTACCGGCGATGAAGACGAGATCGCTCCAGAGATCCCCCCAGAATTGTTGTTGGTCGGCCGACACGCGCTGCATGCGTACCGCCTCGAATTCCGGCACCCAATCACCTGGGAACCGCTCGCCTTCGAAGCCCCGCTGACGGAGGACATCGCTCGTGTCATTGAGCGACTCCGTGCGTAGGTCAGGCTTTCCATCCTGACCCAATCGATCGTTGAGCATGGAAAGCCGATCGACATTCAGGTCAGCCTGGAAAGGCTGACCTACGCAAAAAGCTCACGCACAGGCTCGCCATCGTCGGTGATCGGGACTGGTCGGTTGCCGGCGAAGATCTCTTCACGAGGATTGATGCCAAGAGCGCAATGAATCGTCGCGTGCAGATCGGGCACCGAGACCGGCCGTGAGACGATCTTCATGCCAAGCTCATCGGTTTCGCCAATCGTGACGCCGTTCTTCAAGCCGCCTCCCGCCAGCACAACGCTGAAGCACTTGCCGTGATGGCCACGTCCGCCGCCACCATCGAATTGCGCGGGTCGGCCGAACTCGGTCGCGACGACAATCAACGTCTTGTCGAGCAGCTTTTTGTTTTCGAGATCAAGCACCAGCGCCGCCAACGCTTGATCGAGTTCGGCGATCAGCTTGTGCTGATTCAAGATCCCGTCGTTGTGAACGTCCCAGCCGGTGCCATTCAGGAAGTTCAAGTTGTGAGAGACCTCGATGAACCGGACTCCCCCTTCGATCAGCCGCCGAGCCAGCAAGCAGCGCTGCCCGAACTCGCCACCGAACCCATTCCGCAGATCAGCCGGCTCGCGGTCGAGATCGAACAACCGCATGAACTCCGGCCCCGCTAATTTCTGAGCGGCCGCGATCGCCGCGTCGTACTCCGCCGCGAAGCCTTCCCGAACCCCGCGTTCCCGCAGATCGTCGCGAACAGCGTTGAGCAACTTGTCGCGCCGAGCCTGTCGTTCATCCGTAATCCCGACCGATCGCTTGAGTGCCGGCGGTCCGGACTTCGTGTCCGTCAAATGCACGTAGCCATACTTCGGACCGAGGAATCCCGGCCCGCGTGTCACGTTCGGATATCCCATCAACACGTAGGCCGGCACTCCCTCGGTCATCGTTCCCCGTTGATGAGCGACGATCGACCCGATCGACGGATACTGTTCCGTGCCGCTGGTCGGCCGCCCGGTGTGCATGCGATTGGTCGCCGCCGCATGTTCGTCGATCACGTCGTGATTGACCGTCCGCAGAATATTGAACCGATCCAAAATCTTCGCGCACCGCGGCAAGTGCTCGCACACGCGAGTCCCCGTGACTGCCGTCTCGATTGAGTCGTAATACGACCCCGGCTTCTTCTCCTTCGGGTCGCCTTTCGTCTTTACGTCCCACGTGTCGATGTGACCTTGACCTCCGCCAAGCCACACGAACACGCAGTGCTCGGCCTTGCCGCGCGGGAGTTCGGCTCGTGTCTCGCCACCCAAATTCCGTTCGAGTCGCGTTCCAGTCGCAATGGCGACAGCAGTCGAGCCAGCCAGAAAGTCACGTCGAGTTAGCATTTCATTCTCCGATTTCGTCACATCCCTGCTGCTGGAGTTGGACTCCATCGAAAGCGAGGGAATCGTTGTCCCAACAAGAGAAACACGCCGCCGTCATTCGCGGTGAAAGTGATTCCAGACGCTCGTCCTGCTTTATCGGTAACGACTTTCGAACTAAAAACGCCTGTCCCACCCGCACCTTGTTCCGTTGCAATGTCCTTCAAATGGCCTCGCACGAATTCCAACGTACCGAGTGACTGACCGCTCTCGTCGAAGTATTCCCATTCGCCAATTGCTTGGCCGTTCTGAAACTGCTTCCGAGTCTGAATGTTGCCGTTTGGATAATAGACGGTCCAAGCACCATCTCGCTTCCCATTCGTGAAGTTCGCTTCGAGGTAGCGCTCCCCGGTGGGTAAGTCAAAAGTCCAAGTTCCCTCACGCTGACTAGAGACCTTCTCGCCATGTACTTTGTAGATTCGAGGCTCAACGAAATCATTCCAGAACTCTCGCAATTGCTTGGTTTCGGTCCTTCCAAACAAGTCGATCGCTTCAGCTTGAGTCAGGTCGATCTTCACAGTCGCACCATACGGCCCGCTCACGAAGAGCGTCGCCGCAGTTGATCGCCGTAAAGGCACACCATCGACTTCCAGAATCCCACCACGCCATTGGTCGTAATGATACGAGTATCGCAGCGTCGGCAAATTGGGATCGAAATCATCGTACACAGAAAGGATGTACGCGACGGGACGCCGCTGTTGATCTTTGAAAAACGTCGTTTGCATGTAGTTAAACGACTCACTGGAATGCCAAAACCCGACTCCATTATGCACGGTGCAAATCGACGCTTGGAACTCCTGATAGCGACGCGCGACCTCCGTGATTCCCACCAGGAGCGAAAAAACTATTGCGACTCCAATCCAAATCATTCGTGATCGAGAGCCATGAACAGGTTCAGCCACGTCGTCCCCCCTCTCAAGTCTTCTCTGCCGATGATGGTTCACGGCACGATCAAAAACTCCGGACTGTTGATCAGCGACCAGATCATGTCTTCGGCGCGTTCGCGCCAGTCGGCATTGAGACGCGAAGTGGTCGGGTCGCCGAAGGCGAGTTCTTCGGCAAGGCGTTGCTTGCGGAGGTTGGCTTCGCCTTTGAGATGGTTGGACCACGAGACGCCGGTTTGTCTCGGTGGCTGCGAGCGGCGGACGGGGTGTTCGCCGGGAACGATGCGGGACTCGAAGCCGTCGCGCAGCAGGTCGCCGAAGAGTTTGCGTTCGGCGGCAGTCGCGGGGCGGGTGAGAATGCGCTGCGACACCGAGTCGATGAACTCTTCGGGAGACTTTACGGTCAGCGCGAGTTCCGTAAACGCGCTGTCGTCGGAAAGTTGCGAGATGCGTTTGGCGATGATGCCGTTGGCGAGCGTCGCTGGTTGCAAGACGGTCGTCTCGTTTGAGCGGACCGTGACCGGGTCCGGACGTGAGGCTCGCCAACCGAACGATTCGAGCACATCGACGATCGTCTGCGCGGCGGGCAACGTGAGGCTCGGCCGGTCGCGCTCGTTCGACATCGACGTGAATTGCCAGGCTCGGCGTGCGTGTCCGAGGCTGATGGAGACGTCTTGCCGGCGTCCGCCATCGACGTCGATGTTGATCTCCTCAACGTTGAACGGCTTGCCAGCCGCGACGAACAGCGAGTCGATGAGTTGCTCGGCGGACAGGCGGCGGGAACGTAGACCGGTCACTCCGTGACCGGAATTCGAGTCACGGAGTGCCTCGTCTACTTTGGCCTGATACGCCCGCGAATTCAGGATCAACCGCGTGAGATGCTTCACGTCGTAGTCGTGCGTCACGAATTCACGTTCGAGCCATCCCAGCAATTCCGGGTTCGACGGTTTCGCCTTCTCCCAATCATCAACCGGCTCCACGAAACCTTTGCCGAGCAGTCGTGCCCAAACTCGATTGACGACGACTTGCGCGAAGCGATGATTCGACGGCGAGGTGATGAACGCCGCCAGCCGCTCGCGCGAGTCTTTCGGATTCCGCAGCAATTCATCCGGAACGGCAGAGACCAGTTCCTCGAACGGCCAGGTCGGCGTGACGGAATCGCCCGGCTTGAGCGTGACTTTCACGAGCGGTTCGCGGCCGCGCACCGCGAAGGCATCCAGATTCAAGCTGCTCGTCTTCGGAACTTTCTCCGGTTCGCGTTTCAGCAGCGCGGCGAGCGAGAACAAGTCGCGTTGCAAGAATTCGTGATACGGTGCGTCGTGGCAGCGGGCACACTTCATCTCCAATCCCAAAAACGCTTGGCCGATCACATGCGCCTTCGCAGCCATCGGGACATCGTTCTGACTGGCGACCGAGAAGCCGCCGGGGCCGCCGTAACGCACGCTCCCTTCCATCAGGATCAGTTCGGTGACAAATTGATCGAACGGCTTGTTGTCGAGAAAGCTTTCGTGAATCCACCAGCGGAACGGGCCGGTGTTGTTGAGTGTTGGGTTCAAGATGTTCGGGTTCTCGGCGAGCACGTCTTGCCAATAGCTAACCCAATGGTCGGCGTAGCCCGGCTCGGCCAGCAGTTTGTCGATGATCGCGTGGCGGCGTTTCGCTTCCGGTTGAGCGAAGAAGAACTTGATGTGCTCGGCGTTTGGAATCGTGCCGATCGTGTCGAGGCAAACGCGACGGAGGAACGACCAGTCGTCACTGAGCGGCACGGCGCTAGCCGCCGGTGATCCACCGACGTCGGCACCGGCGGCTAGCGCCGTGCCGCTCAGTGCGTCTGCGCGAATCACCTTTCGGGCGTACTCATGCCGTCGAATCCAGAACGCGGTCCAATCGCGGCTGGCTTCGCGGCGGCGTTGTTGATTGACCGTGACCATCTCATCGCACCGGCGGGCGACGAAATCCATCCAAGCCTCGTCGGTCAACACGAACGGTTTCGTTTGATGCAGCACGGCGAACGAATCGCTATCGGGGCCGGCCAGCGCGACGAAGGTTTCTCCCAACTCTGGTCGCACGCTCTTGCCGCCGAGGAAGATTTCCCAGGTCAGTCGCTGACGGCCGCCGTCGGATTTGAACAAGCCGATCGTATCTTGATCTCCCGGCCGTAACGCTCGAAGTCCGGGAGCGGGCACGCGGTCAATGCCCCACACCTCTTCGTGTCCGTCGCCGCGAAACTTCGGGAACGGATTCTCGACGACCAGCTTGCCGTCCACGAACAACCGGGACGCACTACGGCTGCGGATCAAGAACCGGCTCTCGCCTTTCAGCAATTCGACGTCGCCGGTCACACGCACGACGAATGGGTTCGAGCGATCCGCTCGCACGCCCAATGGCGAATACTTGTGAGCAATCTCGGCCAGTGCGAATGCCGGTTCGGTGTATCGCTCGGTCGGCTCCGGCGCGATGAAGTCCCAGCTCAGCTTGTCCGGAATGCCCTCGAAGACTTCGACGAGCACTCCGTCTTGCGGCGGGTCGAGCGTCGTGATGTACGGCTTCGGTTGCAGCACTTGATACCGCGCCGCGATCCGCTCGGCCGGCAGAGCCGTGCGGTAGATCGCGAGTTCGTCGATCGAGCCATGAAAGCTGTTGCCCGAATTCAATCCGAGCGCCGAGCCAATCCAAAGTTCGTCGTCATCGACAACGGGAGCCTCGGTCGTCGCGCCTCCGAAGTCCCATTCGCCGTCGAGCGACTTGCCGTCGATGTAACCGCGGATCGACTCCGGCTTGCCGAACGTGTAACTCGTCGCGATGTGATGCCAACCGGTCTCGATGTCGAACCCGGTCTTCGAGGTCCAGCGGTGATAGTCCTCGGATTTGCCTTTGCGGTTGTCCTCGCTGCGGAACAGGAACGTGACGCAGGCGTCACCTTTCTTGCCCGCGAGCCGCAACGCATAGTTCTGATTTTCCTCGGCAACTCCGGCGTTCTTCGTGCGACCTTTACCGACGACATACATCTGCTGTCCATCTCCGAGCTTCTTCACCAACACCCAAGCTTCGAGCGTGATTGAGTCCCCCTGCCCAAAATCGAGCGGACTCTTTTCGCCAGGATCGGCCACCTTGATGACGGCCGGCGATTCAAAGACGGCCGCCTGATTGTCCGCCTCCAACGCCAGAAACTTTGGCGGCCTTGGTCCGAGCTGATCCGCGCGGACGTAGCCTTTCGACACGGCACTCGCGTCGTTCAAGTTATCTTCGTCAAACAATCGCGACGGAACACCGCGTCCGATGACACCGTGCCCCAGCGATTTCGGATGCACCTCGAAGAGGTTGTCGTCAAGACGCCAATAGGCGATCGGTCGATCCTGCAAAACAGATTCGACGTAGGGCGGAGGATCGGGAGGCTCGGCGGAACAAAGCCCCGGCCAGACGAGCGAAATTAGAGTCACGCTCAACCAACAACATATTCGCATCGGTCAACAACTTTCCGTGATCAAGGACGCGATCGAAAGGACGCTATCGCGCTGCAAATGCTGCTCGACGGCTGAGCTCTCTCTCGATGGCTTGGCTTAAAGGGTGCGGCAAGATGTGCTCGCCGCATTGGTGGCATTCCAACCATTCGGCGTCACCGATCACGACGGCTTCGCCAACGAACTCCGCAGGCGGTTCGAAGCGATAATCGCCGTTGCGACTTTCCAGCGTTTCGCGGCCGCAAAGAGGGCAATGAGTAATAGTCATCAACGAATCCTCGGCAGGCTGCGTGTTAGTGATCGGGATGCGCGGAGATCAACAACAGATATTCTCCAGGCTGCTGCCATTCGACCAGAGCGACTTTGATGTAAAAGACGATTCCTTGAATCCGAGGCTTCAATTCAAACGCTTGTTGTCCTTCAAGGCCGGGAAAACTGTGAAGCGTTGTCGGCTTGATCCGCTCGCCGCTGTCAATCCAGTCGATGATGACCTGGCAGATCTCGTCCTTAGTCAGATGACGGGCCACGAGGTCGAATTGAGCCGTTCGAGTAATCATCACTCTCTGAGAATTTGACGCCAGTCGTCGAATTTCCGCCACAAAATTGGGATCTGCCGACTTGGCCATTTTTGCGTCCCTCGACCGCAATTCTCATCGCGCCGAACATGCTACGAATCGCAGGCGATAAAAACCAAGCGAGCCGCCGCCCACATCACGTCAATCCGCCGAGACGCAGCGGTCGCGAGCCCAGTCGCGGAGTTCGGTGATGCGTTCGGACATCAGGACCGAGAGCGGCCGAGTCTTCGACATTTCGTCGACGATGTGGCGATCCTCCAATTGGCAGCCCTCCTGATAGGCACCGTACATCGCTCCCAGGATGGCTTGTTCCAATTCCGCTCCGTTGAAGCCCTCGGACGCTTCGGCGAGTTGCACCAGATCGAACTGCGCAGGATCGCGTTCGCGGCGCACCAAATGAATCGAAAGGATGTTCATTCGGGCTTCGGACGTCGGCAGGTCTACAAAGAAGACTTCGTCGAAGCGGCCTTTGCGCATCAGTTCGGGCGGCAGCGCCGAGATGTCGTTCGCCGTCGCCACCAGGAAGATCGGATGCCGATGGTCCTGCATCCACGACAGCAGCGAACCGAACACGCGCTTCGAGAGCCCGCCGTCCGCCGAACCGCCCGATGCGGACGCGAACGCCTTCTCGATCTCATCAATCCAGAGAATCACCGGAGCCATCGCTTCCGCCTGAGCGAGCGCCTCGCGAAGTTGCCGTTCGGTTTCGCCAATGAATTTGTTGTAAAGCACCCCCGGATCGAGCCGCAGCAACGGCATTTCCCAGTCCGCCGCGACTGCCTTCGCGCAGAGACTTTTTCCGCAGCCGGGAACTCCCAACATCAAGATGCCGCGCGGCGGAACGAGACCAAACTCGCGAGCCTTCTTGGTGAAGCCGCCGCGCCGCTGACGCAGCCACGACTTGAGATTCTCAAAGCCGCCGACGTCCTCAATCGTGAAGTCGATGGCGATCGACTCCAAGCTGCCCGCCGAACCCAGTAGCGATCGCTTCGCGTCCAACACCGCCGGAAGGTCATCGCCCGAAAGCGAGAAATCCTGGTAGATGACCGACGCCACGACCCGCTCCGCCTCGGTCCGAGTCAGGCCGCGCAGGGTTTGCACCAGATGATCCATCTCTCGGCGAGTCAGCGTCGCGGTGATTTCTTGCAGGCTGTCTTTGCGAATCCGCGAAAACGTCTGCTTGACGACTTGTTCCAACTCTTCCAGGCTCGGCCAGCCAATGTCAAAGGGAACTGCCAACTGTCGCACGTCGTCGGGCAGCGATCCCGAATCCACCAGGATCACCGTGCTCCGGCGCGTCTCCGCCAAGCTGGCCGCATCGCGCAGCAGACGCTGCACGTGAGCGTCCTTGGCATGCGGTGCCAAATCCTTGAAGACGTACATCGCGCTGTTCGACACTTCGACCACCACGGTCAGCGCATCGACGGCCTTCTTGATGAGCTTCGTTTTCGATCCCTCTGGCTCCTCGTCGCTGCCAGCGATCGGAGTAAAGACCTTCAACGTCTTCCCCGCCTGCATCGCCACCGGCTGCCACGTCCCCTTCTTATCAAGCTGCCGCATCCCGGCCGTCATCGACCATTCGTAAAGCGGCCGCGAAAGCTCCTTCGCGATCTCGCGAACGAGTTCAATGGCATGTTCCTCATCCCGCGTCTCAATCGAGATCAGCGGATGGCGGGATTGCACGAGCGACTTGAGAGTGGACGGCATGACTTACCCTGGAACAAATCACAGCTTTGCGTCGATGTTGACCCAGGTCTTTTTCTCGAACGATTCGAGCGTGGCGTCGGCGACGGCTTGAGCGAGTGCTCCGTGGTCGAAGCCGGGGACGCAGTCGCGGCCTTCGGTGATCGCGCTGACGAATTCCCAAACAAGGTCGTAGCGGAAGACCGTGCTCGGAACTCCGTCATTCGGATTGCGCGGGCTACCGGGGATGACCAGAAACTCGCGCGGCACCGCTTGCTTCTGCATCGTGCCGCCATGCTTGCCGATGACGATGTTGTTCGGATCGGTGAGTTGATACGCGGCCGAGCCTTCGCTGCCGTTGACCTCGGCCCACTCGTAGCCGAAACCGTTGTTGTGATGCCCTTTCATCAGCGTGCTCCCCTCCCACACGCCGGTCGCTCCGTTGGCAAAGAGGCCGATCAGCGAAGACCAATCATCGACCTCCGACGGAGCACACGCCTGACCATCGTTCGTCTTCTCTCGCTTGGCGAATTGAGCGACCGCACCGCAGATCGCGTTGATCGGCCCCATCAGGTCCATCGAGAAGTCGATGCGGTGAATCGTCATGTCGAACAGATCGCCGGCCCCCGCGAGTTTCTTGTACTGCCGCCAACCCCAACTCGTCTCCGGCCAATCGAGAAACCGTTGGCTGCGGAAGTGCCGTGGCTGGCCCAGCGCCCCGCTCTTCACGAGATGCCGCACATACCGCATCGACGGAGCGAACCGGTAAGTAAACGCCGTCATGTGCCGCAGGTTCTTATCGCGAGCCGCTCGAAACATCTCGGCCGACTCGGAGAAGTTCAGCCCCAGCGGCTTCTCACACATGACATGCTTACCACCGGCGATGCACGCGAGCGCAATCGGTCTGTGCGTGAAATTCGGCGTCGCGATGATGACCGCGTCGATGTCCGGATCGGCGGCGATCTCCTCAAACTGAGTCGTCTTCTTCGTCGGCCCCCAATCCTTCTGCCGCTGGTTGAGCAGTTGCTCATTCGGATCGCAGACGGCGACCAACTCGCAGCGCGAGTCGATCCGAATTCCGGGGACGTGGTGATAATCGGAAACCGCTCCGGCTCCGATGATGGCGATGCGAACTTTGTTGGGCATGATGCTCGGTAATTTGAGATTTGACATTTCAGATTTGAGATTTCAAATCCGGGACTGAAACGGCCGATGAAACGGGCGGAAGAATGAACGAAAGCCCGTCGATTGGGAAGCATCAATCGGCTTGCCGACTGGCTTGACGTCGGCTCGCAATCGGGATTCCATGACGCCCCGTTTGATCCTCTCGTGTCATTGCAGAGCAACATCTGGAGACTGAATTCATGCAGTATCGCAATCTCGGTTCGAGCGGCCTGCTCGTGTCGCCGATTTGTTTGGGGACGATGACCTTCGGCGCGCCGGTCGGCGAGGCCGATTCAATCAATCTGATTCACGCCGCGATGGATCGTGGCATCAACTTCATCGACACCGCGAACGTCTACGAAGGCTACAAGCGATTCCTCGGCAGCCCCGGTGGTGTGGC
>CAMDDX010000162.1 GCA_945893075.1 Planctomyces sp. SH-PL62 | reverse complement strand
CGCTCAGTCCCTTGAGCAAAACGTTTTTCATGACGATTCCCTTCTCGCGGTGGCTCTACTGATCTCTCGCCTCAAACACCTGTGGTGTCGAGGTTGCAATCAAATTCAACAATGGAGAATGAAAAATGCAGAATGAGAAATGCAAAATGTCTGCCCCTCATTCTTCATTTTCCATTTCTCATTTTTCATTGACCGAAGTTCGATGCGAAAACAAAAGGACGGCTCGGACAAGATTCGAACCGCGGCCTTACCAGCCTCGTCCACCGCGTGGCGGGACGACGTTGGAGATCGGCGTCAATCGGCTCGACGGCATTCCGTTCGAGTAATTCATCGTGTGCCGCACGGTCGGCGCGAGCGGTACCGAGATCGGCACGCCATACCCCTGAGCCGCCCAGACTTGGGCATCTCGCGGATCGGAGTAGTTCGGACTCGCCGCGTAGACCATGTTGTAGCAGCCGAACGGAGGGACTCCTTCTCCGCCATTGCCCATCGGTTGGAAGTAGGCCAGCTTGCCGTGAATGTGGGCTCGCAGAATGCCTCCCTGCTGGTGATTGCGAGCGTTGAACAACGCCCACTGATTACTCCACCAACCGCAGTAATTCGGACAATTCATCTGGCCATGCAGAGGACATGGGCCGCTCCCGATCTCGTCCGTCAAATCGGTCTGAGTAGGACTCCAATCGGGTTGACGCTGTGTCCAACCGGCGGCGTGATTCCGCATCGACTGGCCGGCATCGGACCACGACTGGCCGACATCGCGAAACGTGTATAAGTCGACGGACTGCGAAGGCGGGCCGCTTCTGCGAGCCGCTCGGCACGACGGACAACCGCACGGTCCCCAGCCACCGTTCGGAACGCAACCTTGCGGACCGCAGGCGGTCGCTCCGCAATTCATTCCGCCGCTCGCGCATCCCGGAACTTTCGCCACTCCGCAACCTTCGCTGCTTTGGAATGAGACCGGCGAAACCTGCTTGCTGCGCGAGACGTTCGCCGCCTGATAGTTCGCCGACTCCACGTCGTCAGCCAACGTGCAGAGACTTAACCCGTGCAGAGCCGTTCCGGCGATCAGCATCCGCACGCCGGCGCGAATCCATTGTTTCATGACCATGTTGTCTGCTCCCACATCCGTGTGAGTTGTCTGAACGTGAACGACGCGAACTTCTGTAGGACGGGCACTCTTGCCCGTCACTCGGCACACGACGGGCAAGAGTGCCCGTCCGACTGGTTCCTAATATCTCTTTGGCAAACCGAAGTTGACCGGCGGGCAGTAGCCCGAAAACGGCCGATAGCTGCTGCGGTACTTGACCTTCACTTCCGTCCCTTGCAGTTCCCACTTGTCGTGAGACTCCATGCCGAACGGAGTCCACCACCATCCGCCGCGGACCTTGTAATAGAACGGCGGATACAGAGACTTGTACTGATGCGGATAAAGCATCTCGTGCGGCGCGAATGCCTGGTTCGTGTAGACCGTGCCGCCGACATACGCCGGCACGTTCGGCACCGGGCACGGATACAGCGGCGCGTGCATCTGCGGATATTGCTGCCGAGGTGGCATCATCATCGCCCCTGGCGGCATCTGCCCCGGCATCATCTGCGGAGCCATGCCACCTTGTTGTGCGAACGAGTCGCTCGACAGCGACGCGACCAACACCGCAGCTCCCAACGCCATCAGAATTGACTTGAGCATGTTCGCCCCCCTCAACGTCCGTGTTGCTTCCGTCGGCCGACGACCAGCGGATTGACCATCCGCTCGACGCCCCGTTTGGTCATCCCTGACCTTGGCTGGCGACGACTTTGTGTGACGGTTGTTCCAATCGGTCACAAGCAACCTGCCGCATCGGTTCTACCGGTTCTGCCGACCGTCTTGGCTGACAACGTCTTGTGTCACTCGGCATAGGCGTCATCCGACGAACGACCCGCACATCCCAACGAGTCCCCGAACCTTGCAAAGTCGAGCCGACCGCTAGATTCTGCCCCCCTTCGGCTGCCGCAGATTACCTAAGTAGCCCCGCAGAGATGTCTGGTAGCCGCGTTCGCCAGAACGCGGGCGAATGGCCAAAACCCCGCGTTCTGGCGAACGGCGGCTACCCAATGATGCGCGATTGAAGGATTCACCGTGCCCCGAAACGACGATGACGTGACGACTCAAGACAACGGCAACGGAACTGCCGACGGCGGCCAATTGCAGTACGTCTCGATCAGCCACGAGACGCGCCGCCGTTATCTGAACTACGCGATGAGCGTCATCATGTCCCGCGCATTGCCCGACGTGCGCGACGGCCTGAAGCCGGTGCAGCGACGCATTCTCTTCACGATGTTTGAGGAGATGCGACTGCTTTCGGGACTGAAGCATCGCAAGTGCGCGGGCATCGTCGGCGCGACGATGCAAGATTATCACCCGCACGGTGACATCGCCCTTTACGACGCTCTGGTCCGCATGGCGCAGGACTTTACCTACCGGTATCCGCTGGTCGATGGGCAGGGAAATTTTGGCTCGATCATGGGTCTGCCCGCCGCACATCAGCGGTACACCGAGGCGCGGCTGACCGCGATCAGCGAACAACTCCTGAATGAGTTGCGGTACGAGACAGTCGATCTCCGCCCGAACTACGACGCTCGCAAACAAGAGCCGGTCGTGCTGCCGGCTCGCTTCCCAAACTTGCTGGCCAACGGCTGCTCTGGCATCGCGGTCGGCATGGCCACGAACATCCCGCCACACAATTTGGAAGAGCTGATCCGCGCCTGCCTGTACCTGATCGACGCCGACAACGAGGTCACGGTCGCGCAGTTGATGAAGTACGTCAAAGGCCCGGACTTCCCGCTCGGGGGCCGCATCGTCACCGATCGCACGTCGCTGCGGCTCATGTACGAAGAGGGCCGCGGCTCGATCAAAGTCCGCGCCGAATGGCAGCTCGACAAGGAGAAGCGGCAGGAAGTCGCCAACCGCATCGTGATCTACACGATCCCCTACGGCGTCGAGACTAACCCGCTGATGGCCGAACTCGGCGAGATCATCAACGGTCGCAATCTCCCGCAAGTGCTCGAACTCAACGACGAGACGAATGACAAACTCGGACTGCGGATCGTCCTCGAACTCAAGAAGGACGCCGATCCGGAAATGGTCATGGCGTACCTCTACAAGCATAGCTCGCTCGAACAGAACTTCGCTTACAACGCGACCTGCCTCGTGCCAACCGAATCGGGCACGCTCACGCCGGCCCGCTGCAATCTGGTCGAGATGCTCAAGCATTTCCTCGACTTCCGCCTGCAAACCGTTCGCCGCCGCTTTCAGTATCTGCTGGCTCAACTCGAACGCCGCATCCACATCCTGGAAGGCTTCGCGATCATCTTCAACGGCCTCGATAAAGCCATCAAAATCATCCGGGGTAGCGACGGCAAACAAGACGCCGCCGCGAAACTGATGAAGGAGTTTCCGCTGGATGAAATCCAGACGATGGCGATTCTCGAAATGATGTTGTACCGGATCAGCAAGCTGGAGATCGACGACATCCGCAAAGAGCTGGAGGACAAACAAGCCGAAGCCGAGCGACTCCGCAAGCTGCTGAAATCCGAAGTCCGATTGTGGGGCGTCGTCCGCACAGAACTCGAAGAACTCCTCACGCAATTCCCGGACAAACGCAAGACGAGCATCGGTTCCTCCGAAGAAGTCACCGAGTTCGACGCCGCCGCTTACATCGTCAAAGAGAACGCGAACGTCGTGCTGACTCGCGAAGGCTGGATCAAGCGCGTCGGTCGGCTGGCGAAAGTCGAAGGGACGCGCGTCCGCGAAGGAGACAGCGTCATCGACGTCGTCCCCGGCAGTACGCTGGACACGGTCGTCTTCTTCGCCAGCGACGGCATCGCTTACACGCTGCCGATCGACCAAGTCCCCGCCAGCAGCGGCTACGGCGAGCCGATCAGCAAGCACGTCAAACTCCAAGACGGCGTCAGCATCGTCGCCGCGCTCACGACCGACGCGCGCTTCACCCCTGAAGACGTGCAAAGGAAGAAAGACCCCCTGCCTCGTCCGCACCTGTTCGTCGTCACGAGTTTCGGCAACGTGCTGCGTCTGCCGCTCAGCCCGTTCCGCACCGCGTCGAACAAGAACGGCCGCAAGTTCTGCCGTGTCGTCCCCGGCGACCGAGTCGTCTCGGTCGAACTGATCCGCGATGCCGAGTCGGTCTTCATCGTCACGCGCAAAGCCCGCCTGATTCACTTTAACATCGATGACGTGCCGGTCCTTTCCGGAGCCGGCAAGGGAGTCCGCGGCATCAAAGTGGAAGCCGGCGACAGCGTGCTCGGCTTCAAGCAGATGACCCGTCCCAGCGACGCGCTGCGCGTCAACACGAACGCCGACAAAACGATGACCTTCGGTCAAACGAAATACACGGTGACTTCGCGTGGCGGCCGAGGCATCCGCACCAGCCACCGCAGCGAGTTCGTCGAAATCATCCGCGACCCGATTGAACTGGTCGATTGGGCCACGATGGAAGACGAAGCCAAAGACGCCAAGTAGCCGAGTCACGGAGACGTGCGGGGTCAGGTGTTCTGATTTCTGTTTTGCTCCCGCGATCCACCTCAACCTTGGTTCGCAGGCAGTCACCCGATCAACGGTTTGCTTTCCATCGCAACAGCAAAACAGAAATCAGAACACCTGACCCCTCCGGCCTTAAACTATTTCGTTCCCACGCAAAACACATGACGTGTTCCCACCAAAAACAGCTTGCCGTTCGACACGGCGGGCGAAGCGTGATTGGGGTCTCCGAGATCATTGGTCGCAAGGGCACTGAACTCATCGCCCGTTTGGATCACGTAGCTGACTCCGGCGGTGGCGAAGTACAGCCGCCCGGCAGCGTCCGCAATCGGGCTGGCCCAGGTACTCGTCAGCCTTTCGAGCCGCTGAGCATAAACCTGCTCGCCGCTGTCGGCCCTCCAGCACTTCAAGATGTTGGGTGTGTGCAAGCGATACACCCGCTGGCCAACAATGATCGGCGAGCCGATCGCTTCGGGGATTTGATTCACGCGCCACTTGATGTGCGTCTTGGTGATGTCGCCCAAACCGCTCGGATCAATTGCGACGCCGGGGCCGCCGCGGCCGTTGTCGCAGTAGAGGATGCCCGCTCCGAAAGCTGGCGAGGCGGCTTCGCCACCAACACGGCACCACCACAACGCCTCGCCGTTGCGCGGATCAAGCCCTTGAATTCCACGATCCGCTTCGCCCCCTCCGGAGGCCGCGATCACCAGTTGAGGCTTGCCTCCCACGTCGATCTTCACCGGCGTGCTGTGAGCAAATCCCGCTTGTGGCAGCGCCGCTTCCCAACGGATCGAGCCATCGGCCTTGTCGTAAGCGATCAGCTTCGAGTCCTTCTTGTTCGCCATCGCGCACAGCATCAAGACCGTGTCCTCGAACAGCACGGGACTGCTGCCAACGGTCACGTCGAACGTGTGCGGTGCGATCTCTTTTCGCCAGACAACTCGGCCCTCGAAGTCGAGCGCGGCGATCACCGACGATCCGAAGACCACAAACACGCGCTGCCCATCCGTGGCCGGCGTGGGAGCGGCATATCCGCCGCCGGGTCCGCTGCGAAAATCGTTGCGCAACCACGGGCCAGGCTCCACGATCGCATCCCACAGCAGCTTGCCGTCGGTCGTCGAATAGCACAGAACATGCTGCTCTGGGATGACGGCCTTACGATCTTTCACCGCCTCGGCCCAACGCGCGGTGCAAACAAACAAGCGTTCGCCCGACACGATCGGGCTGGCGTGCCCCTCACCGACCAGCGGCGATTTCCACAAGACGTTCTCGTTGTCCGCCCCGCCCCACTTAATCGGCAGCGTCGTCTGAGTTGTGTATCCCAAGCCGGTCGGTCCGCGAAACTGCGGCCAGTCCTCGCCGCGCGCCGCCGTGACCGACAATAGCATCGTGCAGAACGAAATTCGGATGCAGAAATCGGCGAACCGATTGAAGATCGAAGACGACATTTTGTGATTCTCCATTCGCTGCGTGGCGGATGTCGCTGAGCTACTCCGCCAGTTTGAGCGACTGCAATTTCAACGATCGCACGCTGACACCGCCGCCCGAAGACACAGTCTGAGCGATGGACTCCGGCAGATCGAACGGACCTACCCGCTGCCAGCGATTGCGGAAGGTTTCGACGCGCGTGATTGCGCCGGTTTGTGCGTCTCGGTATTGAACCTGATACGCGCGGGGCAGAATTTTGTGTTCGGCGTTGCGTTCGCTTTCGAGCATCTGGATGGACATGTTCTCGCGGCCCAGGCTGCGATTCACGACGATGATCTCGTCGTCACGAACCCGATACGAGGACGCGAAACGGCCGCCGTGGAAGTTCAACAAGCGGCCGAGCGGATGCTCCTCCTCTTTGTCGGCGAAGCTCAGCACCGGTTTGGCTCGGATGCCCGACGAGGGAATTCGGTGGATCACCTGCGAGTGCAGTTGATCCCGAATCCACTCGCGAGCCGCCTCGTCTTCGAGCTTCGGCTCGCCGTCGAACTCCACGTCGCCATCGGCCTGCACCTTGACCATTCCGGAGAAACGACGGCCATCGAGATACACCGCCGCCTGAGCCGTGAAGCCTTTGAACTTGTCCCACGCCGCGCGAGCCGCGATCGCTCGTTCAAACATCGCCACCGCGTCGGCGTCCACTCGCGAATTGTCCAGCGGCCAGTCAAATGCCAACGTCGCGAACTCGCGGATTTCTTCATAGGGCTCGCCGTTCTTGGCCCCCGCTTGCGGCACGACATGCTTGACGTAGACGGCGTATTGACCCGGCTCAGTCGGCCGCCATGTCGCGCGGCCGGTGTTGTCGGTCGTCAACTCCTCGTTGCTCAGGTCCGCATCAATCGTCGTCAACAGGGCGTTCGGCAGCGGTTTGCCCTCGCGCAACACGGTCAGCGTGATCGCATCCTTTGCAAACGTGGGCATGATCTCCAACGGGATTTGTTCGTGCCGGCCAAGCTTCACCACCTCGTCGGGCTTCCCCGAAATCGCCTTCGGGTAGTATCGCAACAAGAACGCCTTGTCCCGTTTGAGCACGCCGTATTCGCATCGTCCGACGACCGACACCGATTGGTTCGACGGCAGATACGCTCGCAACCGATCGGTGCCGCGATTCACCGTCAGCGGCACGAACTTTCCCGGCTCGTCCTGCAACCAGAGTTCAGTGTGCGCGACCTTGGCCACAAACCGCGGATCACCAGCGGTCGCTCGCTCACTGAAATAAACTTCGACGCTCCGGCCGGCCTCGGCATGTGGCCCCACCTGGATGAACAGGAAATGAGCCTGCGCCGACGCGGCCACCCATCCACAACTCAGCACGCCCAACCACAGCCACAAGAAATGTTTCATCGCATGACCTCACGTGTCCAAGACGAGAACCTCAGCCCACAAAAACTGTCCCGTTGCCGCTCGACGGACTGCGTTAAAAAGTTATCGGTAAAGTTGTTGTTTTGTCGCGAGAGTTGATGAGTTGAGAACAGCGGCCAAAGACGTAGCTCAGTCGCTCCTGCGACTGAGATTCCCGTGACGCGATCAATGACAGTGAATCGCAACATTGGGAATCAGCCAAATTTCGGAATGCGAGTCGCAGGAGCGACTCGCCTACGTTTTTGCGGCTTCGCCGCGTTACTTCTTCTTCAAATCATCGAGCAGTTCCTCGGCCGCATCCTTTTGAGCCTTCGTCGGTTTTTTGGAACTGTTGATGGCGTCGGCGGCGAGTCGGTCTTCGGCACTGGGGCGGTGATCGTGGAAGAGGATGTGACCCCACAGATGTGGCGTCAGGCGCGCTTCGCTCGGCGCGTCGGCGATGATCTGCGTGGCTTGGTTGGCCCAATAGACACGGCGCAGGACGTCATGGCCTTCGGGGCCGGAGACCAGCAGGCCCCAGTCCATTTTCAGGCGCAAGTCGCCGGTCGCTTTCAGGCCGATCGCCTTGAGCGGGATCGCCGCTTCGAGCGTGTATTGATTCGGCGACAGCGGGTCGATCGTGCGCAGCATTCGCGCAGACGTGAGTTGTTCAACGTGGTCGATGATCGTTTCGCCGACGGGCGAAGTGACTCGCAGAGCTTTGTCGGACGACGCTCCCGGTGCGACGGGACGATACAGCACTGCGAGCGACTTGTTACCGATGTAACTCAGCAACACGCGCACGTCGCCGACGACGGGTGACTGACGATCGCTCGCTGCGTCCGGATCGGTTGCGAGATACAGGTCACACGCGGCTCCGGTTTTGAAAAGGCGCTGCCAATCGGAGCCTGAATTCTTCAGAGGCCCCTGTCCGCGTGCTCGCCAGCCGACGAAGAGGTGTTCGTCGTTGAAGCCAATGTGGAACGTGATGTCGTTGCCGATCTGCGCCGCCGCCGGGCTGAAGCCGGTCAGCTTGCCGTCGAATTCGGGCGGCTTCTTCATCCGATAGGCGTCGATGATCGGAGCACGCACCGCAATCTGTGATTGCTCTCGCGCGTCGTCGAACTGCCGAGCCTTCTGCAACTCGGCCGGCGTCACCTCGAACTCGCCGGTTTGACGCCGGAACTGATCGAAGCCCTGCACTTCCAGCAGGCTGATGTGATTGTGTCCGGCGACGACGTAGAACTTGCCGTCGCTTGTCTTGCAGAACGAGCTGGAGAAATGCTCCTGCCCGGCGGTCACGTCGTTCATCGCCATGCCGCGCGCGTGCTCGGCCATGCTCCACGGGCGAGCTTTGCCGTCTCGCAGATCGCGGAAGATCGGCCCGGCCAGCAAGCCGTCGGCGGTCCAGACATTCCACGCGCCGTTGTTGCCATGCACGACGAGGAACTCACCCAACTGCGGCGCGGTCTCGTGGCCGACGATGCCGAACTGCGACACGACTTGTCCCGGATGATACGGCTTGGCGTTTTGCAGGCTCTGCACGCCCCAGCCTTCTTGCGGGTAAGTCCAACGAGCGCGGCCATCGGCCGTGACCGCACCGTCAGGCACACGATCACCGCTGAAGGCATAGAACGAACCATCGTCGAGCCGGAAGTAATCGCGGCCCGTCAGCTTCTCCAACGCCGCTTCTTCGTAGACCGGCACACCGCTCGGCAGGAATTTGCGCACTTGGTAGCGCACCGAACCATGCTGCACGCCGAGGTCGCGATTGAAGTTGGTCACTCCGCTGCGGCGCGAGTCGAGCGTCAGCTTCACTTCGTCGACTTGCACTTCGCCGTCGCTGTTGAGATCAGACCAGAGAAAGCGATGCTCGGTCAGCGGCTTGTTGCCGAGCTGCTTCATGATCGCCGGAGCCTTCAGCGGCTCGAACTGATCGGCTCGACCGACGGCGGCCGCCAAGCGGACGTGATCTTTCTCGTAGAGATAAACGACGCCGATTTGCATCTCTTGAAACATCGGCCGCGTGACGAGGTACGTGCGACCTTCCACAACCTGCGGCACTTCGCCCGGTGGAGTCGTGCCTTGCCACAACAAATTCTTCAGCCGCGACTGGCCGGTTTTCCAATCGAGTTCAAATTCCAGCGGTCCGTAAAACAGCCGGTTCTTGTTGGCCGGGTCGAGCACGCCGCCGCCACCATAGGGCGTGTTGCCGAGCAACTCTTTCACGAACTTGCCGGCACTCGTCCAGACGGTGACTCGCTTCGGGTGATACTGCCCCTCGACGCACCACAACTGGCCGCGCGAATCGACGTCGAGCGACACGACATCGCCGAACCGCGTCGCATCCCATGCGCCAACTTTGAAGCCGCCATCCGTCCCCATCGAACGTACAAATTCTCCGGCGCGATCGAAGACGCGGATGTGATGCCGGTCAGCCGCGTTGTCGAAGACGTAACAAGACCCCTCGGCATCGAACGCAAAGTCGGTCGGTTCGGTCACGTCGCTGATGAACGGCGTGTGATGACCGGCCGACAAATCGACATGCACGATTTGCTTTTTTGAGATCGCGAACACTTCACCGTTCGATCCGCAAACCACTTCGCCGGGCTGCGGCAGCGCGACTTCTTGCAGCAGCTTGCCGTTGCTTGTGTCGTACACTTCCAGCCGTTCGGTTGATGCGCTTTCAACGCTCGGTTCGCCGCCGAGATACTTGAGCGCGGCAACTCCCCAAATGCGGCAGCGAGTCGCGTCGATCGTGTTGCCGCCAAGGTCTGGCCGCAGTCCTTCATCGCCTCGTTCGCCACGATCGGTCCATTGAGCGACGACTCGCAGGCGAATCGCGCGGGTCGTGACCTCGCGGCCGAAATCGACCTCGCCGTCGATGTATCGCGCCAGCGCGTTGCAGCTTTCAAAGCCGCTGTGCATGTCGCGTCGCTGCTGCCGGTATTCGCCGACCTGTTCCCAGCCAGACGTCCCCGTGATGTTGATCTCTCCGTCGCCGGTGAAGGCGTCGATCTTCGTCAGCGCGCCGTCGATCTCTTTGATCGCCAAACCGCGCAGCTTCTGCGGTTCGTTCCAAGTCAGCGCGTACACGCCCGGTTCCTCTTCGGTTAGCGGCGCGGAACGTCGCGCATCCCACGAACCGTCGTCCGCGACCTTGCCCGAATTCACCAAGACTTCTGCCGTACCCGCCACGTTGGCGAACCGCCGCCGCAACAGCTTCATTCCTTCGAGCCGCCCTTTCCACGCCGACTTGTCCGAGCCGCCTAGCAACTTGTCAGCGCTCGGCTTTTTCGGCGCGTCGAGATCGAAGTCGATCTCCTTCTTCGTGCCGGGCGACTCCAGCGCGCTCGCGAGCGGATCATCATCCGCCGCCGAACCGCGCGAGAACGTGATTCGCAATGCGCGTGTCAGGGTCTTCTCCGGAGCGGCGACGCAATCCCACGCTTGATCGCCGACGCTCGCGAACGGCTGCCACTGCTTCGCGTCTTCCGCGTTCGGTGGATACGGAGCATTCGGCTTCAACACGCTGAGCATCAGCTTCGTGTCTTTCATCTCCGCACGAGGAAACACGACGCTGCCGATCGGCACGGCTCGCTGAAACGCCAGCACGATGTGTTGCTGCTGACCGGGTCCGCTTTGCGTTTCCAGATGCGTTGCCGTGAACTGCGTCGCGCCACCCGGCGGAGTGCCGGAGAGTCGGAACAGCCGCACGAAGTCTCCCTGCGGATCGGGGACGATTTCGTACGCCGCGCGCGGCTTGCGTCGCGGCGGATACAACGGCACGCACGCTTTCAAATCGACGTCGTCACCGGCCGCCGCAGTCGTCAGCCAAGACTCCGCCCCGCGCACGCTCATGAACAACTTGCCGTCGCGTGCGGCGATCCCTTGCATCCCGCGACGATGCGAGGCGGTCGGAGTCAGTGACAGCAGATTCTTCACCGAGTGATCTTCCGGGTTGACGACCCACACCGATTCGTTGCTCGTGCCGAGAATCGGAGCCGCTGCGAAGACCAGCTTGCCATCGGACGCGAGGAACCGTGCTCCGGTCCACGCCGCGAACGAGTGATGTCCCCACTGCTTGCGACCGTCGAGATCGCACTCGATCAGCGACACACCGCTCTCGGCGACATACGCACCAAGAAAGACTCGATCGCCAGCGACACACCCGCTGCATGGCGGCGTGTGATCGGCCAACCAACCGCCGCTCCCATTCGTGCCAGTCAGCCACGGAGCATTCTGCGGCGCGTGTTGCGACACGTTCGGATAAACCGTCATCTCGTACTTCAGCCGAAGGTCCGGCCACGTCAGCGCGGTCCAGCGATACTTGCCCGGTGCGACGAAAGAACCATTCTCGTCCTTCAAATCCCAGCCGACGTCCTGCTTGCCCGCCGGCAATGCGCTGCGTGCGAAGACGTTCTTCGCTCGGCGACCGTCCGGCCCATCAATCACGAAGGTCGCATTACGCGGTTCCGACGTTTCAAACGCCAGCGAGATCGGCGGCTCAACCTGTTGTGCCGAAGGACTCGTCGGCACCGGCTGATCTTCGAGCAAGCTCATCGCGTGCAGGCCACGCACCGCCGCGATCGGACCTTCCTGTGTCTTCGTCATGCGGACTCGCACGGCGCGTGTCGCCACCGGCGCGAACGTGACCAGCCGCGCGTTCTCAGTCATCTGACTCCAGAGCACGGTCTCTTGCGGCTCACGAATCTTCCGCCATTCGCCGCTCAATCCGGCGCGCGGATGGACGTCGCTTGGCCCTGTGAAGACTTCGATGTCGTACTTTGTCGCGTTCGAGTGCAGCCAGAGGTTCGTCAGCTTCTTCGCATCCGGCCAAGTCAGCATGAACCACGACGGCGCGACATCGCTGACCGGCGGTGCGGCCACGAGTCCATTTTGATTCTTGCCGACGTTCACCCAAAACCCTTGCCCCGCCGGAATCGACGATGCCGGGTTCGGCACGAAGTCCGTGTTTGGCGGCGTGAACTCGCGGTCGGCATACGCCAGCGACCACGGAGTCACGTTCAACAACCGCTCTTTGAAGAGCCGCACGGTCCGCAACTCGGCTTGGCCGCTGTCGCGCGAATCGACGAATGCCAGCGCCTTCGTCCGGAGTCCCACCGGCAGCGGGACCAAGACTCCGCCCCCCTGCGAACGCGGAATCGAGATCGTTTCCCATTCGTCATTCGCGTTGAGATCGACGTTCGCGGCATTCGGCTTTAACGCTCGCAATTCCGTCGGAGTGCCGTCCCAGAAGACCGAACCCAATTCGATCGGCTGATTGAACGCGATCACAAACACCCGCGCCGGAGTCTTTGCGTCACCCTGCGGACCTCGCGAGACCCACCGGTAATTCGCCTTGTTCAGTCCCAGCAGCGCCTGCAAGTCAAACAACTCAATGGCTTCACTCGCCTCTCCGGCGACGACCCGGCTCAGAGCCTCATTCAATTCGTTCCGACCAACGGCCGTCACCTCAATCGCCTCGCCGATCGCGACAAACAAGAGCAGGCTCATCACCAACACGAGACAACCAAGAGAAGCCAGACACTTCGTCGGAAACATGCGATTTCTCCACAAAAGCCCAACGGCGATTTCGCAAACTCTGAGGACACCTCGCCACGACGCCAACGTTACGGAAACCTTGTGGATCATTCCACAGGCACGGAAGTGGGAACACAAGCAACAAGAACTCAGCCGAGTGGGTGACGCTCGTGTGTGCCACGCTTGTCATCATCCGATGCGCAGGTCACGCTATCGCCCCGGTTTTGGATTTCACTGTTCCATTGGACTGCCGCCTGAAGGCGGAACTACGAACCTCTTGAAAGGAACCACCATGAGACGCTTGGCTTGGTTGTTCGGTTGGGCATTCCTCGGCATGACGGCGATCGCCGGCGCGGCGGATGCTCCTAAAGGGATCACGAATCTGCCGCTGATTTTCTCGGACGACTTCGAATCCGGTAGTTCCTCGAATTGGGTCGCGACTGATCCAGCCGCCTGGAAGATCGAGAAGACGGACAAGGGGCATGTCCTGAGCCAGTTTGGAAAGAGCAACACGAAGACGCCGGTTCGCTCGCCGTTCAATCGAGCGATGATCAAGGACGTAACCGTCAGCGATTTCGTCTTGGACGTGAAACTGCAATCGACCGTGAAGGACTACGGACATCGCGACATGTGTCTGTTCTTCGGCGGCCAGGACGCGGCTCATCTTTACTACGTGCATCTCGGCAAACAGACCGACGATCACGCCAACCAGATCTTCATCGTCAATAACGCCGACCGAAAGAAGATTTCCACCAAGACCAGCACCGGCACCAACTGGACCGACGACTGGCATCACGCTCGGCTGACGCGCGACGTGAAGAGCGGCTCGATCAAAGTCTTCTTCGACAACATGACCGAGCCAGTCATGGAAGCCACCGACACGACCTTCACTTGGGGCCAAGTCGGCGTCGGTACGTTCGACGACACCGGGAACTTCGACAACGTGTTCCTGTTCGGCACGAAGGTCGAGCCGAAAGAAGTCGCCGTTGCGGATCAGCAAGCTCAGCCCGTCGGCAAGAAGGCCGCTCCGGACAACACACCGCCTGATGGTTTCACCGCGCTCTTCAACGGCAAAGACCTGACCGGCTGGCAGGGGCTCGTCAAAAACATCAAAGAGCGGAAGTCGATGACCACCGAACAAATCGCGGCCGAGCAAATCAAAGCCGACGAGAGCGCGAAGGCTCACTGGCGTGCCGAGAACGGTGTACTCGTCTTCGACGGCAAAGGTCAGAGTCTCTGCTCGGTCAAGGACTATGCCGATTTTGAACTCTACTGCGATTGGAAGATCGAGCCGAAAGGGGATAGCGGCATCTACGTTCGCGGCACGCCTCAGATTCAAATCTGGGATCCCAGCGACGAAGCTCAACTGAAGAACGGAGCCGACAAAGGTTCTGGCAGCTTGTGGAACAACGCCAAGAACCCGCGCTTCCCGGACGTGAAGGCCGACAACCCGATCGGCCAGTGGAACTCGTTCTTTATCCACATGGTCGGCGACAAAGTCACGATCACGCTCAACGGCAAGACGGTCGTCAACAACGTCACGCTGGAGAACTACTGGGAGCGCGACAAGCCGTGCTACGAGACCGGCCCGATCGAACTGCAAAACCACGGCAATACGCTGTACTTCAAGAATATCTATGTGCGTGAGCTGCCGAAGAAGTAGCGGCGTTGCGGACAACACAGGCGAGCCGCCTGTGCTACGAAATGAGAAAAGGCCCGGCTTCCCCTCCGAAGCCGGGCCTTCCTCATCAGGTCTGCGTCAACAAATGGAACGGCTCACCGACGCGAAACCTCTTTCTTCATGTTGTCTCTCTTCAGGCAGGTTGAAAACCTGCCTCACTACCAGCGGTCTTGCACTTCATTCGCACACAGATCAACCACCCGCCCCGATTCAAATTGACCAGGCGGTTTGGCCGTGATTCGCAGCCAGACCAGATGCCCTTCAAACTGTCCTTCAACTCCGACATGCGGTCCCAAGTCATCGTCGTCCGCCATCGTTTGTGCTTGCCAGTAGCAGCTCTCGACCACATCGAAGACTTCCATCAACACTCTCAGGTCGAGCATGAAGCGCGAGACGGCGCAGGAACCATCCAAGGCTCCCCCGTAAATCTCTGTGCTCGAAGCGAAGAGCGTGACTTCCCATTGTGGTAACAGGCCTCCTTCTTCCTCGTACCGGTGAAAGTGGCATCCCACCGGGGCCAGCTTGTCCGCCGAGTGAAACGCTTGACTCGCCCGATTGGCGAAGCGATCGAGCCACTGGGGCGGTTGAGCTTCACCAGACTCGGATCCAGGACGGCTGAGACTCTTGTCGTCGTGTGACATGGGCACGCCCCGTTCCGTGGAAGGTGTCAGACAGCTCCAGCACCGCATGTTTCGGCATGCTCTGCGGGATCGTCCGTTTGTAGTGGTTCTGCGGAAGTCTCTGAGATTGCCGATCTCGCCAAGCAACCACAGTGCCGGGCAGTGACAATCCGCAATGTCCCGCGGACGCCCAGCAACATTGCGTCGCTTGGCAACAAATCACTTCCCAAAAGGGTTGGGTGCCAAGGATTTGCAATAGTCAGTCCACCTACGAATTCCTGAGGCAATCCTCGCGTTGGTCATACGACCGGCACAGTTGACAGGCTGAAATCCAGAAAATGAAACAGGATGTTTCATTCTTGAACAGCGGCTGTTTCATCAATTGAGCGCGACACTCAACGGCGAGCCATCAAGCAGGACCAACCTTGTGGGCCGGGAACGCCGCCGCGATCCTCGAATCGGAACTCTCGAAGCCACTCGATCTCAAAGAGGCAGCCCCACTCCTCGCGGATTTCGAGGTCGGTGACGCGCGGCGGACCGTGCTCCATTGGCTCGTTGGCGTTTCCGCAGAGCACGAGCAGCCGAGCATCCGGCGCGGCCAGCCAATCGACGGTCTCCAGAAAACCCGCCAAGTTCACTCGCCGAGCACAGTGGTAGCAGCCCCGATCAAATAGGAACGAGCACCGCCGTTCGCACGCCGCCGCTCCCTCGGTTCCCAAGGCCGCGCGGAGATCCTCACACCGGCACAAGTCCGCCGCCGCGAAACGGACCGCGACACCAGCTTCGGCGGCCTGGGTGCGAGCACGTTCGATCGCCACCGGCGAGAAATCGGCCGCCGAGACCTCGAACCCTTGCTGAGCAAGAGCCACGGCATTGATGCCGGTTCCGCAACCCAACTCAAACGCTCGGCAGGGTGCGATCCGTTCTTCTCGCAAGACGCGAACAAGTTCGCGCGAGACGATCCCCGAATTCCAAGGCGCGTCACCGCTGAGATAACGCTGATCCCAATGCGTTGGACTGTGCGAGTTCCCGGACATAAGCACTCCTTCGCCGCGCGTTGCAGCCAGCGACGTGCAGAGTACAGTGATCCGCCAACGACTCGAAGCGTCGCGACACACCCCTCATTCCAAGGTGCCTCATGAGCCGTGCCGAAAACTTAGCCCTCGTTCGCGAATACACGCACAGCGACAGCTTGATGAAGCACATGCTGGCCGTGGAGGCGGCGATGCGGGCCTACGCTCGCAAGTTCGGCGAGGACGAAGAGAAATGGGGCACCGTCGGCTTGCTGCACGATTTCGATTACGAGCGCTGGCCGAATCCTCCCGATCACCCGTTGCAAGGCTCACGCATTTTGAAGGAACGAGGCTACTCGGACGAAATCATCTACGCGATCAAATCGCACGCCAGCTATCTGACGGATTGCCCGCGCGTCTCGCGGTTGGACAAGGCGTTATTCGCCTGCGACGAACTGTGTGGCTTTATCACGGCGTGCGCGCTGGTGCGACCAAATCGTCTGGAGGAATTGGAAGCCAAGAGCGTCCGTAAGAAGATGAAGCAGGTGACCTTCGCGGCGGCAGTCAAACGCGAAGACATCACCAGCGGTGCCGCTGACTTGGGCGTGGATCTGGATGAGCACATCCAGTTCTGCATTGCCGCGCTCCGCGAGTCCGCAGCCGAATTGGGGCTGTTGCCAGCAACGCCGCCTGCGACGGTGGCACATTCGACAGAGGTTCGGCAAGATGCCACCGACTCGAATTCTGAAGGATCACGTTGAGGCGACCATGAGATTCTCGTTCCGCCAATTGCTGTGGACTGGCTCAGTGCTGTTGGCGCTGGGAATTGGATCGAGCGTGTTCGCGCAAAACCCAGCACCTGCCCCGGCTGGCGGTACGACTCCGGCTCCCG
>CAMDDX010000161.1 GCA_945893075.1 Planctomyces sp. SH-PL62 | reverse complement strand
GTATGGCCCCCAACTCAGCCACGGAGCTTTGACCTCGCCGTGAGCCGGATCGAAGTTGAGGGACTTGTCTCCTTTGATCTGCTGCTCGACCAACCATTTGACGGAGAAGGCTGACTCGAAGGCATACGGTTCCGGATTGAGCGACGAGGTCGCGTAGCCGCCGTAGGTGCGGCTCGACAGGTACGCCAGCTTCACGTTCGGAAACCGCTCGGGAAGAATCTGCACGATCTTTGCCAACTCGGCCTGCAAGGTTTGAGCGTACTTCGGAAAGCCTTGCGTCGGTCCGGCGTCGGCTTGCTTGATCCACACGACTTGCACTTGCTGGCGCGAGACGTTGGCTTGCTTCAGCCGTTGATCAACGGTGTCCCAATACTGCTTGCCGTGCCGGCCATCATCGGGATTTTGAATCGCTGCGGCGGTCATGCCGTTTTGTGCTCCGTTGACGAACTGCATGTGTGAATTCAGGTCGGACGCATCGCGGAGCGCTCGCTGAAATCCCTCCGACGATTGTGACGTGTTGCTCATACCAACCGACATCAAGACGATCTTGCCATTTGGATTGGGCTGGCCTTGAGCATTCAACGGTTGCACTTGCCGAGCCAGTTTGAGTCCCGCCGCTTCGTGATTTTTCGGTCGCTCGTTGCGGCCTTCGGGATAAAAGCCTCCCTCGAAACCCTGATACTTTTCTCGCCCCAGTTCTGACAGCGGCTTCAGTGATTTCGTATCGGCCGAGACTCGACGGCGTTCGCCATCGTTGTTCCGCGCCGGTTCGTTCGCCGGCCGTTGCTCTGCCAGCTTGATGCCCATCAAAACCGAGCGGCCATTGCTCGTGTCCGGCCTCACGAAGATCGACGCACCCTCGCGGAAGTCCTTCAACTTCTCGGCCAAGTCCTTGCCGGTCGCGCCCAGCACCTGCGTGTCGTCGGTCAGCGAGAACTCACGCTGCTTGCCGTCGATTTCGACGACGACTTTCTTGCCGGCGATGTCCAACTTCTTCAGCGTGCCCCGCTGAATCTCGTCCGCAACGAGCATCGTCGGACAAACCCACAAGGCCACTACCACACATCGAACACAGAATCGGTTCATGGCACTGCTCCTGACGAGGTTTTGGAGGATGGGCACTCTTGCCCGTCCGTCTTTCGATGGACTGCGGGGACGGGCAAGAGTGCCCATCCTACGAATCACTGATAATCCTGATGCGTCGGCTTGAGGATCAGTTCGGGGACGTGTGCCCGCTTCGGCAGGCACGCGATGGCGACCACGATGTCGGAGAAATCTTCAGGCTTAAGGATCGCCGCGCGATGTTCATCGCTGACCGGCTTCGGGCGTTTTTCGAGAATCGGCGTATCGACCTCACCGGGATAGATCGTCGTCACGCGGATGCCGTGCTTGCCATCCTCGTTGGCAACGGCGGCCGAGAGACCGGACATCGCGAACTTCGACGCCACATAGGCGATGCCGCCGATCGCGAACGCGCGTTTGCCGCTGATCGACGAGATGTTGATGATCAGTCCGTCCTTTCGCTCGCGCATCTGCGGCAGTACGGCATACATGCAGTTGTAGATACCGGTCGAGTTCGCGGTCATGACGTCGTCGAACTGCTCCGGCAGCATCTCAGCCATCGAACGGTTCTTGATGTTCGTCCCCGCCGAGTTCACCAGAATGTCAATCCGGCCAAGCTGCTGCGTGGCCCAATCGAACAGCGCATTGACGCCGGCTCGGTCGCCGACATCGCAGGCGCGATAAATCATCGCCGGCTGCCCGGACCATTCGGAAGCCGCCGTCTTGAGTGCGTCTTCTCGCCGTCCCGAAATGGCGACTCGGCAACCTTCCGCTGCCAGCGCCTTGGCGATGCCGTATCCAATACCAGTTGCTCCGCCGGTGACGAGAGCAGTCTTGCCGTGCAGTTTCATCGAATCAGTCTCCTGGAGGTCATCAAATCGTAGGACTCTGCCACAACGTCCGCAATTCCGCAAAAAAACTGGCAAGTCTGGCTACCGCTTGAATTCCACGATCGCATGGGGAATGCTGTGAGTTGCATACTTGGAAGGGGACGGCCTTTCAAAACCTCGAACGGCGAGACGTTGCGTGTGTCGGAACTCGATCAGAATGTGTTGCGTGTTGATGGCTCTGGCCGGATGCGGTGTCGGGTCGTCTCCTGTTCCGCCGCCGAAAACGACAGAGCCAGTCTGGCTGGACCCGGAGGCACGCCGGCTGAGCGCGTCGGGGGCGGAGGTTCTACGTCCCGAGGATTGGTTCGAGGACGTGACCGCGCGATCGGGAATTGATGCGGTCTATCGAACCGGCCGCGAAGCGGAGCGGCTGACGATTCTGGAAAGTGTGGGTGGCGGAGTCTGTCTGTTCGATGCCGATGGTGATGGCGACCTGGATTTGTATTGCCCCGGCGGAGGTGCCATCGACAAGACAACGGGGGCCGCGATCGGAGTGGCTGGAAAACTGTTTCGCAACGACGGCGATTGTCGCTTCACAAACATCACGGCTGAGGCGGGCTTCTCTGCGCCGACGGATTACTCGCACGGAGCTGTCGCCGGGGACTACGACCGAGACGGCGATCTGGATTTGTTTGTCTTCTGCTTCGGCCAAAGTCGGTTGTATCGCAACGACGGTGGGGTGTTCGCGGACGTGACGGAGTCGGCAGGTTTGATGGTTCAGAGTTGGGACACAGCGGCGGTGTTCGCGGACGTGACCGGTGATGGCTGGCCTGACCTGTATGTGGTGACGTAACGTCGCCTTCGATCCGCGCGGGGCACAGCCATGCGGCTCTTCACGTGATCGCCACGATGTGTGCCCTCCGCAGAATTATCCAGCGCTTCCCGATCGGTTGTACGTCAATCAACGGGACGGCACCTTTTTGGATCGCTCGCAGGACGCGGGAGTGACGCAGTTGGGACGCGGCTTGGGTGTGCTCGCGGCGGATCTGAATCAGGATGGCTGGATTGACCTCTATGTAGCCAACGATGGCAGTTCGAATTGCTTGTATTGGGGCAGCCCGAATTTTCCGCTGGTCGAGAGTGGTTTGATCTCTGGTGCAGCGGTCAACGAAAAAGGGTTGGCCGAGGGGAGCATGGGCTTGGATGCCGCGGATATCGACGGCGACGGCCGTCCGGAAATCGTCGTGACCAATTTTGAACTCGAAGACAACGCGCTGTATCGCAATCTCGGAGGCGGACAATTCGAGCATGCCATGACGCAGTTCGGGGTGGCGGGGGTGGGTCGTCCTTATGTCGGCTGGGGAACTGGGCTGTACGACTTCGATGGCGATAATCGACCCGATTGGTATGTGCTCAACGGGCACGTCCGGTATCGCACGGGACAGTCGCCGTTTTTGCAGCCGGCGTCTTTGTTTCGCAACGAATCGGGCCGCCGCTTTGTGGATGTCAGCGACAAGGCGGGCAGTTACTTTCGCCAGCGACATGCCGCACGTGGTTCCGCCGTCGCAGATCTCGATGGCGATGGCGGATTAGACCTGGTCCTCAGCGGCCTGGAGGAACCGATCACGCTGTTGCGACACCGCAAGCCTCCCGCCGCATGGATGACGATCACGTTGCAGCCGAGCAGCGGCGATCCCACCGGTTTAGGTGCCGAGATCAGTCTGGAAGCGTTTCAACGTCGCGCGATGATTCCTCTGCGAGCCGGTTCCAGTTTTGCGTCGCACGTCGATCCGCAAGCCACGTTTACCGTCGAACCGGATCGCAAATCCGTGGACGTGACGGTCCGCTGGTTATCTGGACGACAAGAAGTTTTTCGCGAGCTGCCCGTCTGCCAGCCTCACCGCCTGCGCGAAGGAGCGGGACATCAGCCGCTTTAACGCGGTGGCGTGAACGAATCACTGACTCGAAGCGTTCGGAGCCTTTCCAAACTGAAACTCCGAGTGTTCGAGATCAACCGCCGGAGAGAAACTGGTCTGCTCAATTCCGCGGTGGTTTTCAAGCAGTCGTTGCCGAGCCTATCATCTGTCACTGATGCTCGACGACTTGCGTCGTGCAGCCCGCCTTTTCTCCGGAGACTTCGCATCATGCGATGCCTGCTCGCCTGGTTGATCTTCGCACTTGGCTTAAGTCCTGCGACCGCCGCTGATCCGCCGATCGACTTCAATCGAGACATTCGGCCGATCTTGTCGAATCGCTGCTGGAAGTGTCACGGGCCAGATGAGAAGGAGCGGCAAGCTGGACTTCGGTTCGACTCGCGAGAGGGCTCGGTTGCGAAGCTTGAATCCGGCAAAACGGCGGTCGTCTCCGGAAAGCCAGACGAAAGTGAACTGATCCGGCGGATCACGTCCGGCAATCCGGATGAGCGGATGCCGCCGGCCGGACACGGGAAGCCTCTGGACGCACGCGACATCGAATTGTTCCAGGCGTGGATTCGGCAGGGAGCGAAATTCGCGAAGCATTGGTCGTACGAGAAACCAGTGCGGCCGGTGGTGCCTGATGTCTCAAATTTCAAATCTCAAATCTCAAATCTCAAATTTGAAATCCGAAATCCCATCGACAACTTCATCCTCGCTCGGCTGGAACGCGAGGGGTTGAAGCCCTCGTCGGAAGCGGATCGCTACGCGCTCGGACGTCGGGTCGCACTCGACTTGACCGGGTTGCCACCCACGGTGGCGGAGATGGAAGCGTTCGTGAAGGACAACGATCCGCTGGCTTACGAAAAGTTTGTGGATCGGATGCTGGCGAAGGAAAGCTACGGCGAGCATTGGGCGCGGCAGTGGTTGGACCTCGCGCGGTACGCGGACTCGGCGGGATACGCCGACGACCCGGCGCGGACGATCTGGGGATATCGCGATTGGGTCATCAAAGCGTTCAACAAGAACATGCCGTTCGATCAATTCACTGTCGAGCAGTTGGCCGGTGATTTGCTGCCGAACCCAACGGAGGAGCAGCTCATCGCGACGGCGTTTCATCGGAACACGCTGACGAACAACGAAGGGGGCACGAACGACGAAGAGTTCCGCAGTGTCGCCATCGTGGATCGCGTCAACACGACGATGGCGACTTGGATGGGGACCACGATCGCGTGTGCTCAGTGCCACACGCACAAGTACGACCCGATCACGCAGGAAGAATTCTTCAAGCTGTTCGCGATCCTGAATCAGACCGAAGACGCCGACCGGGCGGATGAAACGCCGCGGTTGGAGTTGTTCACGTCGGAGCAGCACAAGCAAAAAGAGACGTGGTTGGTGGATGTGGCTCGGCTGGAGAAGGACGTGGCGACCGCGACGCCTGCAGTTCTCGAATCGCTCGCGAAATGGGATGCGGCGTTTCCGAGGTCTCTGGCTTGGAAGCCGCTCAAGCCTGCGAGCGGCAAGTCGGATGGCGGAGTGACACTCAGTGTTGCCGAAGACGGAACAGTTCGCGCCGACAAGCCGGCCAACAAGGCGACGTACTCGGTTGAGATTCCGCTCGCCACGGGCAAGCTGAATGCCGTGCGGTTGGAAACGCTGCCGGACGACGCACTGCCCGGTAAAGGCGCGGGATTCGGTGGCGGGAACTTTGTGTTGTCGAAGGTCTCGGGCACGATCACTCCGCCAAACGGCACACGATTGAACGGCCGGTTTGTGCGAGTCGAGTTGCCCGGCAAAGCTCGCTTCCTGCATCTGGCTGAAGTGCAGGTCTTCACCGGCAATGACAACCTCGCCCCGAAGGGGGAGGCCAAGCAGAGTACGACCGATTACGGCGGCGATGCGAAGCGGGCGAACGACGGTAACACGGACGGCAACTATCTGAAGAACTCGGTGTCGCATACGGCTCAGGAAGACAATCCCTGGTGGGAAGTGGACCTCAAGTCCGAGAAACCGATTGATCGCGTCGTATTGTGGAATCGCACCGATGCCGAGACCGAAGAGCGGATTCGCAACTTCCGAGTCCTCGTGTTGAACGACAAGCACGAGCCGGTTTGGCAGAAAGATTACGTCGATCCGCCGAAGCCGTCGTCCGAGTTCGCGCTCAGCGGAGTTCGCGGCGTCCCATTCTCGACGGCATTCGCCGATCACGACCAAGGGGCCGGCTTCGAAGCGAAGGTTGTGCTCGCACCGCAGGCCAACAAGGGCTGGGCGGTCGGTGGGAAGCTCGATCAACCGCACGCGCTGACGTTGATCACGTCGGCTCCGGTGGAAGTCGCGGAGGGCTCGACACTGACGATCACGCTCGAACAAACATCGTCGTTCGAGAACCATGTGCTCGGCAAATTCCGGCTGTCACTGACGGACGATTCACGTGCGGTCGAGGCGGCTCGTGTGCCGGCTTCGATCCTGACGATCCTCAATACACCGGCCGAGCAGCGAAACGAAACACAACGCGCCGAGCTGACGAATTTCTATCTGACGATCGCTCCCGAATTGGCCGCCGCGCGCGACCAGTTGGTGGCGACTCGCAAGAGTTTGGCCGACCTTAAGCCGGCGACAATGGTGCCGATCCTGCGAGAACTCGCGGCCGACAAACGCCGCAAGACGAACATCCAACTGCGCGGCAACTTCATGGACCTCGGCAAAGAGGTAACGCCCGGAGTCCCTGCTGCGTTTCATCCACTGCCTGAAGGATCGTCTCCGGACCGGCTGTCGCTGGCGAAGTGGTTGATCGACGACAACAGCCCGCTGACCGCTCGCGTGTTGGCCAATCGCTACTGGGAGACGATCTTCGGCAACGGTCTCGTGCGGAGCAGCGAAGAGTTCGGTTCGCAGGGCGACTTGCCGACACATCCGGAGTTGCTCGATTGGCTGGCGACGGAGGTTGTGCGGCTGAAGTGGGACACGAAAGCGTTGCTCAAGTTGATCGTGACGTCGGCAGCGTATCAGCAGTCATCGAAGGTCACGCCGGAGTTGCTGGATCGCGATCCCGAAAACTATCTGCTGGCCCGCGGCCCACGCTTTCGACTGTCGGCCGAGATGATTCGCGATCAAGCGTTGGCCGTCAGCGGGTTGCTCAGCCCGAAGATGCACGGCCCGCCGGTGAAACCGCTGCAACCAGCACTCGGCGTGAGCGCCGCGTTCGGCAGCGGCATCGACTGGCAAACGAGCGCCGGCGAGGACAAATACCGCCGAGGTCTCTACACGACGTGGCGACGGTCGAACCCGTACCCGTCGATGTCCGCATTCGACGCTCCGAACCGCGAAGTCTGCACGCTTCGCCGTGCTCGAACCAACACGCCGTTGCAAGCGCTCGTCACACTCAATGACCCGGTCTACATCGAAGCAGCTCAAGCGTTGGCTCGCACAATGTCCAAGAGCGGCACGACACCCGTTGATCACATTCGAGCCGGCTTCCAGCAATGCACGTCCCGCCCGCCGACTGACTCGGAACTAGCGGACCTCACGAAGCTCTTCAACAACGCTCGTGAACGCTTCGCGAAAGATGTCGAGAAGGCCCGCAAGCTCGCCACGAATCCGCTCGGTCCGCTGCCGGAAGGAGCCGACCCGGTCGATCTCGCGGCGTGGACCGTCGTCGGCAACGTGCTGCTGAATTTGGATGAGATGTTCATGAGACGATAGAAAAGGTGTGTCACGCGAAGGCGCAAAGCCGCGAAGAATTGCCTTGAATTCACTTCGCGGCTTCGCGCCTTCGCGTGAAACCAAACCAAAAGGTGACGATATGAATCCTCGACTCGAACGACTTCAAGCAACAACCCGACGGCATTTCTTTCAAGAGACCGGAGCGGGACTCGGCGCGATCGCGCTGGCGTCGATGCTGGCCAAGGATGCGCCGGCGGCTTCGATCAGCAAGTCGATTGATCCGCTGGCACCGAAGAAGGCGCACTTTGATGGCAAGGCAAAGCGGGTCATCTATCTGCACATGACCGGCTCGCCGCCGCATTTGGACTTGTTCGATTACAAGCCGGAGTTGGTCAAGCACGACGGCGAGAACTGCCCGGATGCGTATCTCAAAGGGAAACGGTTTGCGTTCACATCGGGAGTCCCGAAACTGCTGGGAACGAAGCGGACGTTCTCGCAGCATGGCAAGGATGGCGTGTGGATGTCGGATGCGATTCCGCATCTGCACAGCGTCGCCGACGAAATGTGCGTCATCCGCTCGATGAACACCGACCAGTTCAATCACGCTCCCGCCGAGTTGCTGCTTTACACCGGCTCGCCGCGATCGGGCCGGCCCTCGTTGGGGTCATGGGTCACCTACGGCCTCGGCTCGGAGAACGAAAACCTGCCGGGATTCATGGTGCTCATCAGCAGCGGAGTGCAGCCGAATGGCGGAAAGAATTCGTTCGGCACCGGCTTTCTGCCATCGGTGTTTCAAGGAGTTCAATGCCGCTCGCAGGGTGATCCGGTGCTGTATGCCTCCGATCCGGAGGGCATGGATCGCGAGATGCGCCGGCTAAGCCTCGATGCGTTGCGCGATCTCAACGAGCAGCAAGCGAAGGAACTCGGACATCCCGAAACGACGACGCGGATCGCGCAGTACGAACTCGCGTTCCGGATGCAGACCTCGGTGCCGGAAGTCATGGACATCACGAAGGAGCCGCAAGCGGTGCTCGACGATTACGGCGCGAAGCCGGGCATGTCGAGCCTCGCCAACAACTGTCTGCTGGCAAGACGTTTGATCGAGGCGGGCGTGCGCTACGTGCAGCTCTTCGACTGGGGCTGGGACTTCCACGGCACCGGCCCGGGCGAGGACATCCGCGATGGACTCACGCGGAAGTGTGCGACGATGGACAAGCCGATCGCCGCGTTGATGAAAGACCTCAAGCAGCGCGGATTGCTCGAAGACACGCTGATCGTCTGGGGCGGCGAGTTCGGCCGCACTCCGTTCCGCGAAGGCCGCACCGCCGGCAGCATGAATCTCGGCCGCGATCACTACCCCGATTGCTACAGCATGTGGCTGGCCGGTGCCGGCGTGAAAGGGGGGACGATGTACGGCGAGTCCGACGACCTCGGCTTCTCCGTCGCGAAGGACAAAGTCCACGTCCACGACTTACAAGCCACGCTATTGCATTTGCTCGGCTTCAATCACGAGCGTCTGACGTTCCGCTTCCAAGGCCGCGACTATCGCCTGACCGACGTGCATGGCAAAGTCGTACAGGGAGTGCTGGCCTGAAGCCCGTCCGCCTGAGAACAACACGGGGTCGCTTAAAACCTTTGTTGACGGCACGATGACCCCTGCCTACATTCCTCGCGTGCAAATCGCACATCGCGTGGCCCTAACGGACAAAGCCCGCGATTTCACCACCGGAATGGAAGGGAAACATTGAAATGGCAGATTTCGACCTGCGCAAATTGTCTGCGCCAATCGAGGCTTTGCGTCCCGAACTTGAAGCCGCCTACAAGAGACTGGATGCAAAATGGAAGGCTGTAATTGATCAGCTCCAGAAACTGCTGATCCCCTGCGACGTCAGTTATACATATTCGGAGAACGACGGCGGTCCTGAGTGCTGCGCAATCGAATGGCGGAAGTGGAATGGATTGAAGCGGATTTGTGACGTCTACTTCTATGAAGAAATGGGTGCTGAGGGGCCAGAAGGTGCAGAACGGGTCACACCATTCGAAGAGTGGGGTGCTGAACAACGCATTCAGATGCTGGAGCACATTCCAGGCTTGTTTGAATCCGCTGCTGTTCAGACAAAGGCCTTCCTCAAGCGGATACAAGACAAGGAGGGAAAATGATGCTCCCTTCTTGCCGACCAAGATTGCCGAAATGGCTCCCGCCATTGTGTTGTTTGGCTCCGCATTGTGCTCTTGTCAGCGTTGCAGCAGCCAGTATTTCCGGCACACCAATCAACTATGTAGTTTGGGTTCCTTTGGTGGTGCTCTGCCACCGAATAACAGCATGGGTGCTTCGAGTTCCGCCGACCTGAATTGAAGCAACGCGATAGTCTGTGGGCGCGGGTTCGTCGTTGTTCTTGTGTCCGAACCGGACGCTAGCGCGTTACGACTCGAACAGTGAGCGCGGAAGTTGCGACTGGCGAATGATCGACTGAAGCGTCCCAATCCGAAGTTCAGAATGATTCGGGACAGGCACCGTGACGGTCGTGTCGGGCAAGGCCAACTGCATGACGATGTGACTGCCTCGCTGCCGGACTTCGACAAAGCCTTGTTTCGCGAGGATCGCGCACACGTCTCGGCCAGACAGTCGCCGCAACTTAGCCAACGGTGACCTCCATCCGAGTCACGAAGACTTCGGAGTGCAGACGCGATTCGATTTCCGATGCGGATGCTGTCTCTAAAAACAACTCGACCGCCTCCATCAAATTGGCTTTGGCTTCTTCGACGGTCCCGCCCTGGCTGGCGACATCGAGTTCCGGGCATAGCGCCACGAATCCGTCTTCCTCGCGTTCAATGAACGCCGTGAATTGATGAGATTTCATGATGACTCAACCAGAGAACTTGAAAGAGATTCTTTCCTGCAACGTCAATCATCATGGCGGTTCACGAAAATTATCGCCATCCGGGTTCCAACAATCCAAAGCGGTGCGGACACACCGCACTCCAAAATCCGGACCTACTTCTTCGGCGGTTCCGTCACCTTGATCGTCACCGGCCGGCTGGCCATTGAGACGAGTGTGTTGGGGCGGTCTTTCGCGTCCTTGGCTTTATTGAACGGCACCTGGGCTTGGCCGAGCACCGACATCGTGTACTCGCCGGGGCGAGTCCCCTGTTGCACCGTGATGCGGATCGTCACGTCGTTCGTGTCTGCGGCAATGGTCGTGTTGGTCATCTGAAAATTGCCTTTGAACGCCAGCGGGATCAGGTTGATTGCGTTCTTGAATTCGGGCCAGAAGCGTTTGGCTTGGACTTTCAACTCGGCGGTCTTGCCGGCTTCGATTTCGATTTGATTCGGCATGAGTTCCAGCGAGTACGGCGCGGTTTCACGCACGGCGATCAGTTGCTCGCGTGTCGGGCGACTGCTGCTGATGTTGGCGATGTTCCAGACTCGCGTGTAAGGCCGGACTTCGCGGCGGAGCGTTTGCTCCCCGACCTTCGCGGTCGCAAAGAGTTTGATCGGGCCGGCGAAGTCGGCGGCGTTCTCGTCGGACCACAGCACGAAGGTGACTTGCTGGTTGTCGGTGGTTGTCGGCGCGGCATGAACGCCGGGAGGTAAGCCTTCGGCGGTGATTGTCATCGGCGTATTCAACCCGTCGCGGAAGTGCGTCACCACGTCGAGGTAGGCAGTCCCTCCCTTCCACAGTGTCACGTGGCCGGGGCCGGGGTTCTGACTATGAATGGCCGCCGGATAGAAATCGGGCTGCGGCTTTCGCAGCGAAAGGACATATTGATAACGCGGCCCGCCTCGGCCGTATCGCTCTTGCACGAGCAGCCGATACTTCTGCCCCTTGTTGAATGAAAACATGCCGACGGGGTCTCGCAAGTGGCCATCGAACGCATTCTGGCGGTGGCCAAAATCGTCGAACTCGCCGACGCGGTTTTTCGTTTCGTCGAACGCCACGACAACCGGATCGGCTCGGCCGCTGATCCGTTCGCAGAAGACCTCGACCGCGTAGTTGCCGTTCTCCGGGACGGTGACTTCAAACCAATCGGTGTCGCGCGGCTGATCGAATCGGCCGGCGACGATCGCCGGCAGAGTGATCGGCTGCGGCGACTCGAACGAGTTGTTCGGTTCCGCTTCGATCGTGACCGCTTCTTTGGTGACGAGGATTCGTTGAGCATTCAGCGCTGCTCCAACGCCGGGAAACTCCGGCCGCCACTGAAATCCGGTGAGCGTGCATGTCCCGGCCGTCGGCAATACCGAGTGATCGGTCGGATGTTCGAGAAACCGATACGTCTGCAAATCGAGCACATCCGCCGGAGCCAACACCGGCAACGCGATCTCCTCCAACGGAGCCTCATGAATCTGCGCCGCCGACTTCTTCGCCCCGCTGCCGAGATTCCGGCCGAGCACCATCAACGTCGCTGATTGCCCGGCCGTGATCGCTCGCGGAAAAACATTCTCGACATGCGGCCGATCCGAGATCACTAACCGATACGGTGCTCCGCCGTTGTACGTCAGATCGTGAAACTTCACGAAGAACTCGCCATCCTCCGGCGCGACGAAATCGAGAAATGGATCAGCTCCAAAGTAATCGCTGTTCGACGCGAGTTGCTTCCCGGCCTTGTTCGTCAGCGTCAGCGTCCCATCCACCGTCGAGTCCAACCGCGTCGCCAGACAATCGACGGTGACTCGCTGCCCGCGCTTCGCCTCGAATCGAAACCAGTCCTCGCCGTTTTGATCGCTGCTCCCATTGATCGCCGAGTTCACCGCAACAAGCTGCGCCTTGTCCGGCTCATTGTTCGGCTCGACTTCCGCGACATCCGTCAGCCCGTGCGAGATTGCCAGCAGCCGAGGATTGCTCACACCAAACCGCCCAACCAACCGCACGTCATACGTCCCCGCCGGCACATCCGCCGCGACGCTGACTTTGAAAAACCGCTCCTTGACGAACTCCGCCTTCAGACCCGGATGATCGAACACCAACGACTTCACCTCTTCGATGTCGCCGCCAAGTATTTCGGCTTCGATCGTCGAACCCGCCGCTGCGCCGATCGGGCTGAGTCGGTCGAACCGGATCAGCGGCAACTCGGCGTTTGCCACTCCAGAAGCAGACGTGCAGACTGTCACGGCGCTGAGAATCAAGAACCCCGCCCTCAAAATGATCTGGCCGGTACGTCTCATGGGATGGTCCTCAGCAATTCCTTGGGCGACATGACCGGCACAGGACTGGCGATGAAGTCCACGGGATCGCGAGTGACGATCGCATCCGTGTGCTGCTGCACTGCGCAGGCGATCTGGAGATTGTCTTCGAAGTCCGGCCCCGTCATCGCCAGCGCCGATTGCACCGTTGCCGAGTCAACCCACGCAATCTCCAACTCGTCGAATACCAGACGCATCGAATCCAAGGCGTATTCACGTCCTTCCGCACGTTGGACGAGATAGAACAGCGTTGGCAACGATGCGGCAGACACAACTGCCATCAGTTGTTGCTCGTGATGAGCCTTCCAGATTTCCGCAGCGTCGGCATTCCACGGAACTCGGTCGAGCAAGAAGTCCAACAGGACATTCAGATCCAGTAGGACTCTCATTGCCCGTACTTCTCCATCCGATGCTCGTCGATCCATTGCTTAATCGTCGCATCGTCGGGCGGCGGCCCTTTCGGCTTGAGGATCGCTCGCACCTCTTCGACGGAATACTTCCGTTTGGCCAACATCGGACGAGGAGCCGGAAGCACGCACAGTTCATCGCCGTCGAGCCAATCCTTCGGAAGGGCATCGACTGGCTGAATCACGCCATCGCGAAAGACGGCTCGAATCATCGCTGGGCTCCTGATGCTGCCGTTCACACCAACTCCGGAATCGGCTCGCCTTCGCTGAGAATCGGCAGCGGCCGCTTCGCTTGGTCGAAGAAGACGTGGTGGTGGTCGATGTCGAGCACCTTATACATCGTCGAGAGCACGCAGCCGGGTGTGTACGGCTTCGAGGTCGGGTACTCGGCGCGGGCGTCGGTGGTGCCGATCGCTTGACCCATCGTGAGTCCGCCGCCGCCGAACACGACGCTCATCGCGCCGGGCCAGTGGTCGCGGCCGGAGCCGCCGTTGATGCGCGGGGTACGGCCGAATTCTCCGAAGCACATCACCAGAACGTCGTCGAACAAGCCGCGCTGATGCAGATCGGTGACGAGCGCGGCGACCGCTCGGTCGAATTTTGGTAGCAGGTTGTTCTTGAGCTGCGCGAAGTTGTCGCCGTGAGTGTCCCAGCCGCCGCCAGCTTGGATTGTGACGTAGGTCACACCCGCCTCGACCAAGCGCCGAGCCAACAGGCAGCTTTGTCCGAGATCGTTGCGGCCGTATTGATCGCGCAGCTTCGGGTCTTCTTTTTGGATGTTGAACGCTCGCACGGCGCGGTCGTTCGTGATCATCTCCATTGCGTCGCGATAGAACGTGTCGAGGCCGGCAATGTCACCCTGCGTGTCGATGTCGCGGCGAATCGTGTCGAGCTTGCCCATCAAGCCTTGGCGGCGTTCAAGTCGCGAGAGACTGACTCGGCCGGGGAGTTTCAGGTTGCGGACGTTGAAGCCGTCATCGTTCGGATTGCTGTCGGGTGAGAATGGATTGAACGATGCTCCGAGGTACGCCGCTTTGCCGAGCCCCAACGAGTTCGGCAGGTTGACGTAGGCCGGCAAGCTCTCGGCATTTGCACCGCGCATGCGAGCCACGACCGAACCGCAAGCCGGATAGATGTTGTTGTTGACCTCGATCGTCGGCTGATATCCGGTCAGCATCCATTGCGAGCCCATGCCGTGTCCGGCATTCGTGTGCGTCGCCGAGCGGACGATTGCCAACTTGTCCATGACTTGCGCTTGCAGCGGGCAATGCTCGCCAATCTCGATGCCGGGGACGTTGGTGGGGATCGGCTTGAACTCGCCGCGAAACTCGGATGGAGCACCCGGCTTAAAATCATACATGTCGATATGACTAGGCCCACCAGCTTGCCAGATTTGAATGACCGCCTTCCGTCGCGCCGGCTTGTCACCCGTCGCTGATTCCGCTCGCAGCGTGCTTGCCAGAGTCAGTCCGCCGGCGGCGAGACCACCGACGCGGATGAAGTCGCGGCGTGAAACACCGTCACAGTTGCGAGTTCCAGGGCCAATCAGGTCGAGCATGACGAGAGACCTTATTTGCGGCAGGAGAATGGGGCTGGAGAAACGTATCGGCTCGATAGGTTACTTCGGCAAACCAGACAGGAAAACGGATTCCGATCTGTTTTTTCGGCTTGGCCGGAAGTTTCGGACCGTGAAATGGCGCGGTCGTGGCGGATGCTGCCAGCATCCGAGACCGACGCTGGCAGCGTCGGCCACGTTACTCCAATGCAACCTTACGTCCAGCGCGTAGCTCTTCGATTTTGAATTGCACGCTGCCGCGCGGCGGGATTTGTTCTTCGGGCGACAGACTGAGCGGAGCGCTGTGCCAACCGGACTTCGAGGCCGCATGCTTATAGCCCACGTCGAAGAGCTTTTGCATTTTGCTCGGATCAAAGACTAACGGTGACGCTTCATCGGCCAGGTCGCGCGGCACCGCTGTCAGAGCGAATGTGGCTCCGGCCCAACGACTGAGCAAGTAGGTCTTCAGCAAGTCGCCGTCCATTTGAGATTGCAGCACTCCGCCGACGGACTCTTCGATGACGGCGGACAGTTTGCGTTGCACTCGGCGACGAGGCATCCGCAGTTGCCCGGCGACGATGACGTACACGTTGAGGTCGTCGCGAACCTTGGCTTCGTCGGGGTCGGAGGCTGACATGCCCAGCATCGCCGGTTGCAAGAACAACGACGCGGCGACGCCACCATCGACGTGCAGTTCGGCATGGCGTTCCCCATCGACTTTGATGTCGATCTCGACCGGCGGCAGCAGGCCGGGGACCGAGGCTGACGCCAGCAGCACTTCGCGAAACAGTTCGAGCTTGTTGGGGTCATCGCTGTCGGCGATGGCTCCCATGTCCCAAACGACCAACCGCTTCGTGTCGAGGTCAGTCGTGCCCACGTACAGCCGCCGGCCTTCGCGATGAGCCTCGGAAATCCGTTTCAGAACCGTCGGTGAGATTTCGTTGCTGATCCGCTTTCGCAGCGGAGCCGAATCCGCCAGCGAGTCGGCGTAGACGAGAGCGGGCAACCAGCGGCGCGTGAAGATGTCGCGGTCGTGAAGCTCGGTGTAGTTCCGCTTTAAGAGTTCGTCGAACTCCGAGCCAAGGAACGCGAACGGCGCGATCAATGCGCCGGTGCTGATGCCGGTCACGACATCAAACTGCGGCCGATTGTCGGCGGCGGTCCAGCCGTTGAGCACTCCGGCCGTGTACGCTCCGTTGGCTCCGCCGCCGGACAGCACGAGCACGTTGCTTGGTTCGCGCGACGTCGCCGACACCGTGCGGATTTCAACTTGTTGCACGCGCGGAGCAACCTCGGCCGAACCGCTGACCTCCACCAATCGAGCCGCCTGCGGCAATTCCAACGGCCCATGCCGCCGCGTGAGTGCGCAGCCGGGTGCCGACCACAGGGCGATCAGCAGCGCCCATTTCCAACATCGGTGAGACAGGCCGGGTGACATCATGTCTGTATTTGTGCGGTGAGGCGTCCTTCGCCAGAATCACGGGCGTCTGGATTCGGCCGAGAAGATAGGCCGAATTCCACAATCGCTCCAAGAGCGAAGTTTCCGGCCGAAAGCCGAGAGCCGATGGGCGAAAGCCGTTATCCCACTTTTCATCCAACGATTGCCGATCACTCACCATGAAATTCCTGCTGACGAACGACGATGGCATCGAAGCCCCCGGCCTGCGATTGCTGGCGGAAATTGCTCGCGAATTCGGCGACGTGATCGTCGTCGCGCCTGACGGAGCACGCTCTGGATGCGGGCATCAAGTGACGCACGATCGCCCGCTCGGGCTGACCGAAGTTCGTCCCGGTGAGTTCGCGTGCGATGGCACTCCGGCCGATTGTGCGCGGCTCGGTTTGCACCGGTTCGCACAGGACGTGGATTGGGTTTTGTCCGGCGTCAACGACGGCGGGAACCTGGGCATCGACGTGTACATGTCGGGAACCGTCGCCGCGATTCGCGAAGCCTTGCTGCTGGGGACACCCGGCATCGCGCTCTCGCAGTACGTCGGCCAAAAAGATTCTGTCGATTGGCCGTCGCGAGCAGTCCTGTTGCGAGGCGTGCTGTCCCGACTGCTGGCCGAACCGCCGCCGGCCGACAGCTTCTGGAACGTCAACTTTCCGATCTGGGAACCAACGCATCCGCATCCGCCAATTGTCGAGTGCCGCTTGGACCTCAACCGCCACGACGTGCGGTACGAGTCGCTCGAAGACCGCTGGCACTATCGCGGCATCTACCGCGACCGCCCTCGCACCGACGGCCATGATGTTGATGTCTGCTTCGCGGGAAAGATCGCGCTGACGAAATTGAACATCGGAGGCTGACTACGTCCACGACCATCACGATTCATGTTCCGCGCGAGCTGCGCGTCGAGTGCAATGGGGCGAGGGAATTATCCCTCTCAGCCTCAAGCGTGCGTGCCGCGCTTGACGAGTTGAAACGTCAGCTTCCAACTTTGTACCGTAACATCTGCGACGAAACCGGCGCGGTGCGTCGTCACCTCAATTTGTTCGTGAACTCGGCCCATGTGCGCGAGCGGCAAGGGCTGGAGACGGTGTTAGTG
>CAMDDX010000160.1 GCA_945893075.1 Planctomyces sp. SH-PL62 | reverse complement strand
ACCTGCTCCCGAACCGCTGGCATCAACAACCCTGATTTCACTTGTGGCACATCATCCATGATCGACTCCAGAAAGAGGTTCCGAACATTTCTAACCTCATTCTGACAGCTCCTTATTCATCGCGCCAGCCAAAATTGGCACACCCCCCGTTTTGCACATCGTCAAGCCCCCTGCGTTCGCTTCGGAGTTGGAGTCGGTCGCAAAGCTGACTGCGATCAAGAAAACAAAGGACGGATTTGACGAAGTGCCGACGACATGCTCCGAGGGCACCGCGAAGCTGATCTTGAGCGCCGGAGAGTTTCTCGGTCGGCTGCCGCCGATCAATGTACTCTCGCCCTGCCCCGTGCTTATCGAGCGCGATGGCCAGCTAATCACGATCGTCGGCTACGACTTGGCATCGGGCGTGCTCGCGGCTGGCGAATTGCCCCCGGACATCAGCCTCGACGACGCCCGCACACTGCTGGCCGAGATGGTCGGCGACTTCAAACACACAACACCGTCCGACCGTGCTCGCCACCTGGCCAGCAACATCACGCCGGCACTGGTGCTCGGCGGATTATTCGGCGGTCGTGCTCCGGTCGATCTGACCGAGGCGAACGAATCCCAAGCCGGCAAGGGTTTCAAGAACAAGATCACCGCAGCGATCTACGGGATGAAGCTACGGACGATCACACAACGTAAATCTGGTGTCGGCGGCATCGAAGAAAGTTTCTCCGGTGCTCTTGTGAGTGGCGCACCGATCATTTCGTTGGACAACATGCGAGGCACACTCGACCTCCCGGCCCTCGAATCGTTTTTGACCGAGGACAAGTTTGCCGCGCGAATCCCATACTCCGGCGACATTGAAATCGACGCTCGGCGAATCATCGTCATGTTGACGAGCAACCGAGCCGAGATCACGCCCGACTTTGCCAACCGGTCTTCGATCACTCGAATCCTCAAGCAACCCGACGGCTTTCACTTTCGGCAGTATCCCGAAGGGGACATCCTCGACCATGTTCGCGCGAATCAGCCCCGCTACCTGGGAGCGGTGTTCGCGGTCGTCAGAGCATGGCACGCCGCCGGTAAACCACGCACGACTGAAACGCGGCACGACTTCCGTAAGTGGTCAACCGCGCTCGATTGGATCGTGCAAAATTTGTTGGGGTGTCCGCCACTGTTGGACGGACATCGCGAAACCCAACGACGCATGGCCACGCCCGCGCTCAACTGGTTGCGTGACGTGGCTCTAGCCGTCGCACGATCCGGCAAGGCGGGAGAGTGGTTGCGGACGCATCAAATCCTGGACGTTGCCGAAGCGGCTGACCTAGAGATTCCTGGCGCGACCGATGACACCAACCTCGAAGACGAGGCAAATCGTTCCAAAGTGTTGTGTGCGATCGGCAAAAAACTCGGTCGTTGCTTCCGCGACGACGCAGTCACGATCGACGACGTGACCATTAAGCGGCAAACGACCCTCGACAATGAATTCCGTCAAAGGCCGGAGTACCAGTTCACCAGCAACGGCGTGTTGCCGTTCTGAAAGGCGAAAACGTGAAAAACAGGCCATCCCCCGCGTCCCCCGCGATGACCCCCGCGAGAAAGTCCTCAACCCCCGCATCCCCCGCGTGACTTCCTACCTTTGCGTCATACGCACGCACGCGCATGAAAAGGTTGTTGGACCATGCGGGGGACGCGGGGTGATGCGGGGGAACTGGCCAATGCCCCGAATTCGGCCGGTTCCCCCGCCAGCCGCCGCCAGCCAGCTACTAACGCACTACCACCGCAATCCATTTGATTGAAGTTGTGACAATGACCCCCAAGAAAAAATCCTCGTTGACGTGCTCGCCGCGACCGACGCCGTTCTTTTCCCGATGCGTGAGTGGCACGGCGATCAAGTCAACGTGATCTGCACGAACTCATACGAACTGCGAAAGGCGTATCGAGAATCCGGCATTCCGTGGGCCAGCGGCGAGCGAACCGAGGCCGGTCGAAAACAGGCGCAACGCGACCTGGAAGAGCTGGCTCGCGGCGGCTTGATAGTGCTTGCGAAACCGAACCTGTCCAAAACCCTTTTCGTGAAGCTCTCCGACTCGGCCTACTCGCGCCTACGCCGGCAGTGCGACCTTCCGTCGTTTGAAATGGGTTTCCTCATGCTGAAATTGACGGAGAAGTTCTCCGTGCGACCGCCGACTGTCGAGGAGAACGTTTTCATTCCCGAAACCAAATTCAACGCCGATCGTGGTTGGGGCGACGGATTCCAAGACGAACTTTTCCGGGTGTCGCAAAACGCACTGCCAGCGGTTTTTCAGGGCTGGTTGGTCAGCGTGCGAGATACGCAACGGCACATTTTTTACGCCATCACGGAGAAGGGCTGGAAACTGCTGGACGACGGATGGAAGCCCGGACCCGGTGAAGAAATCAAGCGCGACCTCGACATGTCGCTCGCGTACTACACGTCCCTCCGAATCGAGTCATCGAAGCTGAAGACACGGACGCCGGATTGTGACGGCGAATTGGGCTGGCCATTTCCGCTATCGGCTGCTCATCACGGCTTGAGCTGCGCACGGAGTCCCGCCCAATGAAGACCATCGCCGCCGACTTCCGCGAACTCCGCGCCCAGCTTGAAGTCGAGTTCAGCGACTTGCTCGCGCCCGATCTGGCGGCCAACGCTGCGCGAGCGGTTTACATCGTTCTCGTGAGCGAGACCGCGATTCTCTCCGCCGATGCCGATTTCAGCGGGCTGCACGAACCGTCGATGGCGGGTTGGTTTCGTGACATCATTGGTCCGCGATGGAAGGGATTGGGACCGACGATCCTACTTCACGATTTGCACATCGCGGAGTCAGGCGGCGACACCAGCCACGAGCTATTCGTCGGCACCGCCATCCACGAACTGGCACACGCCCTCAGCTCTCCGGGTCTCTACAGCCGCGACTCCGAGTCTGACGCACAACCGCTACCAGATGGTTTTGTGAACGTCGTTGCCACGTCACCCGGACTCGACAACCAATCCGCCCGACACGGACACGGCGTTGCTTGGCTCCGGTTGTGCATTCATCTCACGCACCGAATGCAGGCTCGCGGCTGGGACATCGGTTTGCCGTTTGTCATTGATCGCGTGCATTACGGCTATCAGAGCACGTCCCTCTACCGCCGCGCTCTCAACGACGAAGTTACACAACTGGCGTCAACGCCGTTGACGACGATCAAAAACATCGCACCGCCGCAACCGTTTTTGGATCTTTGGAATAGCGATCTGGCCGCGTGGCCAGACGTTTGATTCTTGAACCCGCTTCACGAAAGGAAGCACGATGATCGCATTTTTTGAGAAGCTCACGAAGCGCAAAACAGAAGCCGCCCGCCAAGGACAAACCGCATGGCAGGCACTTGTCATCGCGGTTGCGGATGACAAAGCGACCGATCCCGACGTCACGCTGGCCGAACTCGACCGACTCAACAAAACGCCGCAAGACCTCGAAGCGGCCGTTGACCTTCTCGCCAAGCGGCGAGAACTGGCTCGGCAAGTTGCAGGCGGTGCAAAAGCCGAAGCCGATTTCGCCAAAATCAACGCCGCGATTAACGCGGAACTGGCAACGTTTACAGAGGCTTCAGAACGCCACTATGCGACCATGCGACCGCTCATCCAAACGAAAGAATTGGCCGTCACATCCATTGAAGCCGCGTACTTCGCAAAAAGACAACTGACCGACTCCGCGACCGATCCGATTTTGCTTCTCGCCGTTCGCGATGCGGACGCGGCGATGGCTGAACTGCGTCGTGAAAAAACGGATCACGACTCACGCCTGAAGGTCAAGAGCGACGCGCTCTATCAGTATCGAACGTGGCCCGAACGGTTCGCTGATGCCGAGACTTCGATTGAGCGGCTGCAAGGTGAAGTCGCCGCGATGGAAATTGAGTCGCTGGCATTCGACACGCGAGCCGAACAACTCAACACCGAAAGCGAACAAGCCCGCCAACGACTCGAATCGCCCGAAGCGATCTGACCTGTGATTCCTTCCCGCCGCCCGCCCGCGATGTTCACCTTTCAAACATCAACGGCGGTGACGGCGGTTTCTTTTCGGACGTGGTATCTGTCGGGCGAAGTGCTCACCGACGATCCTGAGTGATTTTGTGCGGTCGATTTTGCCACGTTGACCCGAAGCTGATGAACGTGGAAGATGCCGCTCCCTAAAGCGTCTTTTGTAGCACGATAGAACCCTGAACCAAGATAGAAACGAGAGTCCGTCCCTTCGCACTGTGCAGGAATCCGTGAGGACTGCGCGCGGGCTATCGCCGCGTAGGGTCAGTGTGAAGGGACGGTCTCACCTTTTGCCTCACGCTCTGAGGCATGAAAGCGGTGCTGTCATGGACAAGAAAGCATGGACCTACCAACTCGCAAAACAAGTCGAGCAACGTGGAGCAGACAAGGCATCATGGTACGTCGGTTGGCGTGACCCGGCTGGCGTGTTGCGGTGCAAGTCCTGCGGACCCGGCAAGGTTGGCAAGTCATCAGCCAACACGCTGGCCGACACGATTCACTCGCAACTCGTAACCGGAAAGTATCAAGCCAATCAGCGGGCGACGTGGGATCAATTCTTTGAGCGTTACAAGGCTCACGTCGATGGCCGATACGATGCTCCGTCTCGTGACTCGGCGTTGCTCTCGCTCCGGACGTTCGCTCGCGTTGCGAAACCCAAGCTCTTGAAGTCGATCGACACCGCGACCATCGACCAGTTCATCGGCAAGCGATTGAAAGAGACGAGTGCCAAGACTCTCCGCAAAGTTTCACAGGCAACGGTCAATCGAGAACTGCGATACGTCAAAGCGGCTCTACGGCTGGCGGTCGATTGGGGATTCGCCGAAAGAGTCCCGCGAATACGGTTTCTCAAGCCGCTACAGAAGCTCCCGACGTTCGTCTCGCCGGATCACTTCTCGGCGATGTTCAAAGCCTGCGAAGTCGCGACGATGCCGAATGACCTGCCCAACGTCTCGCCGGCTGATTGGTGGCGCGGATTGCTCTTGCTGCTCTACATGACCGGGTGGCGTATCGGGCAGACGATGAAGCTCAAGCTCGCCGACATCGACTTCGAGGCCGGAACCGCGCTCAATCGAGCCGACACCAACAAAGGACGGCGAGACCAATTGATTCCGCTGCATCCACTGGTTCTGCAATACCTCAAGCCATTGACGGCGAGTTTCAATCCGCTGGTCTTTCCGTGGAACTACCACAACCGGACGTTGTGGACGGTGTTCGCTCACATCCAAGATGCCGCACGGCTGGCGGACAAATCACCGATGCCGAAGGCCGGCAAGGCTGGTCGATGGTACGGCTTCCATGACCTGCGGCGCGGATTCGCAACCGTCAACGCGGCGTCGATGGACCTTTTCGAGTTGCAGGCTCTGATGCAACACCGCTCCCTTACGACCACGCAAGGCTACGTCTCGATGGCGAAGCGACTACAGAAGCCCGTCAATAACCTGTTTGTCCCATCGCTTCCGAAGATCGGCGAGACCGCTTGAAATCGGTCTTCGTGTTGGAACCAAGATGGAACGCACGAAAGTCAGTCTCGCCGGATCGACGTAACCTCTTGGAGGCCCAAATGAAGGTGGTGGGACTCGAACCCACGACCTACGGATTAAAAGTCCGTTGCTCTACCAACTGAGCTACACCTCCAACGCCAATCGTGGACGGGCGAAGGGGGGCGGAGTGTGGTGGTCGAGTTGGTCAACGTCAAGCAACGGTTGCGACGGCTCAGCGGCGTTTGCGAGCGCCGATGAGCGGGCTATTCTCCGCGCGAATTGCGAGTGCTTTGAGAAGGAAAGTTCGAGGAGGTTGTCATGAAGTTGTCGCTGTCGGTACGCATCGCCGAGGCTCCGTGCAAGACGAAGCTCAACGTGCCGTTTCGAGATTTGGTGCAGTTGGCGGCGGAGTTGGGTTACGGAGCTGTCTGCATGAGAGCTAGCGCGGGAGGCATTGGGACTCCGCGCGTAGAACTGGACCGGATGCGCGGTGATGTCGAACGCGCGGGGCTGCGCGTGTCGATGGTCACGGCGGACAGCGATGTGCCGCTCAACAATGAGCACGGGCCGGACAGCTTGCAAAACATCGGGCCGAGCCTCGACGTGGCCGAGGCGTTGGGCTGTGATTTGATTCGCGTCTGTTTGAAGACCGAGGCGGATATTGAACACGCTCGGCGCGCGGCGGACGAGGCGGCGGCGCGCAACATTCGGCTGGCTCATCAGTGCCACACGACGACGTTGTTCGAGACGGTCGAGCGGTCGTTGGAAGTGCTTGGGCGCATTGGACGGCCAAACTTTGGGCTGATCTACGAGCCGGCCAATCTCATGTTGTGTGGCGAGCGATATGGGTTGGAAACGCTGCGTCGATTGCAGCCGTATTTGATGAATGTCTATGTGCAGAACCATCAGCTCGATTCGCAAGGGGTGGTCGAGTTAGAGACGTGGTGCTTGGGGATGCGCCGATTTCGGCACATCCCGATTTGGGAGCCGGGAGGCGTCGATTTTCCGGCGGTGGTCGGAGCCTTGAGAGAGATCGGTTACGGCGGATTCGTCACGATCCACCAAGCGTATGCCGAACTCATGGGGTCGCGCGAGGCGGCGGTGCGAACTGCCACGTACTTGCGCAGCCTCGGTGGAATCGAATGACATTGTGATCGCGTTGGGTAGGATAGGCACTCTTGCCCGTCATGTTTTGAGATGCGGGACGGGCAAGAGTGCCCATCGTCCAAGGAAACCGTTTTGATGCCGCCGCGTGCCATCGTCTTGAACTTAGATCAACTCAGCCGCCGTTGCCTGGGCTGCTATGGGCATGAATGGATCGAAACTCCGAATCTCGATCGGTTGGCGGCGCGTGGCGTGGTGTTCGATCACTGCTTCGCCTCACCGGCCGACGAGCTGCCGTTTGGCGACATGACCTCTCGTTGGATCGAGCAGTTGAAACGCGAAGGCGTCTCCGTGCGTTGGCTGTGTGAAGCCGGTGAGCCGACTGTTGATGACGTAGAGGAATTGAACAAGACCTCGCTCGCCCAATTGGTGCAGCAGGCCAAGCAGGCTTTGGTGGAATTGAGCCACGAACCCGCGGCTCCGTGGCTGCTCTGGCTGGAATCGCGCGGGATCGGCTGGCCCGGCCTCGCGGCGTCGCAGTTCGTGGAGCTGTATGCCGACGAGCTAGACGATGTCCCGGCGGACCTGCTGGACCTGCGCGAGATTGAAGTCATCTATGCCGCGCTGCTGACGCAATTCGATCACTTCCTCGGCTGTCTGCTGGCGAGCATCGAGCGTCTGTTCGGCAATGCTCCACCGGTGTTGATTGTCATGGCCCAGCACGGACAGGCCGTGGGTGAGGGAGAGCTGCTGTCCCCATTCGCGAACCGACCGAGCGAATCGTCGTCGGTCGCCGAAACATTGCGAGACGAACTTGTGCATCCACCGCTGCTGATTGCCGGGGCCGCGAACGACGCGCTCGGCAGCCGGCGTTCGGAGTTGGTCACTCCGGCGGACGTTTTGCCGACGCTGAGCGACTGGTTCGGCATCTCGTCCACGGCGTTGGCCGATCGAGACGAACGGAGTTTGTGGCCGCTGTTGCAAAACACCGAGTGCGTACCGCGCTCAGAGTTGTATTTGCGAGATCACGAAGGGGGCGCTGCTGTGCGGACCGGAGAGTATTTCTTCATTCAACCGGAGTCCGCCGCGCAGTCCGACGAGGAGGATTCGTCCGGATGGTTGTTCCTCAAGCCCGAAGACGCTTGGGAGTTGAACGACGTCGCCGCGCAGTATCCCGAGCAAGTCACGTTGCTGCGAACGGGGCTGCGGAATTGGCTGAACGCTCAACATTCGAAGTCGCACTGATCCCAAACCAACCCGAAGCGCCCACGAGGGCGAGCGTTTCAAGAAACGTCGGTCACATCCTCAGACCAAATGTGCGCACCCGGCCTCGCTCGCGCTTCGGGTTCGTGTGCATCACTTGCCAAAGCAATACAGCCACTCTTGCCGTTTGCCGCCGGGCGAGGCAGCCGTGCGGACAAACATTTGGCCCCCCACGACGGCGGGGCTGGCGAAGCCTTCGTCGCCGAGTTGGTTCTCGGCGACCGATTCATACTTCTCCGGGTTCGGCTTGAAGACGTACCACATGCCGTGCTCGTTGGGCCAGTAAATGTTCCCGCCGACCAGCACTGGCGACGCACTGGTGGGGCCTGTGAAGAGGCGTTCCTTCCACATTTCCTTTCCGTCGCTGGCTTGCCAACAGAACAAGATTCCGCGGTCGTCCAGAGCGTAAACATATCCGTTGTGAGTCAGCATGGATTGCTCATAGCACTTTTCTCGATTCGTCCAGAGCACTTTGCCACTGCCATCAGCTTTGACAGCGATCGTCTGAGAGACGGGATAGCCACCGCTGGCGATGACGATGTCTCCATCCCAGACCATCGTGCCGCAGGTCGCGGCGGTCGTGCCGGGCGTCGTCCACAACGGTTTGCCGTTGCTCGGATCGTAGCTGGCGACTTGCCCTGCCCCGCTGATGAGCAACTGATCTTTACCGGCGACGTGCGCGACCACCGGCGTCGAAAACGTGATCATGTTCTGCCGCTTCGTGCGCCAGAGTTGCTTGCCCGATTGCCGGTCGAGCGCGGTGATCGCGCTTTCGCCGTCGTACTCCGCCGAGACGATGACCGAGCCGCGGTACAGCGTCGGTGACGGAGCGTAGCCATACCGAAACGCTCGTGGATTGAATGGGCCGACCGTCTCTTGCCAGACCTTCTTGCCGCTCATGTCGAGTGCCGTGCATTGCACGGTCTCGTGATGAAAGAAGGTCACGAAGAGTCGCTCGCCATCGCAGGCGACGGTTGGTGTCGCTTCGGTGTTCTTCGCATGGTTCTTTTCCGGGAAGCCACCCGCGCTGATGTCGGTCTTCCAGAGTTGCTTGCCCGTCTTACGGTCGAACGCCACGACCGATTGCACCTGCGGCGACTTCGATGCCGTCGAGAGAATGACTTGATTGCCGACCACGATCGGCGACGAGTGGCCGCGTCCCGGCACCGGAGTTTTCCAAACGACATTGTCGGTATCGCTGAATTTGGTCGGCGCGGTAGGAGACACCGCAACTCCGTTGCGAGACGGTCCGCGCCACCACGGCCAGTCCCGCTCGGCTGAGAGCTTGGGAAAGTCGCCAATGCCGCGATCGGGCGCATCCGCCGTCCAGCCAGCGATCGGACAGGCCGACAGAATCACACACACAGTCACCAGCCAAACGCAGAAGCTCGAAGCACGCATGTCGTTGGTTCCTTCAACGGAGTTCGGAGGGAGACAAGAAAGTCGACCAGTCACTCCGTGACTGGAATCCTTCGAGTCACGGAGTGACTCGTCGACTTTTCCGGTCAACTCAGGCCGTTCGTCGGTGTGCGGCCCCGCGACCAAATGTGGGCGCGGGAGTATATTCCGCTCGTGGCCGAAGTCACGTTCCGACAATAGGCTCACTCGCCGAGTGGAGACTGGCATGACGAGAGTTCTGGGAATCGTTTTGATTTTGGCAGCGTTGACTCTCACCGCGCAGGGAGACGACGCGGATCGTCGCTTCCCACTCTTCCAATATCTGACCGGTCAGCCGGCAGCGACGATGGTGACTTACACGCCGTCGCAGTTGGACCCTCGGCAAGAGGTCAATCAACGGCGACTGACAACGAGTTCGATTCGCGCCGATCTGGAGGCTCTGCGTCCGGCGTTTGATGGACTGATCTTGTACGGCTACCACGAAGCCTGCACGCCCAGAGTGGTCGCACTCGCCAAAGAATTGAAGTATCGAGCCGTCTTGCTGGCGATTTGGGACACGAAGTCGGCCGCGGAAGTGGACGGCGTCGCCGAGTTGGCGCGGCTGTACGAAGCGGACTTGGCCTTGGGAGTGCTCGTCGGCAACGAGGGGATCACGTTCAAACGGTATGAGGCGGACGACCTGATGATCGCGGCGGCTCGATTGCGTCAGAAACTTCCCAAGACCGTACCGCTGGCGACCAGCGAGCCGCTCGTCGGCTATCAGCACGAGTTCATTCGCAACTTCGGCGACTTCCTCGCTCCGAACATTCATCCGGTCTTTGACCGCCCGCAGTTCTCGCCCGAAGCGGGAGCGGCCTGGGCTCGCGAAGAGGCGTTGAAGTTAGCCAAACAAACCAAGAAGCCGGTGCTGCTCAAAGAGACGGGCTTTCCGCACGACGGCAAGCCCGCGTATTCGCCGTCGTCCCAGCAAGCGTTCTGGTCCGCGTACGCGCAACCGGGATTGATCGCGCGGGTCGAGAACGCGCCGCAAGCGTGGGTCTTTCACGGCGTCGGATTCGAAGCGTTCGACCTGCCGTGGAAGAGCGAGGAATCGAAGCTCACGATTGAGAAGTCGTGGGGACTGCTGTCGCCGAAACGGGAGCCGTATCCGGCCTTTGAGGTCTGGCGTGCCGTCCGTGGCCGGACCAAGTAATTTCGTCTCGACCTAATCATTTCGATGCGGAGTTTCCAACGCCCTGACATCCGCGAGATCCACCTCTCGGCCGGCCGCCTTCTTGGAAGCAATCAAGTCGGCCACAGTGACCACATAAAACTCTTGGTCCCGATGGCGCATGGTCTCTCGACGGACCCAGGCGTCGGCAAAATCGAGTCCGGGCGTCTTGGTTTGCACGTCGATCCGCAGGCGGTCCTTGAAGATCGTGATCTCGTTGGCCAACACACGTTCGGGAGTGGTCAGCGTCGCCGTGCCCAACTTCGCCTCAACCAAGGCGTCCAACAGACGAGTGACATTCTCCAGAGTGGCTTCCACCAGCAGGTCTAAATCAAATGTCGCGCGCGGGACACCGTGCAGGACGGCCGCAATCCCACCAATGACGACATACCTCACCTCATGCTTCTTCAAGCACCTGAATACGTCCTGGTATTGGTTCAGCATGGGGCTTCTTCCTGATCAGGTCCGGTTGGTTTTCCAGAATCAACTCCGTCAACTCGCAGAAGACTTCGATACGGTCCGCCAACGACAACGAGCGAAACCACTGAGCCTTCGCTTCCCAGGATTCGTCTGATCGAGAGTGTGAGACCAAATGCGAATGAGCCATTGTCTGCCTTGGACCGAGAGAGCGTCCCGTGCCGGGTCCAGCCAGCGTCTCTGGCTGACCGCCTGGACGTCGCCTGAAATGTCCGCTCCAGCGGCAGACCATTACACCGAATCGCCGCTCGATTTGCAGCGCCGCAGCAGTTTGGATTTCCAACGTTTCAAGACTCGTGGCATGATCCGTTCGCGAATCCGATCTCGTCGCTGATTTTTGGAACGGTTCAACCTGCCGTGGAAGAGCGAGGAATCAAAGCTCACGATTGAGAAGTCACGGGAGCGGCCGTCGCCGGGACGTGAGCAAAGTAGACGAGTCACTCCGTGACTCGATTCGAGTCACGAAGTGACTCGTCTACTTTGCCGCGCTACACCTTTTCCGGCAGCTCGTAGCCTTTGCGGCGCGGACGGTCGAGGAGTTGGTTGGCTTCGTCGTCGCCGAGGATTTTTTCGGCGACGGGATCCCAGCGTAGGTTGCGGCCGAGTTGTCGGCCGATGTTGCCGAGGTGAAATATCGTCGCGGTGCGGTGGCCGCACTCGACGTCGGCGACGGGGAGCTGGCCGGATTCGATGCTGTCGAACCAATTGTTGATGTGGGCGACGGTGTACGACGGGCCGTCGGGGAGTTGCACGTTTTCGATCAGTTCTTTCGGATTGGAATGCACGCTGCCTCGGCGGATTTCGACTTTCCCTTTTTCGCCGATGAAGATCGCTCCGCTGATCGAGCCGGTGCTCAGTTCCAGGCGTGTGCCGTTGGCGTACTCGAACGCGAGCGACGGGCGGCGGCAGAGTTGCCAGCCACGCTCGCGCGATTCGGGTGCGGTGTAGCGCGGCGGGTCGAGCGGCGGGCCATCGACCAGCACTTTGACCGGGCCGGTCGCGTCCATGCCGAGCGCCCATTGCACTTGATCGAACGCATGGCCGCCCCAGTTCCCCATGTTGCCGGTGCTGAAGTCGCGGCTCTCCATCCAGCCGGGCTTCCCTTCGCACTCGAACAGATTCGAGTGATACGGCCGCAGCGGCGACGGCCCGCACCACATGTCCCAATCGAGTTCCGCGGGGATCGGTTCCGCCGGCAGATCAACAATCCACGGGCTGTTGAGATTCGGCGCGATGACCTGTTGGACATGCCCGATGGCTCCGCCGCGCACGAGCGCGCAGCCGTCTCGATTGGGCACGGTCGAACGCTGCTGACTGCCGACTTGCACGATGCGGCGATACTTGCGAGCCGCCTCGACCATGCGCCGGCCCTCGACCACGCACAGCGTCAGCGGCTTCTCGACATACACATGCTTGCCCGCCTGACACGCCGCAATCGCGATCAGCGCGTGCCAATGCTCCGGCGTCGCGATCATCACCGCCTCGACGTCCTTGCGGTCGAGCACTCGCCGATAGTCCTGCACCACGTCCTTCTCGGTGATGTTGACCTTGCGAGCCGCCAGTTCCGCTCGCGTTCCGTGTACGTCGCACGCCGCCACGATCTGAGTTCGCGGAGGCAACCCAGGGTCGATGTAACTCTGCCCGCGCCGCCCACAGCCAATCAACGCCACGCCGACGCGATCATTGGCCCCTCGCCGATCGCCTTGCGCCAGAGCGCTGCGCGGGATGAGCAGCGGAGCCACAGCAGTCATGCCGGCGAGGCTTTGCTGGACGAAGTCACGACGAGACATTCGGCGTTGCATCGGGATACGCTTTCGAATGTCCCTCTCCTTTTGGGAGAGAGTGGCCGATAGGCCGGGTGAGGGTTTCGCAATTTGAGGACTTCACGATTTTTGTCTGCGTTTGCGACGAGCAGCGCCGATCAATACGACTCCAATGATGGCAAACCCAATCGCCACTAAAGCCAAGGCCCGTAGATTGAGGCGAATCATGAAATTGATTGCGACGATGCTCTGGATGAGGAAAATGTGTCCCGTCACCTCCATGACGAAATAGTTTCGGTTGTTTTTCTCCGTCATGACGCTTTCCTCGTGATCAACGTCAACCTTCAATTGGATCCCTCACCCTAACTCTCTCCCAAAGGGAGAGGGGACCGCTGCAATCACGCATCACTACTTCTCGACAAACCAAACATTGCGATAGCGGACTTCTCTGTTGTGGTCTTGCAGGTTGATCGGGCCGGGTTCGGGGTCGAACGTCCGCGAAAGGTGGCGGCTCATTCCAAATCACAGGCCCATTGAAGAGCCGCTTTGACTCGTGAGAGATCGACTTCGGGAAGTGTCCCGATTCGCTTTTCCAAACGGACCAAAGGCAGCGAGCCGATCCCTTGAACATTGGCCACGGACGCCGGATCAAGAAATGACAGGTGCCCCAACGTGACTTCGTAGTCGCTGCTGCGGTCTTGAGTCGTGATCGGAACGTAAATCGTCAACGCACGGGGAGGATCGTCGTCCGTTCTCGACAGGATGACGACCGGGCGCGTCTTTCCCGCGAGTCCGAGGTCCGCAATCCAGACTTCACCGTGTTTGGGTCGGGGCGTCATCAAGCAGGTCCAATACTTCCTGTTCCACGGATCGCGAACGCAACAAATCCAACGAATCGTGGTCCGCCAATTCGATAATCTGGCTCACCAACGATTCGACTTGCTGGCAGGTCGATGAATCCCATCGCTTCAGCTTCTCGTCGAGTTCCATCGCCAAATTGGACATCAGGACGTCCTCCAGAAATCGTTCAACCCAACAATGAATGTTTCTCACGGCGATCCTCGCGGATCAAGTCGATGCTATCGCCGAACTCTTGATGAGTCTCCTGCAACTTCGTTCGCAGCGCGTCGATCTCCGCCCAGGGATCATTCACGGAATCCTTCAAGGCCAGCGCGAGAATCTCGCGAGCCTCCTCGGCGGCGGTACGGCCATTGCCAACCGCACGGCTCTGCAAGGATGCCAACAAGCGATCCTTAACTTCGTCAATCAGCAATTGAGACATCGGTGAGTATCTCCATTCACGATTACTTATCGTTCTCGTCAGGCTCGGCATCGGGCACTTTTGCCAGAACGGCGAGGTATTGCTCGCGGCTGCCTCGCGCGGCGCGTTCCTTCAAATAGTCCTGCGTCATCAAAGCCGACATCTTTTCGGCCACAGACGTGGAAATGAACTGGTCGATGGAAACGCCCTCGCGATCCGCGATCGACTGCAAGTTCTTGTGAAGCGATTCGGGCAGACGAACAACGAGTGTGCTCATGGCAGTTTTCCAATTCGTGTCAGAAACTCGGCAGGCGTCACCGCCTCCAAGCCGAACTTGTCGATCCCGGCGAAATCCGTTTTGTTGAAGGTGACGATGAACTCGCAACCCGCTTTGACGGCCAGTTCCAACAGCATGTCATCATCGGCGTCCGTCAGGTAAGGACGCCAGAGGAAAAAGATTTCGTGGTGTTGCGCCGCCGCACAATGATAGTTGATGAGGCTCTGCACGTCCGATTCCGACATCGCCAATCTCGGCAGTTCTCGCAGCAGGACTTCCTCATATTCAAAGACCAGCGGCACGGAAAGATGAATGTCGAACGCCTCGGTTCCGACAAGCGACAGCAACTGAAACGCTCGGCCACGATTCGAGCGCAGCCCGGCAATCAGCACATTGGTGTCGATGACGATTTGAGGCTTCGGCATCAGCCCAATGTAGCCCTGTCGCTCCGCGACAGGAAAGCCGAACGGTCCATCAACGTCGTTTGCGACCTGCGCCCCTGAATCCATCGGCTACTTCTCGACAAACCAGACATTGCGAAAGCGGACTTCGCTGTTGTGGTCTTGCAGGTTGATCGGGCCGGGTTCGGGGCCTTCGGGCAGGGGCGAGGAGGTGGTGGCGTGCGGCAGTTCCACGTTGTCGTGGACGACGACTCCGTTGTGCCGCACGGTCAGGCGACCGTTCTTCGTCTTCTGTCCGTTGGCGAATTGAGCGGCTGTGAAATCGACGTCGTAGGTTTGCCACGACAGCGGCGGGAAGGACATGTTGAGGTCCGGTTCCTTGATCGAGGGAATGCCGCCGCACTCGTGGTTGTGCGGCTTCAGCCCGAACGAATCGAGCATCTGCACTTCATAGCGGCATTGCAGATAGACCCCGCTGTTGCCGCGGCTGGGCACGAGAGGGCCATACGGAATCTGAAACTCGATGTGCAGCGTGCCGCTCTGATGTTTGAACTTGCTGGTCGCGCCTTGCTTCAGCAGTCCGTCGTCGGTCATGCGGCCGTTCTCAAATTGATCGGCGTTCTTGCCATCAAACAGCACGACTGCTCCCTTCGGCGGCTTGGCTCCGAGCGTGGGACTTTTGCGAACGATCCGTTTCAGTTCGCCGATGACTTTCCCATCCGTCGCAATCGCCATCACACCGTCTTTGATCGTTGCGGTCTGTTCATCCGCCTTGAATGTGGTGACGCCAGCGACGATTTCTCCCTCACGCGGTGCCGATTCGTGCTTGTCCCAACCATCACCCGGCAGCCCGCCGTTCCGCCACACCGCGTGAAACTTTCCTTTGCCGAGCGAGATGACCTGCACGCCGAGCTTTTTCTTGCCTTCTGATTTGGTGACTTCACCGACGTATTCGCCTTGGACGAGATATTCGCCTTGAACTTTGAGGTCCAAGCCGAGTCGCTCGGCACGGGGATCATCTCCCAAGGCCAGGCGCGACCACGACGTCGATGACGCCAGTGCCAGGATGACGATCCATGCGACAGAGCTTGTCAGAAAATGATGCTGCGTTGGTCTCATGAGAGCACCTCTTTGCACGGCCAATGTTTGGAGTCTTGTCGCGGCGAGAAGAACGAGTGGCGAACAGACTAACCCGAAGCGTCCGCGAGGGCGAACGCTCAGCCGGCTGGATCTGCGGCAAGGCGTTCTGGAGCGTTCGCCCTCGCGGACGCTTCGGGTTACTTTGGTTTCAGCTCTGCCGCGCCAAGCGAATCGTCTCAGCCGTGAAAACATCCGCTCGCCCATTACACTGGCCGCGATTCGCCAGCCCGTCATCCTCGCGAGGAAAACATCATGCGTCATCCGTTCCGGCTCGTCATGTTCGTGCTCTTGAGTCTTGCCGCCCTGAGTCATTCCGCACAAAGCGGCCACGCTCAGGAGGTCAGTCAGCTCGAAAGCTACATTCGCCTGCACTACACGAAGCAGGAGCATCTCGTGCCGATGCGCGATGGCGTGAAGCTCTTCACGTCGGTGTATCTGCCGCGTGACACCAGCCACACCTATCCGATGCTGATGAAGCGCACGCCCTACGCGATCGGTCCGTATGGAGCCGATAAGTTCGCGGCGTCGCTCGGACCCAGCGAGCACTTTGTGAAGGCGGGATACATCTTCATCAATCAGGATGTGCGCGGCCGGTTCAACTCCGAAGGGGAGTTCTCGCAAGTCACGCCGCACATCGCCAACAAGCAGAAGCCCACCGACATCGACGAAAGCAGCGACACCTACGACACCATCGAATGGCTGTTGAAGAACATCTCCGGCCACAACGGCCGAGTCGGCCTCTACGGCATTTCGTATCCCGGCTTCTATGCGTCGGCCGGGATGATTGACGCTCATCCCGCGCTCAAAGCGGTGTCGCCGCAGGCTCCGGTCGGCGATTGGTACTTCGATGACTTCCTGCACAACGGCGCGTTCTTTCTAGCTCATGCTTATCGCTGGCTGGGGAACAACGCGACCGCTCGGCCCAAGCCCACGACGGACAAACCGAAGCCGGTCGAGTACGCCACGCCTGACGGATACAAGCTGTTTCTCGAAGCGGGCTCGATGGAGAACCTCAGTAAGTTTCACTTCAAGGAAACGGTCTCTTTCTGGAACGAGATGATGGCCCATCCGAACCGCGACACCTTCTGGCAACAGCGGGACATCCTGCCGCATCTGAAGAATGTGGCTCCAGCGGTGATGGTCGTGACGGGCTGGTACGACGCCGAGGATCTTTATGGCTCGTTCAAGTCCTATCACTCCATCGAGAAGCTGAATCCCAAAGTCAACAACGTGCTGGTGGTCGGCCCTTGGCATCATGGCGGCTGGGCTTCGGGTGACGGGGACAAACTGGGACGTGCCTCGTTCGGATCGAAGACCGCCGCGTTCTACCGGGCCGAGATCGAGTTCCCGTTCTTCGAGCGTTACCTCAAAGACGGCAA
>CAMDDX010000159.1 GCA_945893075.1 Planctomyces sp. SH-PL62 | reverse complement strand
AAGCGATCGACCTCGGAAAGTGTCGGCGGCAACCCGGTGAGGTCGAGGCTCAGACGACGGATGAGCGTCACGCGGTCGGCTTCCGGGGCGGGCGTCATGCCTTCTTTCTCCAAGCGCTGAAGAATGAAGTGATCGACTCCCGTCCGCACCCAGTTCCCATCTTTCACGACCGGCAACTTGGGACGCTGCGGTTTGACATAGGACCAATGCAGCTTGTGATCGGCCCCCTGTTGAATCCAGCGTTGCAGCAGTTCGATCTCCGGCGCGGCGACCTTCTTGTTGGACTTGGGCGGAGGCATCACCAGTTCGGGGTCGTTGGACAGGATCCGAGTCAACAACGCGCTCTTGCCTGGTTGACCAGGAACGATCGCGATCTCTCCAGAAGCTGCCGGCTTCAACGACGCTTCGTGGAGATCCAGCCGCAGGCCCCCTTTGCGTTCCTTCTCATCCGGGCCGTGACATTGGAAGCAATTGTTGGAGAGGATCGACCGGATCTGGCGGCTGTAATCCAGTCGCGCCGTTTCCTGTGCAGTCACGCGGGCGAACGAACAGATCAAGACGAGCACGGTCAGCACGACGTGCGTCAGAGCTTTGAAAAGCCAACCGCGATATCGAGATTCACTGAGGATGCACCGCATGAGTTCAAAAGCTTTCAAAGAGTCTGCATTTGATTGTCGGAGAGTCATTGGGGTGTCAGCGGCCTTGAACTTTTGGCCCCAAAGGGGACGAACTCGATAGCCCAGGGCAACGCCCTGGGTGAGCGGGACACCATCTGTGGTTCAGCCCCAACGGGGCGCAACTGGTATGATATTCGTGCAAGTTACGCCCCTTCAGGGCTGGAATAGATGTCTCAACTGCCTAACCCAGGGCGATGCCCTGGGCTATCGAGTAACGCCCCCTTGGGGCTGACAACCTTTATCCAAACAACCCACGCACGACGTGACCTTCCGACAGAGTGTGGGGACGGCCCAGCGTATCAGGAATAACTTGGGACGGATCGATTCCGAACGCATCATAAATCGTCGCCGTCAGGTCGCTGATGTGGATCGCGTTGTCGCGCGGAGCCCAACCCAGACGATCGCTCGATCCGAAATACTGGCCCGCTGGCAGTCCGCCCCCCGCCATCAGAATCGTGTAGCAACCCGGCCAGTGGTCGCGGCCCGTGACGTTGTTGCTGTTGTTGGACCGTCGCGCACCAATCAGCGGCGTGCGTCCAAATTCGCCCGCCCAGATCACGAGCGTCTCTTTCAACAGTCCGCGAGCGTGCATGTCTTCCAGCAACGTCGGCAGAGCCAAATCGGTTGGCGGCAGCAATTCCTTTTTCAAGCGCGGGAAATTATTCAGATGCGTGTCCCAACTCGGTTCGTCAATCGCAGCCACCGGAGTATAGACCGTCACGAACGGAACGCCGGACTCGATGAGCCGACGTCCCAACAGCGTCGATTGCCCCACCAGATTGCGGCCGTATCGGTCGCGGAGCGCGTCATCCTCTTGCGACAAATCGAACGCCTTCCGCGTCGCGTTGGAATCCAACAGCGCGTAGGCCCGCCGATAGTTTTCGCCCATCGACTCGACCGAGGCGGTCTCTTCCAGCCGACGAATCCCCGCATCGAACCGCTGTAACAGACTCTGCCGCCGCGTCGCGCGGTCGGCGTTCATCTCCGCCGGCAATTCGAGTTCATCCATCTTGAACCCTTTGGCGTTCGGATCTCGCAGCACGAGATACGGGTCATAGGCGGTCCCCATAAACCCCGCATTCTGACCGGGACTCGGAGCCGGCCCGTTCCGCAGCGTGAACGGCAACGACACGAACGAAGGCAAAGCCGCTGGCTTCTCAACCAGTCGCCCGACGACCGAGCCCATGTGCGGATAGTCTTCGCGGCTGGCAAACGTCTTGTTGGAGACAGCGAGCGACTCCCCCACTTCACGTCCTGAGAGCGCCGCATAGATCGCCGGGTTGTGGCACAACATCCGATGATGCACCGAGCGGACGACGCACACCTTATCCATCTGCCGAGCCATGTTCGGGAGATGCTCGCAGACGTGCATGCCGGGGACGTTGCTGTCGATTGGACGGAACTCGCCACGGATCGTGACATCGCTGTCGGGCTTCATGTCGAACGTGTCACATTGACTAACTCCACCGGCTTGAAACAGCAGCAGGCAGGACTTAATCCGTCCCTTCCGTGTGACCGCAGCAGCTCGACCGGCCAAGACATTCATCAACCCGGAAGACAACAGCGACACTCCGCCGAACTGCATCAGCCCACGGCGGGACATCAGCCGCGCCGTCGCTTGCTGGAAATCTTCGCAACAGCCGTGATGCTCTGAGGGTCTTTCGCTCATGTGCCGCTCCACAGACAGGATAAACACTGTCAGCCGAATAACTCGTGATGCACCGCGCCATCTCCGGCGACCGGCACAGGACGTCCCAGAGGATCGGTGACGGTGGTGTGCGGGTCGATGCCCAACAGATGGAACGCCGACGCGAGGATGTCCTTCGGCGAAATGGGGTTCGACTTCACATCACCACCAATTTTGTCGCTCTCACCGACCACCTGGCCGCGGCCGATTCCCGCACCCGCGAGGCACACCGAATAAACTCGAGACCAATGTTCGCGGCCGTTGCCGGGACGATTGTTGAGCTGCGGAGTGCGACCGTGCTCGCTCAAGCAGAGCACCAACGTTTCGTCCAACAGGCCGCGTGACTCCATGTCGCGCAAGAATGCCGGGAACGAATGATCGAATACCGGCAACAAGAATTGCTTGAGCCGGGGATAGTGGTTCGAGTGCGTGTCCCAGCCATTCGCGAAGTGGCTGTAGGTGTCCCAGAAGACGCTGACGAATTTTCCTCCTGCCTCGATCACCCGTCGCGCGGCGAGCAACGATTGACCGAACAGGTTCATCCCGTATTTGAGCCGAATCGCTTCCGGCTCCTGATGGATATCGAGCGCTCGGGCCAGCCCGTTGCTCGTCAACAACTCGTGAGCAGTCTGCTGATGCTGATCGTACCCCGCGACACGAGTGTGCCTTTCCAGATCGCGGCGTGTGGTATCGAACTGTTCGAGCAACGCGCGGCGGAGTCCGACACGCGCCAACGTCGGCGAGTCGGCCGTCGATTTCGGTCCGAGTTCCAAGCGATCTTCCGGACGAATGCCAGCAAAGGGATCGACCTTGCCAGAGCCTTCCGCGAGGACCGGCACCTCACGCGTTCCCGGTGCATCGAACGCCGTCCAAAGCGGATCGTATTGCTGCCCCAGAAATCCCGCATACGGGCCACCGAGCAATCGAAAATTGACGTGCGCATAGACGGGAAACGGCAGAGCCACATTGCGCGGAATCGCTGGCCGCGCGAGCGGCTCGCGCTGGGCCGCGAGGTAATCCACCACTGAGCCGATGAAGGGCCATTCGGTGCGGTCGTTTGGATCTGATTCTTTGCGCGGGTTGATCTCCGGAATACCGGCCAGCGCATAGTTCACCGCATGGAACGGCCATTGGTGAGTCATTGATCGCACGATGGTCAATCGGTCGGTGATCTCCGCGAACCGCGGCAACAGCTCGCAAACCGGCACGCCGGAAACGGCGGAGGGAATGGCTTTCAATTCTCCCTGCACTGCGGGGGCGTCGATTTTTGGATCAAACGTCTCATGCTGCGGAGGAGCTCCAACCAAATAGACCAGAATGCACTTCTTGGCGCGTCCGAACGACGCGGCCTGCGAACCAGTCGTCTGAGCCGCCTGCAAACGGGAATAGTCGGCGAGGTTCAGACCAAAAAGGTTCAACCCGCCGAGATGCAGCAGGTCGCGCCGAGTGACGCCATCGCACAGCGTCTTGGGATTGCCGAACAGGCGGATCGTCATCGGTCACCTCGCAGCTTGCTGCTCGATCATGCCACTGACGGGACTCCCAGTTCACATTCGGCCCGCGACCCTCGCCAGCCAACGGACAGCAGCATAACGCGCCGCCGTAACCGACGCAGCCTGCGTCGGCGCGACAATGAATTTCCAGTGAGCGACGGACGCCGGCAGCGTCCGCCACGAATCATGTGATCGCTCGGTCGAGATGCACGTAGCCGCCATCGACGTGGATCAATTGGCCGGTCGTGTGGCTCGAACGAGGCGACAGCAGGAACGCGACCATGTTCGCAATTTCCTCGCACGTCGTCATGCGACGCCCCAAAGGAATTCGAGATTCAATCTGCCGCCGAGTCTCGTCCGGGTTCGGTACGGTGCTGAGCCATGAGGCGTACATCGGAGTCCAGCACTCGGCGACGATCACGGCGTTGACGCGAATGTCGTACTTGGCGAGTTCGACCGCCCACTCGCGAGTCAGCGCGTTGCGTCCCCCGTTCGCTGCCGCGTAGGCCGACGTCCCCCCCTGCCCTGTCTCGGCCACTTTCGAGCCGATGTTGACGATCGCGCCGCGCGACTTCTTCAACTCCGGCAACGCGAATTGCGCGAGTTCGTAGTAATGGATCAAATTCTTCCGCAGCGACGCGAGAAACCGTTCGGTGTCGCCGTGTTCGAGACTCACTCCGTCGTTGACTCCCGCGTTGTTGACCAGTCCATCAATCCGGCCGAACTTCGCAATCGTTGTTTCAACGGCACGACGACAGTCATCGGTTTGAGATAACTCCGCCCGTACGCCAAACGCTCGACCGCCGCTCGCTTCAACCGCTGTCACGACTGCGCCGTTGTCAGATTCGTTGCGGCCGATCACGACGGGAATCGCTCCCTCGGCCGCGAGAACGCGAACAACTCCTTCACCAATCCCCTTGGCACCGCCGCTGACGAGGATCACTTTGTCTTGCAGTTCGAGATTCATGGGCCGCCGGTCTCTCGTTCAAGTTTCGATCAATGCACGGAATCTGATCCCCACGCAGAGCGAGGGAACGAGTCCGAGATTAGCCCATTTGCTTGACGCTGGAAATTCCCGTGAAGCCGGAGTCACAATGACCGGCGACAGCGACCTCCCTTTCAAAGACTAGGTCATTCATGGGATCAGACGAACTGCTCATCGTGCTGGTGATTGGAGCGGTGATCGTCGCTGGGCCGCTCGTCGCGTTGATTCTTTCGATCGTCGCGTTCAGGCGCAGCCGCAGAATCTATGAGTTGGCGCGGCGAGTCACGAAGCTGGAAGCTCGACTGCGAGCGCGGCCGGAGCAGGCGACGACTTCCACACAAACGGCTGTTGCGGTTGAGAGCCAGCAGTCCGAGTTGGTTGCCGAAGAGCCTTTGCTGACTCTTGAGCGGGACATCGACCAATCCGATCTGCCCACGAGTTCGCGCGACGAGACCTCACGCGAGCCGTTCGGATGGGAGACCTTCATCGGACAGAAAGCGTTTGGCTGGATGGCGGTCTTGCTGTTTGTGTTCACCGCGGCGTTCTTCCTGCGATACGCCTATCAGAACGATTGGATCGGCCCTGTCGGACGAGTCGCGATTGGCGAACTGGCCGGAGCGGCGCTGCTCGGTCTGGGTTGGAGCTATTTCCGGAAGGGCTGGACGCGGTTCTCAAACATGCTCACCGGGACCGGGATTGTGGTGCTGTACTTGGCGACCTACAGCGCGTTCGGTTTCTATCGGCTGTTGCCTCAGCAACACGCGGGAGTCTTTCTGGCGGTTCTGGTGATCGAGTCGATGGTCGCGGCGGTGGGTTATCGTTCGTCCGTCGTGGCGCTGGTCGCGGTCATCGGCGGATTGCTCACGCCGGTGCTGTTGCAGACGGATCATGATTCCTATTCGTCGCTCTTCATGTACTTGGCCGTGCTCAACGCGGGGGTCGTCATCGCGCTGCTGATGCGCTCGTGGTCGGTGGTCGGGTCGGTGGCCTACGTCGGAACACAGTGGCTGTTCTGGCTGTGGTATGACGGCAACTATCACCCGGAGAAGTTCGCTTGGGCTCTGGGGTTTCAAGCGGTGTTGTGCGGACTGTATTTGGCGCACACGGTGATTGGATCGCTGATCAATTCGCGTCAGGCCGACTGGGAAGAGTTGGCTCGATTCGTCCTGAACGCCGTCATGGGTTTCGTCGCGTTGCATGTGCTGACACAGGACGACTACAGCCTTTGGCAAGGGAGCGCCGCCATCGGCTTCGCGACGTTGTACGCCGTCGTCGCGCGAGCGACGTTGGCTTGGCGACCGAACGACAATCGGTTGCTGCTGACCTCGTTGGCGGTGTCGATCGGCTTTCTGGCCTGGGCGTTTCCGATTCAAGCAGACGCGCGGTGGGTCTCGTTGGGTTGGGCGGCGATGGGAGCCGCCCTGTGGTGGTTCGGTCTGCGAGTCTCCGCGCCACCGCTGCGAATCATGGCCGGAGTGCTGGGAACATTGTCGGTCACGCGGTTGCTGATGCTCGACCTGCCGCTTGATACGCGCGATCCGTTTGTGCCGATCTTCAATCTCGTCGCGCTGCCATCGCTCGGAGTGGCGGCCTGCATCTTGGCCTCCGTGGTCTTGGCCGATCCGTTCTTGAAGCGGCTACGTTCGCCCGAACGCTGGCTGATCGCGGTGGCCGGAGTCACCGGCGTGTTGCTGCTGTGGCTGATCCTGTCGTTCGAGTGCTACGGCTATTTCGATGCGCAAGCGATTGGCAGCGAGGACTTCGCGGTTTGGGAGTGGCGTGGTCAACTGGCGCTGACCGTGATGTGGACGGTGTATGCGACCGCGCTGTTGGTGCTGGGCTTCCGGCTGAGTCGCGCCCGGCTGCGATGGCTGGCGATGGCGTTGTATGGCGTGTCGGTGGTGAAGCTGTTCGTGGTCGATATGGCCAACGTGCAGCAGTTGTATCGCATCCTGGCGTTCTTCGTGTTGGCGGTCGTGTTGGGTTTGGTCGCGCGTACTTACCAGCGTTTCAAATAGAGCACCTGACTATGAACAATCTTCAAACCATCCTGACTCGATCAGATTCCGGGTGCAGCCACCGTCGGGCTAGCCCCGGCGGAGCTATGACTGAAGAGCTACCAGAGCCATCCACTGCGACTCTCTGGCTCTCCGTGGGGCTTGTCCCCACGGGAGCAACGACTCCGTGCTGCACAGTCATTCGCTCCGTGGGGACAAGCCCCACGGGGGCAGAAAGCGCCGCGAGCGGCTCTGGTAGCTGGCCAGTCTGCGCTCCGCCGGGGCAAGCCCGACGGTGGCGGATTGGTTTGATTGGCATCGCGTTGCTGAGCCTTTCGGCCGTGACTGTTCGTTCGCAGGAGGAGGAGTCTGAACCGAAAGTCGAAGAGTCGACCACGAAGGCCGAGGAGGCGACGCCGGAATTACAAGCACGCTGGGAGTACTTCGTTCCGGTGCCCATCCCAGCGGCTAAGAGCGGCGATTCGCCGAAGCTGATGGACGTGATCTTGGGACCGGACGTCTTTGCCCATGCTCGGCCGGACTTAGCCGACCTGCGGTTGTACGACACGGCCGGAAAGACGATCCCGTATACCCTGCGATACCGGCGACCGCAGTCAGTCCGCGAGATTGTGCCGACCACCGAATTCAATCGCGCGGAACCGGACGATGGCTCCCGCGAATTGTCGCTCGATCTGCAACGGGACGACATTCAATACAACGAGATCAAGATCGTGACCACCGGCGTGAATTTTCGCCGGGCGGTCGATGTCGAGGGGAGCGAAGATGGCAAGACTTGGCGGAAGCTCGTCGCCGCCCACTTGATTCACTTTGAACACGAGAAGCAAAAGTTTGATCTCAATTCGCTGACGTTTTCCGACAGTCGCTTCCGCTACGTGCGCGTGCGAGTCCAGCCAGACCCCAATCGTGTCACCTTCGACCGGGAACGAGATCGCTTTCACATCACCGAAGCCAACGTCTTGCGTCACGTCGAAGACCCGGGTGAGCGGCTGACGTTGGAAGGGACACTGCTGCCGCGCGAGCCGGTGCGGATCTACGGTGTGCCCGGCTCGGCCTGGATCATCGAACTGGGAGGGGACAACGTGCCGTGCGACCGGATCGAAGTCGACGTCGCCGATTCCGAGTTCGCTCGTGACATTTCTATCGCAGCGGAATTCCCGTCCGGCCCACTGGGACAATTCACGTTTACTCCCATCGGGCTGACGGGAGAAACGCTGAGGCAGCGCAAGCCGGGCGAACCCCAGCGGCCGTTGATCGCATCCTTTCAGGAAGTGCAAACGCGGCGGCTGAGGCTGTACGTCACCGATCATCGCAACCCGCCGCTGTCGATCCGGTCGATCAAGTTCGGCGCGCCGGCGCGGCAAGTCGTATTTGCTCGTCCGGCGGACAAGGCCGGCGAACCACAACTCTTCTTTGGCAATCCGCTCGCGGGGTTGCCGGTTTACGATTTCGCCCGCAATCTTCCGGCGACACTCGCCGAGCCGCCGGCTCGCACGGAATTGAAAGCTGCCGCACGCAATCTGAACTTCGTCCCACCACCGCTGCCACTCACCGAGCGTTTCCCGTGGCTGATCTACGTCGTGCTGGGCTCGGTCACCGTGGTACTGGCGGGTGTGATCGTCAGCCTGTCGCGCGCGGCGATCACGATTCACGATGCGAACGTCGCTGACGCACTAGGTTCTGTCCCATAAATCAGCCGCAGGGCGCTAGCCCCGGTTTGTGTGACGAGAACCGGGGCTAGCGCCCTGCGGCTCATTCGATTTCCCGGTCGTCGCCGCTCCGCGCACGCAACGATCGCAAGCGCACGCAGACGATCGGAGTCTCGCGGCTGCCAACGGGGAACGACGATTGCCTGATCTCTTCCAACTCCACGACCTCAGGAACCGCTTCCAAGCGTCGCAGAGTGTCACGCTCCACCACGGCGAACAACTCGCCAGTCTCCGGGACTTGTTGCAGTAATTCTGCGAACGTGCGGACTTGGTACACCGGCTCGTCGAGGTAATAGATCGACGGATGAAAACCCGGCAACACTCCCGACCGCAGATGGGCACACACCGGCCGGTCCTTCAGAACCTCCTGACGCAACTGCCGAGCGAATTCCGCCGAGTCGCGGCGGTGATCCAATTGCGGAATGACGAACGTCACCGCAATCAGGAACAGACCCATTGCAGAGGCGAACATGGTCCATCCCGTCAGCGACGCCCGTCGCCGCTGCCAACACCACCACGTCGCGATCAATCCGCACACGGCAACGGCACTCGCTCCGCGAATGCCCCACTGCGCTGCCGGCCATTTCGCCGCCCCAACGATCCCGGCCGCGAGGCTCGCCAAGACGGCCGACACGGTTGCCAGCGACACCGCGATCTGCGGAATTCGGAACTGCTCGCGATGGATTCTCGCCAAGGACCGAGCGAAGACCTGACTGGCCAGCAAGGTCAACACGGGCATGACCGCCAGCAGATAGTTCGCGTGCTTGTTCGGCAACAACGAGAGGATCGCGACGTCGACCAAGAACCAAATCCAGAGAAAGCGTTCGCGCTCATCGCCGGATCGCCAGGCGCGCAGCCAACTCTGCGGAGCCGCGAAGAGCACATGGCCCAGCCAGGGCAGTGAGAGCAGCAGCAGTTGCGGCCCGTAGGACCACCAAACCCCATGACTCTTCTCGCCCAGCGCCCGCCCGATCGTTTCCACGCGAAGCTGCTCCAACGCTTCCGGAGACTCGCGGACCAGCAACCAGGGCCAGACCAACGCGCAACCAGCGAGTACGAGCACTCCGACAGGATTCACCAAGTTCCGCCAGCCGCGCCAGTGACGTTGCACCATCCAAAACACAAACACCGGCCCGAACACCATCGCCGAGCCATAATGAAACTTGGCGAGCCAGGTCACGGCGATCAGCGACAAAATCCCCATCCAGCGCCAGCGCGACCGTGACGGCGACTCGTCCGCGGGTTGTGTGGCGATCAAGAACATCGCCGCCGTCGTCAGCAGACACAGCCCCATGTCGATCTCGGCATGTCGTCCGAATTTGATGGCCCACAACGAGGTCATCTGCACCAGCGCCGCACCGAAGGCCGCCTCGCGCCCGTACCAGCGCGCCGCCCAAACGCTCAGCAGCGCCACCAAACCCAAACCGGACAGCGCCGACGGCAACCGCACCACGAACTCGTCGAAGTCGCCGAACAGCCAAGCGGAAGAGGCGACCAGCCAATACACCAGCGGCGGCTTTTGCACGCGCGGGACAGCGCCGTACCGCGGAACAATCCAATCGCCGCTATGCAGCATTTCACGCGCGGGAACCGCGGCGATGACCTCATGGCTTCTCAGAGTCTGGTAAGAACCCAAGCCCGCCAAACCGATCACCAGGGACGCCGCGATCAACAGGCTCCAGGCGATCAACGTCGATGACCGGGCAGACGCTTTTTCGTGTGGCATCACCTGACGGCTCTCAATTCTCCAAGATCTCGATGATGTCCCGTCGCTCCGTCATGAAGCGATAGCCGTGTGACGCCAGCATTCCGACGCAGGCGTCGCAGTCACCATTCGTCAGATGCGCGTGCTCGAAAAGAATAATGCGCGGCGTCACACGCTCGAAATCAATCGTGCGGACGATCTCCGCGTCGTAGCCTTCCGCATCGACCTGAACCATGTCGAGTCGGTCGATTCCGTGCTCCTCCAACAAACTCGTGATCGTGACGCAGCGCACGTGCTGGCAAACAATCCGCTCGGCGGGAATCCTGTGCTTGAGCAGGTGCGCCCGATCGAAGGACGCCTGTTGAATCGGTCCGCTGTCGGCCGTGTAGAAGTCCCGGCTGCCGTTCGCGTCGGCCACGGCCGCGTTGACAAAAATCACCTGGGGATGATCGGCATAACGCTTCTGCAACGCTTCAAAGGCCGGCACTTGTGGTTCGACGATGATGCCTCGTAGCCCAAACGCCTGCACCAAGGGATGGATCGGATCGTTGGACATGCCGTCAAACGCGCCCACCTGCAGAAACGCAAAGTCGGGACGTGTGCGAAGGTGGTGCGACACAGCCAGCGTCAAGTAATCCTCGAAATTCCAGCCTGGATTCCGAAACAACGTGGCCGGTCGATAGGACCGCTCCAGCTTCAGACTGCGCAGGAAGACATCACGGGCAATTCGTTTATTGATCATGATCCCTGTCGGCTCCTGAGAGACGTCGGCCTCACCGTTGGCAGTTCGTCGCGCGGTCATGAGTGAGACACGCGAGCGGGGCCATTTGCAAACATCTCAGCTTTCGGAAAGTGGGTCAATTGGGAGTCTCGGCGGCATCGCCGCACTTCGGGGTCAGGTGTTCTGATTTCTGTTTTGGCCGCTCAATCGTCATCGATGTTCTTTGCGAGGTAACCCACAGACCACGACTGGCTCCATTTGCGACGCCAAAACAGAAATCAGAACACCTGACCCCTCATCCCGCGCGTCCTCCGACGGCTTCATCTTCCTCCTGCCAGCCAGTAGCCTTGCGGTCAATTCAACCTCAACGGATTCCCCCGCATGAAACAGGTCGCTGTTCTCGGATCGACTGGGTCGATCGGCACCAACTGCTTGCAAGTGCTCGACGCACTGCCGGAGCGGCTGTCGTTGGCAGGTGTCACCGCTCATCGGAAGTGGCGCGAGTTGGCGGACCAGACACGCACAACGCATCCTCGCTGGGCGGTCGTGACCGACGAGTCGTTGCGAGCCGAAGTCGATCGCACCGCCTTCTCATCGCGGACGGAATTGCTCTTCGGCGAAAGTGGCACCGAGCGGCTGTGCTCGGCACCCGAAGTGGATGTCGTAGTCAGCGCGATCGTCGGAGCGGCCGGCCTGCGTGGAACCTGGGTCGCACTGGAATGCGGCAAGACCGTCGCCATCGCCAACAAAGAAACGCTGGTCGTCGCCGGCCCGCTGGTCATGGAGTTGGCTCGGCAGAAGCACGCGAAACTGATCCCCGTCGATTCCGAGCACTCGGCAATCTTTCAAGCGTTGCAGGCAGGCCAGGCGAGGGAAGTCCGACGAGTCGTGCTCACCTCCAGCGGCGGACCGTTTCGAGGCCGGTCGCTCGCGCAGCTTCAACACGTCACGCCGGCCGATGCGCTCGCGCATCCCACCTGGAACATGGGACCGAAGATCACGATCGACTCGGCCACGATGATGAACAAAGCCCTGGAGGTCATCGAAGCCAAATGGCTCTTCGGATTGCGGGACGACCAAATCGACGTGGTCGTGCATCCGCAGTCGATCGTGCATTCGTTCGTCGAGTTCGTGGACGGCAGCGTGATCGCACAGTTGTCGCCTCCCGACATGCGCTTGCCGATTCAATACGCCTTAACGTACCCCGACCGCTGCGAGTCCATCGCCGCGAAGCTCGATTGGCGTCAGACCTTCGATCTACACTTTGAACCACCCGACCTCGACGCCTTCCCGTCGCTCAAGCTGGGGTTCGAGGTCGCCTCGCGCGGCGGCACCTGCGGAGCCGTTCTCAATGCGGCGAACGAAGCGGCCGTCGCACGCTTCCTGGCCGGAAGCCTCCGCTTCTGCGACATCGCGCGTGCGTGCCGAGCCGCGCTCGATCAACATAACTTCGATGCCACACCGACGCTGACGGAGTTGCTCCGTCTGGACCACTGGGCGCGACAGGAAGTTGCGCGGTGGGCCTGAGGCAACTCCGTAGGGTGGGACAAGCTCGCTTCGAGCGCCGGCCCACCAGCTTCACTGTCATTGATGGCGTTGTTTATCGGGTGGTGGGCCGGCGCGGCGATGCGCCGCTGGTCCCACCCTACCAAACGCGACGTTGTTCTTGGACAGGTTCCTTACTTCAGCCAACTGTTCTGCCGCATCCAGAACAGCAGGTCTTTGCCCCAAGGATGAATGTCGCCGGCGGCGGCTCCGTTCTTGCCTTCGCTCAGACCAATGCCGTGACCGCCTTTTTGAAAGACGTGAAAGTCGTAGGCCACTCCGTTTTGCTGCAACGCGGCGACGAACCGCAGCGAGTTCGTGACCGGCACGGCTTTGTCTTCTTGAGTGCTCCAGACGAAACAAGGTGGCGTGTTCTTCGTGACCTGCTTCTCGTTCGAGAGCAGTTCCACCAGTTTCGGATCGGGATCTTTTCCCAGCAGGTTGGCCTTCGAACCGTTGTGGGTCACGCCGTCTTCCATGCTGATGACGGCATAGCAAAGCACTCCAAAATCCGGCCGCGAACTTTGTCGCTCGACGGCATCGGCCGCGTCGGCTTGGCCGGCATCGAAATGCGTTACGGCCGTCGAAGCGAGATGTCCCCCCGCGCTGCTGCCCATCACACCGACACGCTTCGCGTCGAGTTTCCATTCGCCGGCACGAGACCGCACGAGCCGGATCGCTCGCGACACATCGCCCAGCATCACCGGATGCCGATAGCCCTTCGAGCCGAGTCGATACTTCAGTACAAACGCGGCGACACCGTTATCCGCCAACCATTTCGCATAGCCTTCCCCTTCGTGACCCGCGAGTCCGCCGTAACCGCCTCCCGGACAGACCACGATCGACGTGCCGCTCGACTTATCGGCGGCCGGCAAGTACGGAGTAATCGTCGGGATGTCATGATCGGCTTCGCCCAACGCTCCCGGTGCGGCTCCCTCCCACAATCGAATCGGATCGGCCGCCGAAACGAAGGAGGCACAGCATCCCACCAGCACGATCACAGACAACACACTGCGTCGAAGAGTCATCGTTGATTCCCTTTCAAGGGTTGGAAGAAATCGTCAACGACCGTAGTTTAACGAGGCGTCATCCACTTTGATGAGCCGGAACGCGCTAGCGTCCGGTTCGGATACAAGAACAACGACAAACCGGATGCTAGCGCGTTCCGGCTCATCATCGCCCTCACCATGACCGACCCCGCCGAGAAACCGAAACGCCGCACGCGCTATCGCGGGTCACATCCTCAGCAGTTCGCGGAGAAGTACAAAGAGCACGACCCCGCGCGCTTCGCCGACGATGTGGCCAAGGTGCTGGCCAGCGGCAAGACACCCGCCGGAACGCATCGCCCGATCATGGTCCGCGAGATCATGCAGGTGCTCGCTCCGCAACCGGGAGACATCGCAGTCGATTGCACGTTGGGGTATGGCGGACATGCTCGCGAACTGCTGACCGTCGTCCAGCCGAGCGGTCGATTGTTAGCCGTCGATGCTGATCCGATTGAGTTACCAAAGACAGAATCTCGCTTGCGAACGCTCGGCTTTCCGGCGGAGTCGTTGACGGTGCGCCGCAGCAATTTCGCCGGAGTCGCTCAACTCATCGCGGCCGAGTCACCGGAGGGAGCGGACGTATTGCTCGCCGATCTCGGCCTGTCGTCGATGCAGATCGACGACCCCGCGCGCGGCTTCACTTTCAAGGCCGACGGCCCGCTCGACATGCGCATGAATCCGTCACGAGGCGAATCGGCAGCCGCGCTGCTCGCGAAGATCGACGCGGCAAAACTCGCAACGCTGTTGAACGAGAACGCCGATGAGCCACGAGCCGTTGCGCTCGCGTCCGCGATCTTGTCCGCACAATCCCGGCAGCCGCTCTGTACGACGCAAGCACTCGCCGACGTCGTGCGTGCCGCGTCCGCGCGACTGCCGCAGACGTCTGACGAACACGCCGACGATGCGGTGCGACGAGTGTTTCAAGCATTGCGAATCGCCGTGAACGACGAGTTCGGTGCGCTCGACACGCTGCTCCGCAACTTGCCGTACTGTCTGAAGCCCGGCGGCCGAGTCGCCATCCTGACGTTTCACTCCGGCGAAGACCGCCGCGTGAAGCTCGCGTTCAAACAAGGACTGCGTGACGGCCTGTACTCGACGATCGCGGAAGACGTCGTGCGAGCATCACCTGCCGAGCAGCGAGCAAATCCCCGCTCGTCATCAGCGAAACTCCGGTATGCGGTTCGAGCCATCAGCGAGCTGCATTCCTCGCCCGGCGAATTCGATCCGGCAACTCCGGCGACGTAACCTCGTGCAACGACCATTGCTTTCATTCCTCTGGCCCCATTCCTCTGCCAGCGCTTTTCTTTGGCAGAGGAATGGGGCCAGAGGAATGACGGAAATCAAACTGCATGTTTCGAATCAAGTCAGGTGAGAGAACGCGAACTCTCCGTCCTTCACATCGACCACAATTTTGCAGCCTTGGGGCAAGCGGCCTGACAACAACTCGTTGGCGAGTTCGTTTTGCAATCGCTGTTGAATGACTCGCTTCAACGGCCGAGCACCATACGCCGGGTCATAACCTTCTTCGCCGAGCTGATCCTTGGCCGCGTCGCTGATCTCGAACCGAAAGCCGTTCTCGTCGAGCTGCTTGGCCAGGCGGCGGAGTTGCAGATCGACAATCTGGCGAATCTCGGCTCGGCCGAGCGGGTGGAAGACGATGACCTCATCGACGCGGTTGAGAAACTCCGGGAGAAACTCGCGGCGCAGTGCGTCCATCACGCGGCGGTTGATCTCCTTGTCGAGACCATCGCCGCTCAGTGCTCGCCCCTCCGCCAATTCCATGATCGACTGGCTGCCGATGTTCGAGGTCATCACGACGATCGTGTTCGTGAAATCGACCGTGCGGCCGTGGCCGTCAGTCAGGCGGCCGTCGTCCAACAGTTGCAGCAGGATGTTGAATACGTCGCGGTGCGCCTTCTCGATCTCGTCGAGCAGCAGCACGCAGTACGGATGACGGCGAACCGCTTCAGTGAGTCGACCTCCTTCTTCATACCCGACGTAACCGGGAGGCGCTCCGATCAATCGCGCGACCGAGTGCTTCTCCATGAACTCGCTCATGTCCACGCGGACCATCGCGTGTTCGTCGTCGAACAGGAATGCGGCGAGCGCCTTGCACAGCTCGGTTTTGCCAACGCCGGTCGGGCCGAGAAAAATGAACGAGCCAATCGGGCGGTTCCGGTCTTGCAGCCCAGACCGCGACCGCCGCACCGCGTTCGAGACCGCGACAACCGCCTCGTGCTGGTTGATCATGCGACTGTGGATCGCGTCTTCCATCTTGAGCAGCTTGTCCCGTTCACTCTGCAACATGCGGGCGACCGGGATGCCGGTCCACAGACTGACGACTTTGGCGATGTCTTCGTCAGTAACTTCCTCGCGAAGCAGCCGTTCGCCTTTGGCGTTGCTGGTCTCGGCCGAGCGTTGCTCCAACTCCTTCAATTCCGCTTCAGCCTTTTGCAGATCCTGATCGCCTTTGTAAGCGGCAATAAAATCTTCGTTCGCATTCGTCCGCTGAGCCTGTGCGAATGCCTGCTCGTGCTGTGTGCGAAGCCGCTCAATTTGTTCCTTGAGTGGGCGGAGACGGGACAGTGCGTCCTTCTCGGCCTGCCAGCGAGCTTTCAATTGATTGACCGATTCCTCGCGGTCGGCGATCGCTCGCCGCAAGTCGTCGAGCCGCTCGCGGCTATCGGGACTTTTTTCGGTCGCCAGCGCGGTGGCTTCGATCTGCATCCGCGTGAGCTGCCGCGTCGCCTCATCCACCTCGGCCGGCATCGAATCGATTTCCATGCGCAGCCGCGACGCCGCTTCATCCATCAGGTCAATCGCCTTGTCCGGCAGGAAGCGGTCGTTGATGTATCGATCCGACAGCGTCGCCGCCGCAATCAGCGAATCGTCGGTGATGCGAACGCCGTGATGCGACTCGTACCGTTCCTTCAGCCCGCGCAGGATCAAGATCGTGTCCTCGACGTTCGGCTCTTGCACGACAACCGGCTGGAAGCGACGTTCGAGTGCCGCGTCTTTTTCGATGTACTTGCGGTACTCGTCGAGCGTCGTCGCACCGACGCAATGCAACTCACCACGAGCCAGTGCGGGCTTCAACAGATTGCTCGCATCCAACGCGCCCTCGGCCGCACCGGCACCGACGACGGTGTGCAATTCGTCGATGAACAGCACGACGCGGCCCTCGGCCGACTGCACTTCCTTGAGCACCGCTTTCAGGCGGTCCTCGAATTCGCCGCGAAACTTGGCTCCGGCAATCAACGCACCCATGTCGAGCGCGACGACCCGTTTATCCTTCAAATTCTGCGGCACATCCCCCGTCACAATGCGATGCGCGAGCCCCTCGACAATCGCCGTCTTGCCGACGCCTGGCTCGCCGATCAGCACCGGATTGTTCTTCCTCCGCCGCGAGAGCACTTGAATCAGGCGGCGAATCTCCGTGTCGCGGCCGATGACCGGGTCAATCTTCCCCTGTCGCGCGAGTTCCACCAAATCCTTGCCGTACTTTTCGAGAGCTTGGTACTTGTCCTCCGGCGACTGATCAGTCACTTGCTGGCTGCCACGCACCGATTGCAGCGCGGTGAGGATGTCTTTCTCGGCGATGGCATTCAATTCGAGCAGCCGTTGAGCGGCATCCTTCACTTTCGTCAGCCCCAGCAGCAGATGCTCGACCGAGAC
>CAMDDX010000158.1 GCA_945893075.1 Planctomyces sp. SH-PL62 | reverse complement strand
AATCGTGCATGATGTCGTGCTCCGTCTGGGCGGGGATTATAGGCGTCGGCGGCAAGAGGGCGAGGCTCGCGCCAAGCCACTCACCTGATCCGTATTCCGAAAATTAGCCGCGCGGCGTTAGCCCCGGTTCATGCCGTGAAACCGGGGCTAGCGCCGCGCGGCTAATTTCTGCGACGCGGATGAGAGCTACCGTGGCCTCGCGCCACGATTCACGTTCACGAATTGATCGACGTGAATTCGGAGGACTCCGCGGGAGTCCCGTCTGAACCGGGAGTCGCAACGACGCGGAGTTCGGCGTCGCCGGGTTGGAGCGCGGTGGCTCGCAGTGTGATTCGCAAGGTTGCGTCGGCCGGAAGGGAATCCGGCAGGGTGAGCCGCAGCGTGCCGTCGCGTTGATTCGCAGTGAGCTTGATCTCGCGGTCGCCGACTTTCGCGGTGTGTGTGCCGGCTCGCAGATGCTCCGAGGTTTGCACATCGAGTTGCACTTCAGAGACCGCCTCCAATCCGAGATTCTGCACCGTGATTTCGAACTCGGCCTCCTCGCCGACTTTGACCGGATCGCTGCGATCCGAGACGCGCAAGTCGAGCAATCCTGGCACGGTTACGACCGTCAGGCAGCTTTCAATCGGATCGGTCGATAACTCCGCGCTGCGAGCTTCCACTGTGACGCACGCTTGTTCGGAGAGTTGTCGGCAATCGAATTCGGCTTGAACTTGGATCCCGGCACCGGCCTCTAGTCGGCCGAGCGACCAGCGCAGGGAATGCTCTTCACGCTGGAATCCGCCCGTCGCGAAGTAGGGAGTCAACGCGGCGTCATGCTGCAACGTGACTCGTAAGTCGTCGATCGGTTTGTCCGACGTGTTCGCGATCTTCACCGTGAACTCCGCACGGCTGCCGACCGTGCGCCGAGCCGGGCCAACCAACTCCACCTGCAGCTTGGGATTGATGAACTCGACAGGCACCGCACGTTCGATCGCTGCGACTCCGGCCGCGGTCATCGAGAACCGGCAGACGTGCTTGCCGAGTTGATTGCTCGTCAGCGTCAGCCGCATCTCGCGCGATTGTCCGGGGAGCAATTGGCCGAGGTCTTTCTTTAGCCGCTTCTCCACGCGGCCGGGAAAGACGAACGCCTCATCGAACTCCACGTTGACCAGCACGCCGGTGATAGTCTCCGTTCCGTTGTTCCGCACGACGACGTCAAACGTCGCCGGCCCACCGACGGGACGCTGCCGCTGTCCGCGGACATCAAAGCTGAGCACCGAATCATTCGGCGCGGCGAGCGATTCAAATCCCAAGCTCGGCCCCGATGACTTGCGTTCGGGGTTGCCCCCCTGCCCTGCCTCGCTTCGCTTGGGCACAACGGATGGTGGCGGCAAGAGGTCCACATCTTGTTTGGCTCCCGTTCCGTTGGACGGCTCCGGCGTCACCGGCTTGAAACGAATTTGAGGTTGCGCCGCCGCGTCGGGCGAAGCCGGCAGACCTTCGGGGACGTTGATCTCGTTCGAGAGTTTCGCTCCCGCTTTCCGCTGCGGATCGGGAGTCGGAATCGGCACGGGCTTGCCGATCTGTGCCGGCTCCGATCGCGACCACGGCGAGACCAATGGCAACGTCGATCTCGGAACCGTGGAGGACATCGGCGGCGGCCAAGCCGGCACGCGCTGCACGCGCCACGGCGACACTCCCCGGCCAGAGCTTTGGCAACCGATCAAACCGGCCAGCGCCAGAACCGCCAAGATTCTCCGCGTCTGTGATCGCATCGTATGACCTTCAGTACGTGTCCTACGAAATGAGGACCAGAGTGGGCGAGGAGTCGTTTAACCGCACGCCGCAGGCACGCGCGATCCGAACGTCAAATTCAACGCGCGTGCCTGCGGCGTGCGGTTAAACGACCTCCGAATCCTCACCGCAACTCTACCCGCGCCAAGCGCGTTGGACTTTCGTCGAACTTCACTCGCGGCACTGAATCTCTCAGACGAACCGGCGGCAGTCGTGGTCGTGACTGCGATCCGAATCAGCGAAGCGCGGCAAACAGATCACATCGCCGCAGTGTTTCTCAGAGTGTGCGGCTTGCTGGTTACGAAGACGCTGCCGAAGATGACCACCTTGACGACCCCCATTCCCCTCGGAGCTTGTTCATGAACCGCCTAGAGTTGAGCTTGAGAACGATCGCCTGCTGTTGCCTGGTCTTTTGCGTCGCCAACCGCGTCTCGGCGGCGGACTTGTTTGATCGGCATGCGCTGCCCGATTTGAAACTGGCGGCGAAAGACGCCGCCGCGCTCGAGGACATCGCCGCCGCAACCGCCGCCAAGTGGAAGCCGCTCTCTCCGCGAATCAGCGCGCCCTGTCTGATCGTGCGAACGAACGATGGTCACTGGTCGAAGGCTCTGCTGGCGTGGGGGCAACGCAAACTGAAAGGCCGCGAGCAACCGCATCCTGTGTTGGTGCTCGAACGCTTCGTCACGTATCGCAGCGACCGCGAGGGCCAGACGGCCGCCACCGGCAAAGACGTGATGCTCTTTGCCGGCCACTCCTTCAGTTTCGACATCGGCCAAGTGGTGCCGACCGGCTCGGGCGCGGACATTGAGTTCACCGAGGCCGGCCTCATCAAACCGCTGGGCGAGGCGAAGCTGTTCGCGCTCAACGGTTCGCAGCTTGCCGCCGCGGACGCAAACAAACCGACTCCGAACGATCATGAAGGTGTCCTGCCGCGCGACTTCGCCGGCACTTGGAAAGTCAGCATCGACGGCCGTTGGACCGGTACTTGGGAGATCGGCGTCGATGACCAGCGCACCGTCCTCGGCAAGTTCATCTCTGACGACACACAGAGCCGTTACGAGTTGTATGGCAAGGTCTCGAACATCCCGCATCAAGCCAAGCTGGAGATCGACCTCGCCAACACCAACATGTCGATCGAGGCTCTCCTCTTCAACAGCGACAAGTCCACAATGTCCGGCACCGTCGTCATGGCCAATCGCAAGATCGGCTTCGTCGCCAAGCGGCAAGAGTGACGAGCGACCGACAACCGCGCGACGATCCTGCGAGTGTTGTTGAGTGGTTGATTGAGTCTGGCTGGATTTCTTCTCTCTTCATTTTCCGCCCTTCATTTTTTGCCAGCCTCTTGAGGATCGACGCACGCGGCTTCACCAAAAGGGTGGCGAAAAATGAAGGGCGGAAAATGGGAGCGACTGATACGCAACGGATCACGGACTTTGAGGCTGACGCTTTCGATTGAGGATCACCATGAATTCTTCACGACTCTTATGGCTGGGTCTGTTCGTTGGCCTTGGTCTGCGGCAAGGCGATCCAGCCATCGCCGAGGTTCTGGCTTTTCGCGGTGCTCGCATCCACACCGCCGCTGGGCCGGTGATCGAATCCGGAACATTGATTGTCGATGACGGCCGCATCGTTGCCGTCGGGCCGAGCGACAAAGTTCCGTTGCCCGCCGGCGCGAAAGTGATCGACGCGAGCGGCAAGGTCGTGATCCCTGGACTGGTCGATAGTCACTCGCACCTGGGCGTGTACTCGCGGCCGGCGCTGACGGCCAACTCGGACGGGAACGAATCCTCCGATCCGGTCACGAGCGTTGTCCGAGCACTCGATTCGCTGAACCCGTTCGATCCCGGCATCCGCATGGCCAACGCCGGCGGCATCACGACGGCCAACATCATGCCTGGCAGCGCGAACGTCATCGGCGGGCAAACGATCTACGTGAAGCTGCGCGGCTACTCGCCCGAACAAATGTGGTTCGAAACTCCGCACGTCCTCGGTGGCCTGAAGATGGCCAACGGCGAGAATCCGAAACGAGCCTACGGTGGCAAAGGCAAAGCCCCGTCCACCCGCATGAAGGTCGCCGCGCTGCAACGCGCGGAACTCATCAAGGCTCAAGAGTATCTCGCCAAATGGGAGCGTTACCGGCAGAAGCTCGTGGAACCCGTCGCGCCGGACGCCAAGAAAATCGATCCGCCGACACCTCCCGAACGCAACATCGCCCTCGAACCGCTCGTCGAAGTCTTGCAGAAGAAACGGACCGTCCATTTTCACACGCACCGAGCCGATGACATCCTGACCGTGCTGCGACTGCGGCGCGAGTTCGGGTTCGATCTCGTCATCCAGCACGGCACCGAGTCCTACAAGGTGCTCGACGAGATTGCCAAAGAGGGCGTCCCGATTTCGCTGACGATTCCCGACAGTCCCGGTGGCAAAGCCGAAGTCGTCGGCTTCATCGAAGAGTGTGCCGCTGAACTGACCAAGGCCGGCATCAAAGTTCACGTCAACACCGACGACCCCGTCACCGAAAGCCGCTTCCTGTTGAGAACCGCCGCGATCACCGTGCGCGGCGGACTCTCGCCGGACGAAGCGCTCAAGACGGTCACGATCAATCCCGCTCAAGCGTTGAAGCTCGACCATCGAGTCGGCTCGCTGGAAATCGGCAAAGACGCCGACTTCGCGATCCTCAGCGGCGAACCGTTCTCGGCCTACACGCGAGTCCTCGAAACCTACATCGACGGCAAGCGCGTCTTCGCGCTCGACAATGAGAGTGACCGCAGTTTCCAAACCGGCGGCTTCGCGTCGCTCAACAAATCGCGGTTGCCCGACTTCAAGCCGCTCACGCCGTTGCCTCCCGCTACGAAGACTCCGGCGCAGCCCGGACTGACGCAGCCCGCGACGGCCGACAGCACCGAGTTCGTCATCCTCGCCAACCGTTTGCACACGGTCGCGAACGGCACGATCACTGACGGAGCCGTGCATGTGAAGGACGGCAAGATTCTCTTCGCCGGTGCGCAACGCGACCGCGCGATCCCCGCCGGAGTCCCGGTGCTCACCGCCGCCAACGTGACGCCCGGCTTGATCGACGCGGCGACCATCGTGCCCCTCTCCGGTGAGTACAACATCCCCGCCGATCAAGATGCCGACGAGACCAGCGATCCGAATCAAGCCGACGCCCGCGTGCTCGATGCCTTCAATCCTTCCGAACCGCTGCTGCGATATCTGCTCGAACAAGGCATCACCGTCGTTCACTCGATCCCCGGCCGAGCCAATGTGATCGGCGGCCTGAGCGGAGTCTTCCGAACTCACGGGCGCAATGTCGAAACGATGACTGTCCGGTTTCCGCAAGCGCTCGTCATCAATCTCGGCGAGAGTCCGAAGGAGACCTACAAGGATCGCCTGCCGAAGACGCGCATGGGGACCGCCGCGCTCATCCGCCAAGCGTTCTCTGACGCGGCCAATGCCAAGAAGAAAGCCGAGTCCGTCAAAGAGGGAGCGAAAGACAAAGACTCCCCCGGCGATCGCAGTCTCAAGAAAGAAAGCTTCGGTCTCGCTCTCGACAAGAAAATCCAAACGCTGTTTGCCGCGCAGCAAGCGGACGACATCCTGACCGGCCTGCGACTCGCGCGCGAGTTCGGTCTCGACGCGGCCATCGCGCTCGCCGCCGAAGGCTATCTCGTGCGTGATGAACTCGCCGCCGCCAAAGTGCCGCTCTTCCTGCACCCGACCATGCAGCGGGCCGGTGGCAGCTTAGAGACGTATCACTCGCACCTCGGCAATGCCTCCGCGCTGGCGGATGCGAAGATCCCGCTGGCAATCACCAGCGGAGCCGAAGGCTATGTCCCCAAGACTCGCGTCGCGCGCTTCGAGGCCGCCATCGCCGCCGTCCACGGCCTGGGTTTCGAGCGAGCCTTATCGGCGATCAGTCTCGACGCCGCGAAGGTGCTCCGCATCGACGACCGCTACGGCAGTCTCGAACCAGGAAAAATCGCCGACCTCGTCCTCTACGACGGTGATCCGTTCGAGTACGCCACACACGTCACACACGTCGTCGTCGATGGCCGCCTGGTCCATTCACGCGCCGACCGAAAACCAATCCCGCTCGCGCAGCGTCTGTTCTGGTCTTCCTTCGAAATGCCGTGTTGCCTGGGTTGGTGATACGCTCCGCTCCGGGGTCGGGTGTTCGGTTTTTCGGAATTGGCGGGATTCAAGCCTCAATTGCAAACCACGCTTTGTTTCCGCCAATTCCGAAAAACCGAACACCCGACCCCTGACTTCACGCTTTGAAAAAAGGATTGCACGATTCACATGGCCACAAACAAAACCGCGCGATTCGTCGCCACGCTGATGTTGGTTTCTATGGTCCTCGCGGCAACGCGAGACAGCGCACTGGCTGACCCGCCGAAGGTGGGCATCGAGCAGCGAGTGGCCTGGACCACCTCGCGAATCACGGGGTCGCCCGAAGTCCCGCATCCCTATGTGGCCGAGCGGGCGTTTCCAGAACTCACGTTCAAGAATTGTCTGGATCTCACCAACGCACCGGGCTGCGACCGCCTGTTCGTCGCCGAGCAGGGGGGCAAGATCTTTTCGTTTCCGAACAAGCCCGATGTGAAAGAGGCCGACCTGGTGGTGGACCTCGCCAAAGAGATCAAAGGGGTGCAGGCGATTTACTCGATCACGTTTCATCCCGACTTCGCGAAGAACCGGTACTGCTACGTCTGCTACATCAAGGGGGGCGATCCCGAAACCGGCTCGCACATCGCGCGGTTCACTGTGTCGGAGACCGATCCGCCGACGATCGACGTGGCGACCGAGACGACGATTTTTACTTGGTTCGCCGGCGGTCATAACGGTTGCAGTTTGAAGTTCGGCCTCGACGGCTGTCTGTTTATTTCGACCGGCGACGGTTCGGGACCGAACCCGCCGGATGCTCGGCGATCCGGGCAGGATGTCAGCAACGTGCTGTCGAGCATTCTGCGGATCGACGTCGATCACGCCGACAACGGCAAGAACTATCGCATTCCGGCGGACAATCCGTTTGTCGATTTGAAGGGAGCCCGCGGCGAGATTTGGGCTTATGGCTTCCGCAATCCGTGGCGGATTAGCGTCGATCGCAAGACCGGCGACCTGTGGGTCGGCGATGTCGGCTGGGAGTTGTGGGAGATGCTCGACCGCGTCGAGCGGGGCGGCAACTACGGATGGAGCATCGTCGAAGGCCGGCAATCGACGAACCCGGAATGGCCGCGCGGACCGACTCCCATCCTGCCCCCGACGATTGATGTGCCGCACTCCGAGTCTTCGTCGATCACCGACGGGCTGACGTATTACGGTTCGCGCCTGAAGGAGCTCCACGGACATCACATCTACAGCGACTACGACACCGGCAAGTTCTGGAGCTTTCGCTATGAGCAAGGCAAAGTCGTTGATCACCGCGAGCTCGCCGATACGACACACCGAGTCGTCGGGTTCGGAGAAGACCACGACGGTGAGATGTATTTCCTGGATCACGTCTCCGGGACCATTCACCGTTTGATCCCAAACCCGCAAGAAGACCGGAGCGCCACATTCCCGCGCAAGCTCAGCGAGACCGGACTGTTTACCTCCGTCACCAAACAAACTCCGGCATCGGGAGTCATTCCGTATTCGATCAACGCGGAGCCGTGGGCCGATCATGCCGTCGCCGAGCGGCTGGTGGCGGTTCCCAACGAACTTTCGATCCCAAATTTCTTTCCGGTCAAAGCGGTCGGCGCGGCCACGACGTTTCCCAAAGACAGCGTGCTCGCGAAGACGCTGTCGCTCGACATGCAAAACGACAACCCGGCCAGCCGTCGCCGAGTCGAAACGCAAATCTTGCACTTCGACGGCATCGACTGGCAGACCTACACCTATCAGTGGAACGACGACCAATTGGATGCCGTGTTGCTCAACGCGCCCGGCGCGGAACGCACCTTCGAGATTGTGGACGCGAATGCTCCCGGTGGAAAACGCCAACAGACATGGCGGTTCGCCAGCCGAGCCGAATGTCAGCGCTGTCACAACAAGTGGTCCGGCTCGGCATTGGGCTTCATCCCGGCGCAATTGAACAAGGACCACAAGTACGACGGAGCATCTGCCGCGCAACTCGACACACTGGCGCACATCAAACTCATCGAGACTCCGCCGCCAACCGACAAGTGGCCGCGACTCGCCAACCCGCACGATGCCTCCGCGGACCTGGAAGGCAAAGCCCGCGCGTATCTGCACGCGAATTGCTCGGGCTGTCACCGCCAACATGCCGGCGGAGCCGTCCTCTCGATGATGCACTACGACCTGTCGCTGGAGAAAACCAACATGCTCGGCGTCCGGCCCACTCAAGGGACGTTCGGCATCCACGCCGCGCAAGTCATCGCCCCCGGCGATCCGTTCCGCTCCGTGTTGTTGTTCCGCATGGCCAAGCTCGGCGGAGGCCACATGCCGCACATTGGCTCAACCGAAATTGATCGCGAAGGAGTCGAGTTGATCTACAACTGGATTCGCCAACTCTCCCCAGAGTCCGCCAAGGAAACCGTCGGCAACGAAGCCGCCGCGAAGCTCCGCAACGAGGAGGCGGCCGATCTCGAACGCCTGCGTGCGACAAAGCCAGCGAAGGATCAAACCGAACTCGTGGACCGCCTCTTGTCATCGACGAGCGGCGCCTTGTTGCTGTCCCGTTCGGTCGATGACCGCACGATCCCACCACCGACGGTCGCTCTCGCGATCGACAAAGCGACTCAGCACAGCGACGTCAGCATCCGCGACCTGTTCGAGCAATTTCTCCCCGCTGAGAAACGCATCAAGCGGCTGGGGAGCGTCGTGCGGCCAGAGCAAATCCTCGCGCTAACCGGCGACTCAGACCGAGGCCGGCGCGTCTTCTTCGAGAACGCCGCCGTCGCCTGCAAGAACTGTCACCGCATCCAAAAGGAGGGCAAGGAAGTCGGACCGGAACTGACGACGATCGGCAAGAAACTCACGCGCGCTCAACTGCTGGAGAGCATGCTCGAACCATCGAAACTGATCGAACCCAAGTATGTGACTTACCTCGCGGAACTCGACGACGGCCGCTTGCTGACCGGCCTCTTGGTCAACAAAGACGAGAACGAAGTCGTCCTCAAAGATGCCCAGGACAAATTGCTTCGCATTCCGACAAAGCAAATTGAACAACTCGTTCCCCAACGACAGTCCTTGATGCCCGACCTGCTCCTCCGCGACATGACCGCACAGCAAGTCGCCGACCTGCTGGCGTACCTCAGTTCGCTCAAGTAAGGTCGCTTGATTCGCGATCCGATTAGGCCGCAATTCAAATCGAAAAGAAACACGCCAAGTGAGTCGTTGAATGGCTGACCTCACGCCAATGCGAGTCGTGTTCGATACCAGCGTGTTGGTTGCGGCGGCGCGTTCGCGGCAAGGTGCCAGCTTTGCACTCGTCAGTTTGATTCCCGCGTCAGATTTTCAGATTTGCCTGTCCGTCGGGCTGTATGCCGAATGGCAAGAGGTGCTGACTCGTGCCGAGCATCTGCCGCCTGGACACACTGCGGAAGAGGCCTTGGGCTTCTTGCGATACCTCGCCAGTCAGGCTCATTTGCAGGAAATCCATTTCCTCTGGCGGCCATTCCTGCCCGATGCCGATGATGACATGATCTTAGAACTGGCGTTCGCTGCCGGCTGTCGGCATATTGTGACTCACAACGTGCGCGACTTTCGCGGTGCCGAACAACTCGGCGTGACTCCCATCTCCCCCGGTGATTTCCTGAACTTGATACGGCCCCGACCATGAGCACACTGACGGTCGAACTTCCGGACTCTCTGAAAAAAAGCATCGAAGCCCTCGCCCTTGCCGAGGGCTACTCGGTGAGCCAATTCCTGGCTAGCGCAGCCGGAGAGAAATTGGCAGTCGTGCTGACAATGGATTACTTGCGCCGTGAGGCCAGCGCCGGCCGCCGCGAGGATTTCGAGAAGTACCTTGATGCCGTCCCGGACGCGGCTCCGCCGGAGAATGACCGCGTTCCAGCGGCCGGTTAGAGCATCGAAAGATCACGGTGGAGCACTTGTCCGGGATTGCGACTTAGCGACACGGCCCGGCGATCTGGGATAGTTCTTGCGACCGCATCATGCCGCCGGGAACTTCCAAATCCGCAAGGCGTTCTTGCCCAGCATCAATTCGCGATCCGCGTTGCTGTAGAAGTCGCAGTACTTGTCCACGAATTCGAGTTCCTGATCCATCGGCAACTCCCAGCGCGGACGCGGATAGCCGGTGCCCCACACCAGTTGCTTGCCGCCGAATTCTTCGTAGATCGCCTTGTAGAATGGCCACGTGTCTTCGTAGGGGTAGCGTTTGATTTCCGACATCTCGTAGGGCTCGGAGTTGCTGATCCACACTTGGGGAAATCGTTTCAGCGGGAACATCTTGCGAAACTCCGGCCAACAATCGGGCGACTTCAAATCGGGTTTGCCCGCGTGGTCCACGATGATCTTCACGCCGGGGAAGCGGCCCGCCATGTCCGCCAGCATCGGCATCTGATGCGGCGCAATGTAGAAGTTGAACACGGCCCCCAACTTCTCGGCTTCACGCCACAGCGGGTAATGCTCTTTGGAATTCAGCCACGTCGATTTGGGATGATAGATCGGACTGAACCGCATCCCCTGAAAGCCATGCTCCTGCACCCAGTAACGGAGATTGTCGGCCACCTTGGGATCTTCCGGATTGAGCAATCCATGCGCGACAAAAAGCTTCGGATAGCTCTTCAAGCTGTGAGCGATATACGAGTTGTCCCAGCCGAAGTACCGCGGATTTATCAACACCGCATAGCGGAGCCCGAAATCGCGCATCTGTTCCACTTGGTTCTCGATCGGCGCGGCCATTTCCACCGTCAGGTTCTTCCCGCTCTCCGGATGATTGAAGGGAAACTTCGGGTCGAGCGTCCAGACCTCCAAGTGCGTGTCGATGAGCAGCCGCTGCGGTGGTGCCGCAGTCGCCACAGTCGCCGAAGCCACAGTTGCGAGTGTGCCGAAGAGCATCTCGCGACGACCAAGAAGTGTTGATGTCTCCATATTGGATTCCGATTTCAATTCAGAGGCTGCCCACGGTGCTGGATCGTTCTTCACTCGTAGGGTGGGTCGAGTCATCGAGACCCACCAAGTTTGTTCACAGTTTGTGGTGGGTCTCGATGACTCGACCCACCCTACGATTCACCGAAGCTCACAATTGGAACGGTTCGGCGGTGCGCAGCGTGAAGAATTTTCGGACGTACTTCGGCACATGCCAGTACGTCGTCAGACCGCGCGGGAAATGAGCGACATCGCCAGCCTTCAGCGTATGCGTCGCGCCCCCTTCTTCGCGGATCGTGACCTCCCCTTCGAGAATGCAGACGAACTCATCCCACGAGAAGACCCACTGAAACTTGCCGGCCGTGCAACTCCAGTATCCGGACGACAACAACTTGTCCTGCGACTGAGTCAGTATGGCCCCACAAGCCGTCGGCGTCCCTTCCTGAATCCAAGCCGGATCAATCGGCATCGGCGGCAATTCGGTGGGCGTGTGAGCGGTTGGGATTTGTGGTTGGCTCATGAGGTTCTCCAGAAGTTCGTGGGAGTTAGTTGAGAGAGAAAATGAGCTTCTCGTCACGCAGCGCGATCACCGTCTGCTCAAAGACGGCGGTCGCGCGATCAATGTCGTCGGGCGTGTGCGCGGCACAGGTCAGGCCGCCGGTGGAACTCATGTTGTCCACGCCGCCGAAGCGCATCCGCAGTTGATACTGAGCGATCAGTCGGCTCGGCATTCCCTTGAGCCGTGCGGCATCGGTCGTGTGCAGATCGCGGCGCGATCCAGCTTGCTTCACACGGTCGAGGTCTGTTTCAAAATAAACGTGGTACGTCGAAGCCGGGCCATAAACGTAGCCGGCGATTCCGTGCTGTTCGAGAACCGCGTCCCACCCGTTTCGCAGCCGGAGCGCGGCGGCATCGGCTTGTGCAATGGCGGTGCCATCGGCCACACGACGTAGAACGGCAATGCCAGCCGCGGCGGCTGTGGGTGAAGCGTTGAACGTGCCGAAGTGAACGACTCGCTGATGTCGGTCATGATGCGGATCGCCCGTGATGTCGAAGACACGCATCACCGGCTCGCGACCAGCGACTGCTCCGCCGGGCATCCCGCCAGCCATGACTTTCGCCAGGCAGCACAAGTCGGGCGTCACTCCGTACAGCTTTTGCGCTCCACCGGAACTGAATCGAAAACCGGTCACGACTTCATCAAAGATCAGCAGCACACCGCGCCGAGCGGTCGCTTCACGCACGCCGCGCAGCCAATTCACGTCGATGGGCACTCGTCCCCACGACGCGCCGGATGGTTCGAGGATCACCGCCGCGATGTCGTTGTGCTTCGCCAGCGTCTCGTCGAGCAAATTCAGATCGCCGTCCGGGATCGTGATCAGCCCTTGCCGAACATGCGGCGGTACACCGAGCGACCCGTCCGCCTCAAATGGCGGCTGAAACCCATGCACGACGTCATCGTGCCAGCCGTGAAAGTGCCCCGCGAATCGGAGAATGCGATTCCGGCCCGTCGAGGCCCGTGCGATCCGCAATGCCAACTGAGTCGCCTCGGTCCCCGAGTTGGTGAACCGAACTCGTTCCGCACACGGAATGAGCCGCTGAACCAGCTCAGCCCACTCGATGTGCAACGGGTGATCGTTACCGAAATGCGTTCCCAGCGCCGCGGTACGCGCGATCGCATCGACCACTTCGGGGTCGGCATGTCCCAACAACAACGCTCCGTTGCCCATCAAGAAATCGACGTACTCATTGCCGTCAATATCCCACTTGCGTCCGCCGTTTCCGCGCTGAATGTAGATCGGCATCGGCAACGAATACCGCAAGTCATGCCCGACCGCTCCCGCCAGCGACTTCCTGGCCCGCTCAAACATCACAGCGCTTTTCGGACGGCGAGCGGCGAAGGCTTCCATCAGGTCAGTCGATGTTGACATGCGATCGTCTCCCTGGAGTGCTGCGGCTCGACGCAGCCCTCCATTCATTCGCGGCTTGGCGGCTGCGAGAGTGAATCGTCCTCGGTCGTGAGGAATGCCCTTCTTCCGCGCGGCAAGTTCACGGCGAAATCTGTTGTTGATCGAACTCCTACTCCCGCGATCGAATGGAGGGCGGTGTCGAGCCACCGCACTCCAAGGTTTAGCGCAACTTCATCACCATTCCAATCGCCGTCGCTACGAACGCGATCAGCAGGATGATCCCAGACAGAACACCGCCGAGCGTCACCCACCAGTGGGTTCGATACAGCGGCGGCAGCGTCGCGTTGTAGTACGTTGCCAGCAGGCAGACGATGCCTACGCCGAGGTTCACCGTGACCAGCGCGCCGATTTGAGTCAGCAGGTCAAAACGGAAGCCGCCCCAGTTCCAGAATTGAGACGACACGAAGAACCAGGCGACCAAAATCGTCAGCACTTTGCGAAATGGAATCGGCTTCGCCTCCGGTCGGACGGCGGCGAGCAGATCGAACGTCACGCGAGCGACCGCTTCGGGCACGCTGGCGATTGTGCCCCACAATGCCAGCAGGATGGCGAAGTAATACACCGGGACCAGCCACGCGCTGATTTGTTCCCAGATCACGGCTTGCTTGGTGAGCAGCGCGAATTCTTGGCCCGCGCCGGGCGACAAGTGCTTCGGGTACAGCACGGTCGCTCCCGCGGAAAGAAACGCGACCGTGACCGCCAACAGCACGGCGGCTCCGAGCGCCACGTCCCAACGCAGCGGTGTCAGCAATCGTCGCAGATGCGCGGCTTGCTGCGGATCGGCGGGCAAGTGGTCTTGTCGCGACGATTGATTGGCGTAATCGCGAGCTGTCGCGTTTCCCGCTAAGCCCCAGCCGTGCAGGCCGACCCAACTCGAATACGCAATGTAGCCCGACAGACTGCCGCCGACGTAACCGAAGATCGTCGCCAAGTTGAGTGCGTATTCGTTCTTCGCCGCCGGAGGTGCCCAATCGGGCGCGGGTGGCAAATGCCCGAAGCGGATCGCGCCCCAAAACATTTCGATCAAGTCCGGACCGACGAAGATCGTGGCCGCCGCCGTTCCCACGACCATCAACCCGCAGATGATGATCTGCTGCTTTTCCAGCGACACGTAACTTGATCCGAGACTCACGGCCAGCGCGGCACCGAGAAAGACCGACGTGATTCCGTTGACCCACAACCGCGCAGTGTCGGGATCTCTCAGTCCTAGCGTGTCGGCCAGTCCCAACTTCTCGCCCAGCAGGAACACTCCGAGATTGCCGCACGGTTTGGCGATCGCCGTGAGTCCGGTGGCCAGGATCGCCAGTTCCGCCGCGACGAAGAGCATCAACAACCAGCCGCGCGGGCCGGGCAACGCGGCGACGCGATGCGCGAACGATTGACCGGTGACTGCCGTGTAGCGGCCGACGAGATACATCACAAAGCCCGCGCGGATGACGACGCTCAGCACCAGCATCCACAACAGACCGAACCCCGACCACGAGCCGAGTCCGCAGACCATGATCGTCTCGCCCGCTCCGAGTGATAGCGACGCGACCACCGCCGCCGGCCCGAAGCTGCCGAGCAATCGCACGCATTTGCGCAGCGAGAACGGCTCGGCATAGAGTCCCCGCGGCGGCGGAATCTGAATGTGCGGTGCGATCATGAACGGCCTCCGCACGCGACGATTGTCTGGCCGGTGACGAAGCTCGAATCTTCGGAAAGCAGAAACCGCACGACGTTCGCGATCTCATCCGGTTCGGCCATGCGACCCAGCGGTGTGGCAGCAATCAAACGAGCCACCGCATCGGGATTCGCCGACTGAGCGAGATCGGTATTCGTCAGCCCCGGCGCAACGCAGTTGACTCGCACATGCGGCGCGAGCGCCGCCGCGCAGTGTCGCGTGAAGGCAATCACGGCCGCTTTCGTCGTCGCATAGTCGATCATGTCCGGCTTGAGCACCTTCGCCGCCAGCGACGAGACATTCACGATTCGCCCAAAGCCGCGCGAGATCATTTCGTCCTTGACCGCCCAGGTTACCAGAAACGGCCCGTCCACATTGACGGCAAACATCTCGCGCCACCGAGCGTATGACACCGCCGAATGCGGCTTCGATTCCGCGATGCCCGCGTTGTTCACGAGCAGATCCACCGGCCCCAACTCGCGCCGCACCGTGTCGATCATCCGCCGCACGTCAGTCTCGTTCGAGACATCCGCTTGCACCGCGATGACGCGCTCGGCATCGGCCTCAATCATGCGCACGGTCTCCTCGGCCGCCGCTGTGTTGCGCTGATAATTCACCGCCACCCGCGCTCCCTGAGCCGCCAACATCCGGCAGACCGCCCGGCCGATGCCGCGTGCGCCCCCTGTTACCAGAGCCGTTTTGCCCACAAAGATTTGATCAGACATTGATGAAGTTTCCCTGGAGTGCTGCGGCTCGACGCAGCCCTCCATTCAATTGCAATTTCGACTCTCAATTTCCAAGAACCGCCGCGATGAAAGTCTGCGGGGCGACTGCCGGTTTCTTGGCAATCAACGTCTTTCTTCCAAATGAATGGAGGGCTGCGTCGAGCCGCAGCACTCCAGGTTTCGTTCTTCCTATCTCAGCCCCGTCAGCATCTCCAGCATTGCCTCAATCACCGTCGGCCCCCATTCGGGCGTGAGCTGCGACGCCAACAAATAGTTGTAATGCGACTCAACGACTTCCATGCCTCCTTCGGCGAACGCTTCGGGTGGTGGGATGTAACCGATGCAGCCGTTGCTGTAGCCGAGAAACAGGGTGTGCGGCAGCGGCGAGCGGCGTTTGATTTCGAGGCCCAGTTCGGCGAGCGGTTCGGCCGAGACCGTCGCGATGCCGATATCATTGATCCGCATCGCCCACAGTTCGATTTCGCGAGTGACGATGCGATTGCCGGCAGAGACGAGTCGCTGCCGTTGCTCGGCCCACGCAAACATTCGCTGCGCGACGTGCTTCGCGCCGAGTGAGTTGCCGGCGAACGCTGCGTCACGCGCCACGCGAGTCCGTGCGAGATCCGACTCGGCCGTCGCCAGACCAGGCAGCGGAGCCAGCGGCAGATTCAATCGGCGGCGAGTCACCGACAGATGATTGATCGTGGCTTGCGGACTCGGTTCGTAGTCCCACGTCGAAATCGCGGCGACTGACCTCACGATCCGTCGCGGCCCGCGCTGGTTGTGTGTCCGAATCTGCGCCCACACCTTCAGCGTTTCGCCACCGAGCATCAGGCCCAGCCGGTGCATGTCCTCGAACTGTTCCGGCCCACCGCTGCCGATGCCGCAGGCCGGGTTGATGTTGCCGGCCGCTCCTTGCAGGAACAGCGACGGAGCGCCGATCGCCGGCTCGATCAATTCGCGAGCCGGCCCGATGAAATCGGGGGAGTAGGACAACGTCTTCGGTCCCAGCACGACGGTGTGACACGCTGCCGACATCACCACCGCCAGCGGCTTGCCAGTGAGATCGTCGATGCGAATCACATCGACCGTGCGATCAATCGGCCCGTTCAAATTCTCGCCGATGATGATGCCGCCGTCCGGCATCTTCTCGCGCCGATTGACTCCCAGTGGAGCCGCCCCGCGACCGCTTCCCAACCGCGCTGGTTGCCGCTTCGACCACGCCGCGCTCGCCGCACCGATGAGTACGTCTTCCAAATGTTCGACATACCGTTCCTGCAATTCCTTCTGCGGCGAGTCTTCCTGCTGCCAGCCGGGAAACATCGGACCCAAATGGGTGTGACTGCCGTTGAGCAACACGTTCTCGCCCGGAATTCCCAGTTGCTGTCCGATCGCCGCGCGGATGCGATCCGAGAACGGCATCGGTACGAACAGCAGATCGAGTCCCGCGATCACAACGCTCGTTGCACCGTCGGACAACACGAGCACCGTCGCCGTCAGTTCGCGTTCAACGTCCCGCGAGCAACCCTCCTGAACCGTGTAACCCAGCAACCGAATCCCAATCGGCGGCGTGATGATCGCTCGCGCCACCCCCGCCAACAGGAGACGGGCCTCGCCAGAGAATTCGGACATCTTTCGACCTCGGAATCAGAGATTGAAAACGTGACCGGACCAAACCGTTCCGAGAACACTAATCCGGCTCAGGCGTTCCTGAAATCCAACGAGCCATCGCCGCGAGGTAATGCCACTGATCACGTCAACCGTGTCGGTTCACGGATTCTTCGACTTCGCGAGCAGGCCGTGCTTCCGCAGAGCCGAGACGAAGAGCATGAGTGTCGGGTTCTCGCGGCGGAGTTTCTCAGCAACGGCCTGAGCCTACGGAGGTCCGTGCTCCGGGGTGGCCTAGCTTCGGAGAAGCTGGGTGCCGAAGGCACAAGAAACTGTGAGTTGAGGTCCAATCCGAAAACGACGTGATTCGTTGGTTCAACGTCGGTCCCAAGTTTCTTGTGCTACGCACCCAGCTTGAAGCTGTTTAGACTGGAGAGATAGGTAACAGTCGTTCGGAGACATGGGTAACACATTTCATTCAAGCTACCGGACCTCGGAAAGGAGGACGGAAATGGCTTGGAAAGATGTGTCTGTGATGTCTCAGCGAGAAGAGTTTGTGGTGTTGGCG
>CAMDDX010000157.1 GCA_945893075.1 Planctomyces sp. SH-PL62 | reverse complement strand
CGAGCGGGACCGGCCAGCGGATAGAAGCGGCATTCATCGACACGATCCACAATCGGTTCGACGACGATGCGGATGTTGTTGCGAGCCGTCTCGGCGAGGAATGCGAAGCCTCCCGCCGCTTTGTCCGGCAAGGCGCGGACGACTTCATCCGACGACGGCGGATCGAGACAGAACAGCGGAGCATTCTCCCCTTCGACCGCGTCCAGGATTGGAACTCGCGTGTAGCGTTCCTCTTCCCAGTAGGTGTCCTCGATCTGCTGGCTGTAGTACGGGCTGACCGGAATCGGCGGCGTCGTGATCCAGAACTTGCTGAAGGCGGCGGCGGTGACCACGGCATCCTTGAAAACGTAACAGCCGCTGCACGCGGTCGTCATCGTTCCCAGCAGCACCAGCATCGCAAGGCGTCGATAGATTTTCATAAGACACACCTTTTCCCAGATGGAATCGGAAGGGACGTGGGAGATCTATCGGCTGGCAAACCCTACCGACTTGGGGGAATTTGGCGATTTTGACGATTGTGAGCCGCAAGGCGCTAGCCGCAGTTTGTCCTCAAACTAACCGCGGCTAGCGCCGTGCGGCTCATCTGACAAGCTCAACTCGATTGGCGGAGCAACGAAAAAATCTCCGAGCGCCTGCACGCTCGGAGATTTCTGGAAAGGAGAGTCAGACTGCGATGCCCGTTACCAGTTGTCCGGCTTGAGGAACCAGAACCATTTTTCGGTACGCGGCCGGAAGTTGAGGTTCCAGTGGCCGTCGTCCCATTCCAACTGAGCCGATCGCCAGCCCAGCGGAACTTGCGGATACGGATAGAACGGTCCGATGTAAGGCCACGCACTCGCGCTGTATTCCTTCGGGTACGAGATCGCCGCCGAGTTCGGATACTGGGCGTAGCTGGGCCACGCATAGTTCGGCAGATTCGGCATGTCGTTGATCTGTCCCGCGTTCGATCGCCCCATCGGCATGGGCGGCATCGGCATGCCTGGCATCGCGCCACCCATTGGGCCTCCCGGCATCGGACCGCCCGGCATCGGGCCACCCTCTTGTTGGTACGCGGCGGGATGAATCGGAGCACGCATCATCTGGGGACCACCGTAAGCAGCTTGATTCGCATAGGGAGGCGGACCGGCCGGACGACGAACCGCCGCTTGTGGCGTGACCGTCACCCTATTGTCCACCATTTCGACGCCGTCGAGGCTCGAGACCACTTGCGTGATCCGTGCCCGTTGAGCCGGATTCGCCACCGCACCACCGATCAGAGCTTGGCCCTCTTGGAAGCGAACTTCCAAATCGAAGCCGCTCATCCCGGCTTTGCCGAGCGCACCTGCGATTCGTTCCGCCATTTGCTGATTCGTCGGCGGAGCGCTTTCCACGGCGGCGGCGGCCTGTTGTATTTCTTTCTCGGCCTGCCTGGCCGCGACCGCTTTGGGCGGCGAAACCACCAGCCGATTATCGACCTTCTTCACGCCTTTCGCCTTCGAGGCGACTTGCGTGGCTTTGTCCTTCTGAGCCGCATCGGTCACTTCGCCGGTCAGGATGGCGGTCCCTTCCTTGACCTCGATGCCGATGTCATAGCCTTGCAGCTTGGCTCCTCGCAGAGCACCAGCCACCTCGTTGGCGGCCTTCTGGTTTTTCTGCTTGACCGCTTGCTGATTCTGGGCCGAGTTGCCCCACAGTGCCGCGTCGCTGGCCGCCGGCGCGATGGCCAGCAGACCCATCGCCAGCAGCCATTTCCCAAGATGTCGCATGAGCTCCTCTCCTTCGTCTTCGGCAGGTGCCCGCCTCGGCGGGTATGTGACGAACCGCTCTCCTTGAACACGGCTCGCGCAGTCTGATCTCTTTTCCAACAATCGGTTGGCGGAGTCCGGTTACAGAAACTTTTCTGATTGTTTCGAGGAAAATGGCAGGGACTCCGGCCATGAGCCGGTTGGCTGGTCGCCGCCGGTTTGCTATTCTGCCGCCCCTTCGCCAGTCGCCCGCCGCCGGAACCGGTTCCGACACAGGGGTCTCTGGCAAATCCGGTGTTAATGGGAGAAGCCAAGGAACATGGCAAGCCGTTTGGATAAGCGCAAAGAGATTGAGGCCGCCGATGCACGCGATGCCGCCGAAGGCACTGCGGAAAAAGACGGCAAGAAGAAACGTGCCGCGCCCGGGGTCAAGAAGAAGGCGGTCAAAAAGAAGCCCCGCACGAAGCCGGTCGAACGTCGGCGCATCGTCTGGGTGATCTATAACAGCACCCAAAAGGAAGAGGACCGCTTCCCGTTTGATCAGAAGAAAGCCGCCGAAGAGCGGTTGGATGTGCTGCGTTCCAAGAGCAAGCGGCTCTATTGGTTGCAGGCCGTGAAGGAAGCCGTCGGAGCCCCGCCGCCAGGCACCGTTGCCCCCGCAGTGACCTACGTGCCGGAAGTCGAAGTTGAAGAGCCTGAGGTCGAAATCGAACTCGAAGAGGAAGAAGAAGAGGAAGAAGAGGAAGAAGAAGAGGACGACGACGAGTGATGCTCGTCATCTCAGTAGCTCTTAGCGCGATCCTGCCACGATAAAAAAAGCCCTCGTCGAAAGACGAGGGCTTTTTTGTTTCCGGATGTGTTTCGACGAATCCAAGTTCGTCGGAGAGTCGTTGCTAGGGGGCGTTCATGCCAGCACCGCTGGTGGGGCCAGCGCCGTTCGGACTCAGGCGAGCCAATCGTGCGCGGCGTTCCGCTCGGCGGCGGTTGCGGCGAGAGATTTCACTCGGCTTTTCGTAATACTCGCGGCGGCGCATTTCCTTCTTGATTCCAGCGTGTTCCACCAACTTTCGAAACCGCTTCACCGCGTCTTGAATCTTTTCGTTATCTCGCAAACGCAACTTAACCACGAACGGCCTCCTTCATTGCAACCTCCCGGACACGGAATTTCGGGGTCTCGCCGCAGCCCACGGCCGCAGCCCAAGAATGACTTGGAATCGTCGAGGAAATCCAGTAATTTCGATGATTCCGAAGCGGCGAAGGTATATGCGGGGCTCGTTTGAGTTGTCAACGCACGGACTCGCCGTTCTGCATGGAGTCCTCGACTTGCCAACCCTCTTGATTGCCGGTGAACCGCCACGTACGTTGGCCCGCCATGAGCGTTCTCTCACCGACTGCCTGCCGAGATTTCTTCGCCGCCGCACCGATGCGCCGTCGCGAAGTGCTGCGTGCCGGAGCACTCAGTCTCGTGGGGCTCGACCTGCCGCAGTGGTTCCAACGAAACCCCGCCGCGCGAGCCGAAGCAACGTCGTCGGTCGGCGCAGCACGTCCGCGAGCGAAGGCCTGCATCGTCCTCCTGATGTGGGGTGGTCCTGCTCAGCAGGACACCTGGGACGTAAAACCGAACGCGCCCTTGGAGTACCGAGGCGAGTTTCAGCCGATCTCGACGAAGCTCCCCGGAGTTCAAATCTGCGAGCATCTGCCCAAACTGGCTCAGCGAGCTGACAAGCTGGCGATCATTCGTTCGATGACCCACGGCGACGTCGATCACACGATGGCCACGCACTTGCCACTGACTGGCCGAGCCGTCCCTCGTCGCGGCGCGCCGTTGGCCGAAGACTGGCCGAGCATCGGAGCCGTGATGGCTCGCCTGGGTCGCGGTCGTGGGCCGCTGCCGCCGTTCGTGTCGATGATGCCCGTCGTTCCCAACGGCGCTCCGCGCTTCGTTGAGGAATCTCACGGTCAAGGAGCCGGCTGGCTCGGTCCGAGTTTCAATCCCATGCGCATCGACGCCGACGCCAGCAAACCCGACTACAAGGTCGGCGATTTTGCATTGCATGCCGATGTGCCGGAACTGCGATCCAACAATCGGCGCGAATTGCTTGCCGGCATCGACCAACAACTTCGAGGTCTCGAACAACACGCGAACATCGCCGCCACTCGCAGCCACTACGACCGAGCATTCTCGTTGCTGTCGTCGCGTGGTGCGGTCGAAGCGTTCGATCTCTCGCGTGAACCGCCAGCCGTCCGCGAGCGGTACGGCATGAATGCGCATGGCCAATCGGTGCTGCAAGCACGGCGCTTGGTTGAGGCGGGAGTGCCGTTCGTCACCGTCTTCTGGCCCAACGAAGGCATCACGAATGTCAGCGTCTATTGGGACACCCACAACCGCAACTTCATCGACTTGAAGACGCGGCTCTGCCCCGTCACCGACCAAGCCTTCAGCGCGTTGCTCGATGATCTGCAAGAGCGCGGAATGCTCGACGAGACGCTTATCGTTTGGACTGGTGAGATGGGGCGTACTCCGCGTGTGGCCCAAAGCGTCGTCGGAGGAGCCGGTGCTGGTGCCGACGGACGTGATCACTGGCCGAGTTGTTTCACATCGGTCCTCGCTGGCGGCGGTGTTCGCGGCGGCATCGTCCACGGCTCCAGCGACCGCTTCGCTGCTTATCCCGCCAACAATCCCACGTCGCCGGAAGACCTCGCGGCGACGATCTATCACAGCCTCGGCGTCGATCCGCACCTACAACTGCCCGACAACCTCGGCCGCCCCCTGACGATTTGCGATGGCACGCCAATTCACGCGATCCTGTAGGACGTGCTCATCAAGGAATCATTTTGACTCATCGTGCGCGGCTCTCGTCAACCGGTCGTTCAGCGCAACTCCGAGTCCGCGATTTGGGAGCGGTTCGGCGATGATCCGTTCGACCCGCGCCGCATCGAGCCGTCGCAAGGCCGCAAAGAAATTCGCGGCGGCCTCGGTCAAGTTGCCGCTGGCCGACAAGACTTCGGCAGCCGCAAAACGATGAGCCGCCGGATGCGATTGCAGCGTCAACAACCCGCAACGCTCCGGTGAGGTCCACTTGGCAATGTCTTCCACGACCACCAACGGTGTGAGCGGCGCGTAATGCTGCGGCAGCAGACCGGGGGACGGAGCCGCTTGATTGTTTGCTGTGATCGTGTGCGATCGCTGACTGAGCGGACCGATCACGGCTTCAATCTCTTCCAACGCGACGCCACCGGGACGCAGCAATCGCACGGTTCCGTCCGACTCCAACAGCAGCACCGTCGATTCGACGCCGACTGCGCACGGGCCACCGTCCAGCAGATAGTCGATCTGATCTCCCAGCCGATCCGCAACGTGCTCCGCGCGAGTCGGGCTGAGCTGTCCGAACGGGTTCGCACTCGGCGCGGCGACCGGCACATCTGCGAGCCGCAACAACTCCAGCGCGAGCGGATGCGATGGCATGCGCACTGCGACGGACGGCAGGCCGGAAGTCACGAGGTCCGGAACCAACACCGTCTTCGGCAGCACGAGCGTCAGCGGTCCCGGCCAGAACTTCGCGGCGAGTCGTTCCGCCGTCGCCGGCCACGACGTCACCAGCCGAGGCAACCACGCACGCTCGGCGATGTGAACGATCAGCGGATCGAAGTGCGGCCGGTTCTTGACCGCGAACACGCGCGCGACCGCGTTGACGTCGAGAGCATTGGCCCCCAATCCGTAAACCGTCTCGGTCGCGAAGCTCACGAGCTTGCCTTCCCGCAGCAAACGGGCGGCGTGTGCGACATCAACTCCGATCGGACAAGTCATCGTGCGCAATCTCGTGAAACTCACCGGACACCATCGGATTCTGTCCGTTCGCGCGATGAATAGTCCACCTACTCGATTCGACGATCATGGCCGGCGCGTGAAATTCGCAAGCCTGAGAGTGGCTGACTTCAACACTTGGCGAACGTCGCGCATACTCCGGCCGGCCGTTCGCTCGCGGCCTGCGGTTTGCTCGCCCGAAACGCTCGTCGGGCCGATTTACGACCGATGCCTCGCGTCGGTCAGGAAATTCCCTGGGATTCGCAACCATGAGGTGATAGCGCATGACTGGTCGATTGCTGGCGAAGGCAGCATTGCTGCTCGCCGCCGTGACAGGATTCACGGCGGTCGCCCAAGACCAAGGACGGAATGACAAACCAACCGCCGTCCGAGCGACGGCCAACTCAGATGCGACGGAACCTCGTCGTGTCCTACCACGCAAACTGCGCGTGCTGTTCATCACCGCGAAGGACTGCGACAAGTGCGAGCGAGAACTGAAACGCTTGCGCCAACCCGGCGGCGAATTCGAGTCCATGCAGGCTCGCGGCTGGAAGATCGGCGAGACTCCCGACAACCACATCCAGATTGTCGATCGCGCCGACGTGCCTGAGCTAGCCGAGCTGCTTGAGGCTCGCGAACTGCCCAGCGTCGTCTGCGTCGATGACGGCGAAGTCCTGCGCTACTTCAAGCACGGCTGCACCACACCGCTGGATGCCTGGACCTTCGGCTGGCTGATGAAAGGCCAGAACGAACGCCCGAAGGCCGCCGTCCCGGAAGAGATCCAAGTCGCGACCACCGGCCACTACCCGTTGCGCGGGAATCATTGGTCCGTCGAAGGGGACTTCAATCCGACATCCGCAACGCTGGTGAATCACCTGCGCGGTCCCAACCACGGCAGCCAACTCTCCGCCGATTGGAAGATCGAAGAGTGGTCCGTTGAGGAACTCCGCTCACTGCACGACGACTTGCATGAGCGCGAAGGTGGCGGACTCAGCGGCTCATACACTCAATCGCCCGCCAATCAAACGGGAGTCGGTCAATTTGGAGCCGGCCGGAAATTTTGAGTCTCGATCGCCAGTCTGAGTTCAGGGGTCGGGTGTTCGGTTTTTCGGAATTGGCCGGAGTCAGCTTTTTTCGCGAACCAGACTCGATCCCGGCCAATTCCGAAAAACCGAACACCCGACCCCGGACTTCGCGTCATGCCTGAAGAATCTGCTGCTGACATTCGTTTCGCGACCGTTGCCGACGTGCCGGCGATCTTGGGCTTGATCCGCGAACTGGCCGAGTACGAACGGCTGCTGGATCAAGTGGTCGCGGACGAAGCGTCATTGCACAGCGCATTGTTCGGTGAGCGGCCGCATGTCGAAGCGTTGGTCGCGAGCGTGGCTGGCGAGGCCGTGGGCTTCGCGCTCTTCTTCCACAACTTCTCGACGTTCCTGGGCAAGCCGGGCGTGTATTTGGAAGACCTGTTCGTGCGGCCGGCGTATCGCGGGCAGGGACTTGGCAAAGCGCTGCTCCAGCGTGTCGCTCAGATCGCGGTCGAGCGTGACTGCGGGCGCATGGAATGGTCAGTGCTCAACTGGAATGAACCGTCGATCCGTTTCTACGAAAGCCTGGGAGCGAAGCCGATGTCCGATTGGACGACCTATCGGCTGACCGGTGACGCGCTGCGTGGATTGGGCCGCGGAACTTGGGAGACTTAAGAGTTCCGGCTCTTCAGGAGAAATCTTAATAATCCTCGGTCGGTTGTCCGTCGGAGCGATTGGCGAGACGGCGCAGGAGGGACTGTTCGATGTTCTCGTTGAGGAAGCGGATGGCACCGTCTCCGATCAAGAAGTGTGCGCCGCCGGTGTGGTGGCTGGAGTAGCTGCCGACCGATTCCGCGGTGATGGCTGCGGCGCTGACGACATTGTCGATCGGAAACTGATTCCGCAGGCCCGCCAGATTGTGATTGATTTTTGCGCCGGTGTTGCGCAGCGTGGCTCGCGTGCCGCTGATCCAGCCCAGCTCTTCCCGCTGCAGCCCTTTCTCGCCGACGAACAGCGTGTTGCTGGTCCCGTCGGTCACGGAGTCGATCGGCACGGCGAGATTCAGCACGAAGGTGCCATGATTGCCGTGGTCAATCGGAGCCTCTTCGTCGTGATGCACTCCGGCATAGTTGCTCGCTGCGACGTTGTTATCCATCACCGGGCGGAAGTCGCTCGGGCAACTGTAGACCGAGATCACCTGCTTGCGGATCTTTTCGTTTTTCACATCGTAGGCTCCCACGGTGAAGTCGATGTTTCGAAACACGTTTTGCTGATCGACGTAGGGCAGAATCTGCACCGCCCAGCTCATGTGATAGCCTGACGGCTCCGAGCGAACCGGCCCGGTCGGATTCACGCTTCCCGGCGGCAGGACGTTGTGAGCCATCTCGTAGTTGTGGATGGCCAGTCCGATCTGGCAGAGATTGTTCTTGCAAGATGCTCGCCGAGCCGCCTCGCGAGCTTGCTGCACGGCCGGCAACAGCAGCGCGATCAGCACCGCGATGATCGCGATGACCACCAGCAACTCGATGAGCGTGAAACCGGATCGGCGCGGCGACTGACTCGCACAGGGTGATGAGTCGAGAAAACATTTCATGGCAGGGTTCCTTCAAGAATAAGTGGCCGAAATCTATGAGCCCCACCGAGCTTGTCTCGGTGGTCATCGGGCTTCTGCACTACGGCGGTCATGTTTTGAGGTTCGTAGTGCAGAAGCCCGGTTCCACCGAGACAAGCTCGGTGGGGGTAGGGACATTGCTTAAAACGCCTCTCCGAGCGCCTCGCCGTCCGAACGGTTGGTGAGTCGCCGATAAATCGCTTCGTCGAGGTTTTGATTGATGAAATTGACCGAACCGTCGCCGATCAGAAAGAAGGCTCCACTCTCGTGAGGGCTGGCAAAGCCCCCCACGAATTCAGGCTTGTTTGGTGGAGCCTGCGAACCGTCGGGCGAAATTGGAAAATGAGTTTGCAGTTCATGTTGATTGAGGTTGATGCGCTGTCCGCCATTGCGCAACGTGGCTCGCGTGCCGGAGATCCAGCCCAGTTCGTCGCCGCGCTGCAGCTTTTCACCAACAAAGACCGTGTGGGCCATGCCGTCTGTAAAGGCGGCGCGTGGCAACGCCAGGTTGAGCACGAACGCACCGTGATTGCCGTGGTCGATGGCGGCTTCCACGTCGTGGTGGACTCCGGCGTAGCTGCTGGCGGCAGCTTGCCGAGTGGGCATGTAGAAGTCGCTGGGGCAGACATAAATCGGGATCTTCATTCGGCGTGCTCGCGAATTCTTTTCGTCATAGGCCCCCACCGCGAAGTCCATCGTTTGGAGGAGGTTTTGCTGTTCGATAAACGGCAGAAGCTGAACCATCCAGCTCATGTGATAACCCTGCGCTTCGGAACGAATGGGACCGGTCGGATTGACGCTACCCGGCGGATAGACGTTGTGAGCCATCTCGTAGTTGTGAATCGCCAAACCAATCTGCGCGAGGTTGCTTTGGCATTGTGCTCGCCGTGCCGCCTCGACGCTTTGCATCACCGCCGGCAACAGCACCGCGATCAGAATCGCAATGATGAAGATCACCACCAGCAACTCGATCAACGTAAAGCCGCCGCGCAGAGGATTACGCTCAACGAATGGCTTGGCAGGTTGTGGAGAGTGCGGCATGACGGGATCACTTTGGGAAAGACACGAGACAACTCGATTTCAAAGAGGTGTCACCGGCCTTCCGGTTTTGGCCCCAACGGGGACGGACTCGATAGCCCAGAGCAACGCCCTGGGTTGGTTTACCACCAACCGTTTTTGAGCCCCAACGGGGCGTAACTCGCCTGACATCCGAACAAGTTGCGCCCCTTCAGGGCTGAAGAATCTTTCTCGTATGGCCAACCCAGGGCGATGCCCTGGGCTATCGAATTACACCCCCTTGGGGCTGAAAAACCGGATTCTGGTGACACTCAAATCTACAGATCAATTCGCCGCACCATGCGTGTGCGTGTTCGTTGCGGTGAATTGGTCGGGTAATCGGCAATGACCGTGACTTCACGAGCTTGGGGAGAGTTCTCGACCTGTTTCACCTCGATCGTGACTTGCGCGGTATGGCGGCCATCGAGTTGCTTGGCGGGAATCGACCACGTCGAGCCGTTGAACTTGGCATCCGCTTTCAGTTGCACGGCGGTGCGGTCCAAGGCGGACTCCGCCAGCCAGCGTGTTTGAGCGACCGACGTCTCGTGCTGTGCCTGCCGATGATGCATCACCGCCAGCCGCAACAGCGTGATCGCGATCGACGACACGATCCCTAGTGCGACCAGCACCACCAACAAGGCAATGCCGGAACGCTTCGCCGTAGAGCAGGCGGCTCGCCTGCTTCTCATTTGTTTCTGAACTCGCATGACACACTCTCCAGACACAGGCGAGCCGCCTGTGCTACGGCTTTTCAAATCGGTGATCGCGGCCGATGACGGCGATGACATGTTCGTCGTGTAACGGCGGCGGCGTGCGTTGATTGATCGGCGGAGCATTCGGACGACGGCAATTCAGTTGCACGGTTTCGCCGGTCGTCGTACGCGGCGAATCGTTCTTCGAGGTTGTCGAACCAAACGTCACTTGGCTGTCCGGCAGACGATAGACCTCCGTTCGCAGCAGCTTGTCGCCGTCGGTCTCGCGGCGTGTGACCTGATGTTCGGCGACGAGGTACGTCACGGACTTCGTCGTCTCGGTGTGGCCTTGAAAGATCAGTGCGGGGGCTCCGTTTTGTGTGGCGATCTCGGCAAATTTCGCGGCGTGAGCGTCACTGCGGAAATCGTCGCTCAGCCGCAGCAGCGATTGCTGGCTCAGCCACACCTGAGTCGTGCGGCCTTCCACTCGCAGCATGGTGATGATCGTCGTGATCGCCGCCGTCGTGATGACTCCGGTCAGCGCGATGACGACCAGCATTTGCGTCAGCGTGACGCCGGCACGCGGCCGGGCAGAATCCAAAGCGGTGCTGACACGCCGCACTTCAAGGTTCGTCATGGCTGACCCTCCGTCTGGAAGAACCACGCGGCGAGTTGCACGGACTGCGCGGCTTGGCCGGAGCGCGGCGTCCAACTCAGTTTTACCGAGACATGCTTTGACGGCGGTTGCTCGGCCGGTTCGCTGAGGTCAATCTGCATCGCCGCTTGAGGCAGTCTCGATTTCACATCGTCGGGCAGCGTCACCTTCGCCAGTTCATCGGCGGTGAGTTCATTCCACTTCCGTTGCGCGAGTTGTTCGAGCACGTTGTTCGCTTCGCGCAGAGCCAGCAGCCGCTGGTCGGTCATCCGCTGCTGCCTACCGACCGATTGCATCAGCGGCAGGAAGGTCATCAGCACCGTGCCGAAGACGACCACCGCGACGAACATTTCGAGCAGGCTGAAGCCGGCGCGAGCATGGGGGACGCGGGCGTGTGGAATGCGAAACCGCGGGTCTCGTCTTGCGCTTTGGCCCAAAGGGCCGCAACTCGACAGCCCAGGGCAACGCCCTGGGTCGGTGACACGGATCAGACCGAAGCCCTGAAAGGGCGACACACGGCTGGTCGGATGTTGCGCCCCTTCAGGGCTTCGCGGATTTGAACACTCCACACCCAGGGCGTTGCCCTGGGCTGTCGAGTTGCGGCCCTTCAGGCCGAAAACGCAACCACCAACTGGAGCGTCATTCAACCCGGATCGCGATTGTTGTCGTCGTCGCATGTCGAAACCTTTCAACTCAACTCAACTCAGATCATGCAGCAGTTTCACCAGCGGCATGAAGAAACCCACGCAGATCAGCAGCACCATCAGTCCGGCCGCGACTGTGAAGACCGGGACCGACAGCGTCATCAACACCTGCCAACGATGCACGAGCGAACGTTCTTTGGACTCGGCCAAGGCGGCCAAGGCCCAATCGAGATTGTTCGCGCGTTCGGCCATCTCCAGCAGGCTGACATCGCGAGCATTCAGCAATCCGGAATCGCGCATCGCCGGCCAGACACCCATGCCGGCGGTGACTCGGCCCAGCACCCGTTCCAACCGCGAGCGAATGTCGCTTTGCGGATGCTTCAAGACCATTGGCTGCAACGCGGCCGGCCAAGGCAGTTTGGAGACCACCGCGCCGCGCAGCCGCCGCAACAATCGCGGGATCTCGGTTTGGCGGCCGTAGCCCAAGCGCCACGCCAACCACGTTTCCGACCAGCCGCTCAGAAACGCTTCAGCGCACGACCACAGCAACACCGTCGACAGCACGCTGAACACAGGCAAGACCACGAATCCGTAGCGCACCACCATGTCGGAGAGAGTGATCAAGAGCACGGTCACGCCCGGCAGTTCCGTGCCGAAGCCGAGAAAGATCTGCTTGAACTTCGGCACGATGTAGTACATCAAGAACGTGGTGATCGTCACCGCGACCACGATGACTGCCCACAACCAGATCGCTGTGCCGCTGGCGTTGCGGACGACGGAATCCCCCTTAAGCGACTGCGTCTGCCGCACGGCGCAATCGCGCAGCGTCTCGGCCAGCGTCCCGGTTTGCTCAGCCACGCGGACCGACATCAGATCCGACGGAACGAGCAACCCGCTTTGCGCCTCGAGCGCATCAGCCAGCGATTCACCGACACCAATATCGCGTGCGACTTCTATCACGCGCGAGCCGTAGCGTCCCGGATGCGAGCGGCCCCAGGCCATCAACTCGCTGGCCAGCGGACGTTGATTCTGAGTCGTCGCCGCCAGGAACCAGAGGAAATGAGCTCGCCGAGCACGCGCCTCGACCACGCACCGCACCACATACATCGCGATCAAGCCCGGCAGCGCGATCAACACAAACATCAGCAGCAATTGCCCGGCGGCGGACGCGATGATGTCCAATCCCACCGCGATCAGGACCAACGCCCCGATCACCACTTGAACCGTGATAAAACTCAACCACACCAACGTAAGACGCCCCAGGATGTTGAGCTGACGGTGCAACGATTCCTCGGAAACCGGCGGGCTGATCCCTTGGGGCAACAACCGCATGGTGTCGGCCAAGCCTTGTGCATCCAGTTGTCGCATCGCCATGAATCGACTGGTCTGCTGACACAGCGTGCGTGACATTACGCTGACAATCGTTTCAATCAGGCACCAGAACGCGACGGCGGCGCAGACGGGAATCAACGTAAACTCACGCGCGCCGGTATCGAACTGCGCCTCCGCCGCCAACACGACGGTCACCGCGATGCCAGCCAAAAAGCTCCATTGCGCCCAATGGCTGAACGTGGCGAAGGGGACCAGCTCGACGCCATTTCGTGGGTTGGCCAGCGCGGCTCGCACTCGCTCAACGATTCGCCGAGTCCACACCAACTGCGGCAACGACAACACCGACAGCACGCCGAAGATAACAAAAACCAGTTGGCCGAAGTCGGTCAAATACGTATGAGAATTGTCACGCACGGCGTTCCTCGACTTGTCGTTTTCATCCGCCACCGAGTTCATCTCGGTGGTTCCCGTGCTCTGCGGCTAGCGACAGAGCGCGGGAACCTCCCTGGCAAGCAGGGTGGCGGAATGTTTTCTCTCAACTCAGATCATTCAGTAATTTCACCAGCGGCATGAACAGCGCGATCACCGTCAATCCCACCGCGATGCCGATGGAGATCGTCACGGCCGGTTCGCAGACGATCGCCAGCGTGTGCGAGTGGACTCGGCTTTGAGCGTTCAGCACTTCGCTGGCGTTTTGCAATCCCTCGGCGAAGTCTTCGCCCCGATCGGCCCAACGGAACAGGTGCAACAAGTCTTGCGGGAAACGACCAATCTGAGTCGCTGCGTCCGTCAGCGATTCACCCGCTTGGATGCGCGTTGCCAAATCGAAACAGGCTTCCCGCAGGTCTGCATCGCGCACGCTTCCCGCCGCCAGTCGCACCGCCTCCGGCAGACCAACTTCGTATTTCACCAACATGCTCAGCAATCGGCAAAACTCACTCAACGCGGCCGAACGCCGAGCCTCGCCAAACAATGGCACACGGCTGACCAGCGCGTCTCGCAAGCGTTCGTAGCCGAGCGGCTCGCTGAAGATCCACGCCAGCCACAGGACCACGACCAGCGCCGGCAGAGACCACCAGCCAATGACGTCCGACCACGACAGAATCGCCACTGTGATCCACGGCAGCTCGGTGCCGAAGCCCAGAAAGATCGACTTAAATTGTGGCAGAATCAGTGTTGCCAGGAAGCTCAGCAGCAGCCACGCCACGGAGATCAGCACGGCGGGATACGCCAGCGCCACCCACAACTCCCGACGGACTTCCGCCGTCGTGCGCAAATGGACGACGCACTCGTTGAGCAGGATCGGCAGCTTGCCCGTGCGCTGTCCCGCGGACAACATTGCCAAGAAGTAGCGCGGCCACGCACCCTCGGCCTCGCGAGCCACCGCACCGAGCGATTGCCCACGCTCCAGCCGATCGCTGATCGCGCGCAGCCAACGCCGCACGCGCCACGATGGAACTTCCTCACTGAGCGCTCGCAATCCCGCCGACAGCGGTAAACCTGCGCCCGTCACATTCGCCATCTGACCCGCCAGCAGTTCCGCATCCGAGCCGCTCAACGCCCCCAACGAGGCGCGGGCTGATGGCGGCACCGCCACCGGAGGAATCGGAACCGCGCTGTTCGCGGCATCGGCCTCGAGCACCGACAACTCGATCACCTGCCACCCACGATGCGCCAACTCCTGCCGAGCGACGTCGATCGACGGAGCCGACAAGTCCCCCTCGACCTCCAGGCCGTTCTCATCCGTCGCTCGGTAACCAAATCGCAACATCGCGATGTCCTTGCTGAATTACTCCCTCTCCTCCGCATCGGGGGAGAGGGCTGGGGTGAGGGGGCTGTCTTCGAGCGTCGATTGCGATTCGACCCCCTCACCCTAACCCTCTCCCCCGATGCGGGAGAGAGGGGACATGAATGAACTACGGACTGTAATTTCCCAGGGCGTGCAACAACTGCGACATCGGCACGAACACCGTCAGCGCGTATGCCAACACGGCCGTGCCGCCAACGAAGATCACCAGCAACGTCGGCAACATGATTCGCAGCCAATCCGATTGCGAGGCCGCTCGCTGACGCAACACGTCGGCCACCTGACGCAGCGTCGTGATCAACGTTCCTTGCCGCTCGCCACAGATCAGCATCCACGACACGAACGGAGGTAACTCGCGCCCCACCGCCAGACAATCGGCCAGCGAGTGCCCCGACCTGACACCGCTGGCGATCCGCGCGGCGACGCGCTGCAACGGGCGATCTCCCGCCGCCTCGGCCGCCAACAACGATGCCTCTGGCAATGGAACTTGATGATCCAGCAGCATCGCCATCAGGTCGCAGAAATTCGCTCGCCGAAAATTCCCCACGATCGAGTTGATTCCAGGCAAGATCCGAAACGCCGACCAGGTGGAGGTCTCGGTCGTTCCCTTCAAACCGTATCGCCCGCGTGTCGAGAACCACCACCAACTTCCCAGCACCGTCACGAACGCCGGAATGATCCACGCCCACCCGCTCAAGTGCTGATTCAACCATTCCAATCGCCGCACCCAAGCCGTCGCCGGAATCTGCAACCAGAAATACGCATCGCTCAGCCGCGGCACCCAAAAGGCCACCAGCCACGCGAACAACAATCCCGCCATCAGCAGCACCAACGCCGGATACATCAACGCCAAGTCAATCCGCCGCCGCAATTGCAGCGTCTGCTGAGCGAACGTCGCCAACGATTCCAACGCCTCCGGCAAGCGTCCCGTCCGAGCACCCGCCTCCACCACCGCGCGATACAGCTTGGGCAAGTCGCCCCCCACAGTGTGCAATGCCTCGGAAAACGATTGCCCCTCGCGCAGCCGTTGAGCCAACTGCAACATCAAAACTTCCTGAGCGCCGCTGCCCGACTGCCCCGCCATCGCCAATCCCGATTCGAGCGGCACGCCCGCGCGCACCAACGCCGCGATCTCTTGATTCAGCAGCGCCAGGTCTTGCAGATCCAGCGATTTTGATTGTGCCATGATGTCTCTCGAAGGCCTGGGACGAATCAAACCCAGGCGACGGATATGTCAGAAGGCGGCGAGGCCGCAACTTGATCAGAGAATGGAAAATGAGAAATGATGAATGAAAAATGCAAAATTTCTGTCCGATCATTTTGCAATTGCCATTTTCCATTTCTCATTTTTCATTCCACCAACGACGCGCCCAACAAACACACATGTTTCGGAAAATGACTCGATCACAGTTACCCCATGCCCCATCCCAACACGCGTCGCACTTCGGCCGGACTGGTCTGACCCGCCTCGACCGCCAGCGACGCGCGCCGCAACAACGTCTGCATCCCCGCCTGCACCGCCAGAGTTTCAATTTCCGTCAAATCCCCGCGCGACAAGATCGCGCGACCCAGGCCGCTCAAATCTGGCTGCAATAACTCGGACACGATCATGCGTCCGCGATAGCCCGTCCCGCCGCACTGTTCGCAACCCACCGGCTGAGAGGCTCGCTGGACTTCCAGGCCCACGAATCCATCCGCGTCACTCACCGGCTTCGCGCACGCACACAACTTCCGCAACAAACGCTGAGCGACAATCCCAATCACACCGCTCCGCAACAGGTACGGTTCGATCCCCATGTCGCTCAGACGACTGATCGCCCCCGCCGCGCTGGATGAGTGAAACGTCGTCAGCACCAATTGCCCGGTGAGCGATGCTTGAAACGCGGTCTCGGCCGTGTTCCGGTCTCGAATCTCGCCGACGAAGATCACCTCCGGGTCTTGCCGCATCAGCGACTTCAACCCGGTGGCGTAATCGAACCCCGCCGCCGAGCTGATTTGCGATTGCGCGACACCCGGCACCACCGCCTCAATCGGGTCTTCGAGCGATGAGATGCTCCGAGTCGAGTTACTTGCCTTCACGATTTCACGCAGCGACGCATACGCCGTCGTCGTCTTACCGCTCCCGGCCGGACCGGTGATGAGCAACAGCCCGTTGCGCCGATCCAGCAGACGCTTCAGTGACGTCTCAATGTCTTCCGGCAAACCCAACTCACCCAGAAACCGGAACGTCCCCGATCCAACGAACAATCGCACGACCGCTTTCTCGCCAAACAGCGTCGGGAACGTGCTGACCCGCATTTCAACGGTCTGTCCCGGCGCTCGGCGCGGGTTATCCAGCGCTCGGCGCGGGTCTCCGGACCCCGCCGTCCCATTGGACCGCAGGTCTCCCTCAGCGACGGGGTCAGGAGACCCACGCCGAGCGCCGGCGGCGGGGTCAGGAGACCCGCGCCGAGCGCCGTTTCCATTCGAGACCGCCATTGAGTCCGACCGCACACGCCCCTCTTGTGGCACATCGGTTCGATAAGTCAGCAACTCCGACAGCACCTTCAGCCGCGCGATCACGTTTGTGGAGGTTTCCTTCGGCAATTCGGCGACCGGCTGCAACACGCCGTCGAGCCGCAGCAACATCGCCAGCCCGAACTCTTGCGGCACCAGATGCACGTCGCTGGCCCCCGCGTCGCGAGCACTTGTCAGGATCGCATCAACCAACGCCGTGACGTGCTGCGGGTCCGCCGGATTATGGCCATCCAGCCGCTCCCGAAACCGATCTCCCCAATCGCCGCCACTCATGCGCTGCCCCCATCGGCACTCGCTCTGAGTGCAGAGGTCTTGATCCGACCCGTCCGGGGATTTGTCTGGAGATTCTGAAGAATTCAAGAAGCCCGTCGCGCGGGCCGCCGTTGCAGAAACGCAAAACGGCCAACAGACTGCGGCCCCATTCCGACCGGAGCCGCACCCGCATGAGTCCCACCGCCGACCTGTCCGCTCAACTCGACCGCTTTCGCGACGACTTCCACAAGCTCCGCAGCGAGATCGGCAAAGTCATCGTCGGTCAGGACGAGATCGTCCGCGGCACG
>CAMDDX010000156.1 GCA_945893075.1 Planctomyces sp. SH-PL62 | reverse complement strand
CGTGTCTGAATCCGCAGGGAGTCGCCTGGGCACCCCGCGGATTCAGACACGGCCACGGATGAAGACAGTCGCTCGTCAAAACATGGTGTTAATGTTGAACAGGTTCTAAACCGTGGGCCAGAGCGCAGCGAAGATCGCTCCGCTGATCGCGGCGTAGGCGATGGATTCCAAAACGTGCCCGACGATTCGGCTGTGAAACCAAATCGCGTGCTGCACGATCGCCGCCAAGAACGTCATGAACCCAGCCGTCGAGACGAACCGGAAGACCGCCATGAAATCCGCTCCCGGTTGCAGTGCCAACGTCGCGAGATAGGCCAGACAGAAACTGACCACGAGAAAGTACAAAAACGTGAGGCCCAGATTCCGGCCCATGTTGACCTTCGGATAGATCGAGAGGATGCCGCACGGTCCGGCCTCCCACTTCTTGGCGTAAGCCTCGCTCTTCATTTCCGCCGCCGAGTCACAGCCGGGGAACATGTAGCTGCCCACTGGAATCTCGCAGTCGCGCGCCGCCTGCATGAACTGATCTTCTTTGGCGAGCTTCACCCAATCTTTGCGGTGAAGCTGCACCACCATCCACGACAGAAAGCTGGCGAAGAACAACGTCGCCGAGGCGACGAGGATCGGAATCCACAGGCTCATCAGCATGATAAAGACCTCAGACAAAGTTGGATTCGTGGTTGCGGCCTCTTCCGTAAGCACTGGTCAATTTCAGATGAAAATAAGGATTGCCGAATAAGGATTGCAGAACGCAAAACATTTTGGGCACACCGTTCTGCTTGTCCTTCGTCCTTCTGAATTCCTTATTCTGCACTCCTTACTCCGTCTCATTGACTACAGTCGCGGCGTCCCCGGCTTGATCGGAGCGGCCCAGCCGTTGGCTCCCTTCACCTTCACCTTGCGGCGATAAACCTTGTCGCCGCAGCAGGCGTAGATCGTGTCGAAGTTCTCGCCGCCAAACGTCAGGTTGGCGAGCTTGCCGTTCGGAGTTGGGATGATGCAGTTGACTCGCCCCGGTTGATCGCAGACTTGCAGCCCCATGCGAGTCGCCGCCCACAAGCGACCATCGCGATCGGTGCGGAGTCCATCGACGCCGCTGTCCTCGTCAACGTCGCGCACATGCAGATGAAAATATTTTTGTTTGTGAGCCAGCGAGCCATCCGTCTGAATTTGATAGCTGTAGACCCAATGCGTCCGGCTATCCGCGACGTACAGCAGAGTTTGATCCGGCGAGCAGCAGATGCCGTTGGCGAACTTCAAGCCGCTGTCCACGATTTTCTTCTCACCCTTGGGCGAGACGTACCAAACGTCGCTGTTGTTTGGAGTCTTGAATGGAGCGGTCGCATACACGCTGCCGTCGTGTCGCACAACGAGATCATTGCCTTTGAAGCCCTCGGCGAAGACCGTCGATTTGCCGTCAGCATCCCATGCGAGCAGTTGCTCGGTCGCGCCGGCGTTCGCGTACAGCCGACCGTCCGGGCCGATCGCTTGGCCGTCGCCGCGCTTCGAGTCGGCGAGAAACTCCGTCGCCTTACCGTCGAGTCCGACCTTAAACGTCTTGCTCGCGCCCACGTCGTTGTAGAAGACCTCCCCCTTCGCGTTGACCGCCGGGCCTTCCGTGAACTTGTAGCCTTCGCCGACGAGTTGCCAGTCTTCCCCCGGAATCAGAATCTCTTGAATCTGTGGCGAGCCTTTGCCGACCTTGACCGGAGCCGGCCAATCCTTCCAAATCCAGCGCATCACGTCCGGGAAGATTTCGCCCGCGTGCTTGCCGCTGTGCCCGCCTTCGCCCCACTTGTGATCGACCTCGTAGCCTGCGAAGACCAGCGAGCGTTCCATCGCCTGATTCGCGATCCACCAGTCACCCGCGTAAATGTTGTTGTCGTTGCTGCCGTCTTCCAGAAAGATGCGCAGCGGCTTCGGCTCGTACTTGCGGATCAACGTCGAATAGTTTTGTCCTCCGCGCAGGCCGACGTAGGTGCCGATCGCGCTGAAGACTCGGCGAAACGCATCGGGGCGTTCCCACGCCGCCGTGAAGGCGCAGATCGCTCCACTGCTGCTGCCGGCGATGCAACGGTCGTTGCCGTCCTGCGACAACTTGATCTCGCGACCGTCCGCCGTCTTCTTCTTTTCAACCTCCGGCAGAATCTCGTCGAGGATGAACCGAGCGTATCCATCGCCGAGTCCGTCGTACTCGAAGCTGCGATTGAATCGGTCGAGAGCTTGGTCCGACTGCGCCTTCACTCGGCCGTGCATGACGAAGACGCCGATCGTGACCGGCATCTCTTTCTTGGCGATCAAGTCATCGAAGACCGCCGGAGCGTTGTATTGAATTCCGTCCTGACAGACGAAGACGCACGCCGGCTTCGCCGGATCGTACTGTTTGGGGACATAGACCCAATAATCGCGAAACGTGCCGGGGAAGATCTTGCTGCTCTCGAAGCTGAACTTCATGACCTCGCCCTTCGGCGTCTCCTGAGCTTGCAGAGCAACGGCTCCGAACAACAACAGCGTCCAACAGGTGATTGAAGCGGCCAAGGTTCTCATCAGCGGTTCTTTCTGCGGAGTAGAGGAGACAGATCAATCAGCCGCAGGGCGCTAGCCCCGGTTGAGCCGTGCTGGCCCATCAAAAACCGGACGCTAGCGCGTTCCGGCGGATGCTGCCAAAGAATCGTGCCAAGCGCGGCAGAGACTATCCCCATAGCTTCGATTTGCAAGACAGCCGTTGGGCATCATCATGCCGCTTGGCTCGGCGATTTTGTGATAGCAGCCATCAGCAATCAGCCGACAGCCATCAGCCGGACAGTCCTCACCCTCACGCGATTTTTACTGATGCCTGACTTCCCCATCGAATCGCAGCCGGAACGCCGCAACTGGGTGTGGTCCACCATTCAACTCGTCCTGCGGCTGGTGTTCGCGCTGTGGCTGCGTTACCGAGCACGCGGGCACGAGCACATTGCACATCGCGGCGGGATGCTGCTGATCATCAACCATCAGAGTTTTCTTGACCCGCTGCTGGTCGGTCTGCCGCTGCGTCGGCCGGTCAGTTTTGTGGCTCGCGAGAATTTGTTTCGCGTCCCCTTCGTCGGTTGGGTGTTGCGGAACACCTACGTCCTGCCGATCAATCGCGAGTCCGCCGGCACCGCCGTCCTGCGAGAAATGATCGCTCGTCTGAGAGCGGGCTTCTGGGTTGGCATCTTTCCCGAAGGAACACGCAGTCCCGACGGCAAGCTGGGCGAGATCAAACCGGGATTCCTCGCGATGCTTCGCCGAGCCAACGTCCCCGTCTGTCCGGTCGGCGTCGCCGGTGCCGATCGAGCACTCGGTCGAAATCACAAGCTGCCGCACTTCTCGACCGTGCGAGTCGTCTTCGGCGAACCGATCTCCGCCGAGCAAGTCGCCGAGACGTTGAAACTCGGCGAGGCCGCGCTGCTCGAATTGATCCGCACGCGATTGGAAGCGTGCATGGCAGAAGCGTGTGAGTGGCGCGATCGTTCGTAGCCGCATTCGCCAGAATACGGGCGGATCGTCGTCTCGCCCCGCGTTCTGGCGAACGCGGCTACGGAACTTTCAACGGCGTGGCCAGCAACGGTTCCGGGATCAAACCCGAATCGCTGACGTCCTCTTGCCAGCGTTCAAGCGCCGCCCTCATTCGCTTCAGGGTCTCAGCATGTTCGGGACGATCTGCGAGATTCACGACCTCATGCGGATCGGCCTCGGTATCAAACAACTCTTCAATTGGCTTCGACTCACGGAAGAAGAGCGCCGGTGCGCCGGTCAACGATCCTTCCGCGTGCAGACGCCGCAACTCCTTCATCGTCGGCATCTGATTCATGTAGGTGATGTTCTGAGCGTACGTCCGCCGCGGCGCATAGTTGCGGATGTACTTGAACCGCGTGTCGCGAGCCGACCGGATCAAATCATAAGTCTCGTCCATCCGGTCCCGATGCCCGAAAATGTATTGCCGGCTGTTGGCTGATGGCTGAGAGCTGATGGCTGTCGTCCCAACCTCCAACGCCGCCAATGGCCGACCATGCAAGTGCGACGGCAACTCAACTCCCGCCAGCCGCAACATCGTCGGCGCGAAATCCAGAAAGCAAACCAGATCCTCATTCACCGATCCTGGCTTCAACTTCCCCGGCCAGCGAATGATCAATGGCACTCGCGTCCCTGAGTCATACAGCCACCGCTTTCCGCGCGGCAGTCCCTGACCATGATCGCCCCAGAAGAAGACGATCGTGTCCTGCGCGAGTCCGTCGGCTTCCAACTGATCCAAGATCGCCGCGACTTGCTGATCGAGCGTCGTCAGCAGATCGGCATACCGCGCCCAATCGCGCCGAGTTACCGGCGTGTCGGGAATGTACGGCGGCAACTGAGCCTTTGCCGGATCGTGCAGAGTTTCACCGAATTTGCCTCGAATCTGACTCTCGTGCGTCGTCACGAGATTGATCACGCTGAAGAACGGCTGCCCGGCCGCTCGCCCGCGCCAGTCGCGGCTGTTGGGACTGTTCTCGTCCCAGGCTTTCTTGGGTACGGCGAAGTTGTAGTCCGTCTTTGAGCGGTTCGTTGTCCAATACCCGGTCGCTCGCAGGTATTCTGGAAACGCCTTCACGTTGGATGGCAACTCAATCTGTGACCGCATGTGCTGGCTGCCGATCGACACCGGATACATCCCCGTGATCAACCCCGACCGGGAGATCGCGCAGACTCCCGCATGAGTGAAGCAGCGAGTGAACCGCATCCCTTCGCTCGCGAGTTGATCCAATCTCGGCGTCACCGCATACGAGTCGCCATAACAACCAAGACTCGGCGAAATGTCTTCCGCGCTGATCCACAAGACGTTTGGTTGTTTTCGTTTCTCAATTGATTTGGAAAACCGGCTGACGTCTTCGTCGACGAACGCTTTCGAGAACACGGACGCCGCCGTCACCTTCTTGTTCGGCTTCCCACCCGCAGCGTCCCCCTGAGTTGGATTCGTCGTCTTGGACGGCACTGGCTGATCGACGCCACGAATCCGCCGCAGCGCCTCGTTGCAGATGTCCGCGATGTGATCGGCCCCGCGCTTCCCGGCTTCTTCCAGGGTCTTAATCGCCCCCTTGGCCGGCGGACCGATGCGAGCGAGGAAATCCGCTGACGAGTTCCAGGCGCCCCGCTCGTCGTGCTGCAAACCTTCGAGCAGTGACGGCAAGCCATGCTCGACTTCTCCGATGCGGCACAGTGAATACGCCGCCGCGATCCGCACACCGATCAACTTCTCTCCGAGCAGTTTTCGTAGCGGCTCGGCTGCGGACTTCGCATCCTCGCCGAGATCACCCAACTCACTGGCCGCCCAATAGCGCACCACCGCGTCTTCATGAGCCAACGCTTTCGTCAGCACCGGCACCGCAGATTTATCAAAAGCCCCGATCGACAACACCGCTCGACGCCGAACCACCGGCGATGACGATTGCAACTCGGCCGACCAATCCGCGAGTGATCGGCCAGCGACAATGTGGATCGAGTCCGCAGCGTGCGAATCGAACGCAGAGAAAGCTAACACTGCCACGTAAAATAATCGCTGAATCCATGAGCTCCACATTACAGATCGACTCCTCAACTTGATTGGTTTCCGATTTTTGGCCCTTCATTTTTCGCCAGCTCCGGCCGAATCCAAAGTCGGCTGGCGAAAAATGGAGGGCGAAAGATGAAGACATCAGACGATTCGAACTTGGGGTTTTGTGGGAGGTCTGGGGCGCTTGGCCGCCGCTTGTTTGACGATGGAAGTGACCGCTGTGTTGACCGATGGAAACCAAACCGACATGTCGATACGCCGCAGTGCGACATCGAGCACGAACAGAGTCAGCGCGAGCATCACCAGTTCCGGCCACAGCGGCCGAGTTTGCTGGGCCATGCGTTGGGTCACCGAACGACCCGGCGCATCGAGCAGCGCTTCGCTCGGCGGCGGATCGAATCGTCCGCCGGTTGCGGTTGCGATCTGTTGCAGCAATTCGATGTTCGTCGGACGTAGCCGCAACTCATCGGAATAGCCGACCGTCAGCCCGCGCGTTTGTTGATGGATGACCGCGCCACCGTTCGCCGCGCGTTGCGAGAGATTCAGGTGATACGCGCCGGAGTGGGGCGTGTCGAACTCGGCGACGTAGCGGCCGGGAGCCGTTTGATTCAACGAGAGTTTGCGTTCGCCGAGTCGTGGGTCGATGACCGTCAATTCGGATTCCGCTCCATTGAGGAATCGACCGCTCGGATCGACCGCATCGAGTGTCACCGTCGCGCGGCGGGCGCGTTGAACGACCTCAACGGTGAGTCCCTTCGCATCGTTCTTGCGCATCGCGTGTCGAATTGTCTGAGCCCAGAACTTGCTGTAGCCGGGCCATGTCAGCCACTCGGCGGCCCAGCGGCTTTTCGCGTCGCTCGTGAACGCGACCGTTGTTCCGAGTCCGTATCGCCACCACGCCAACACGGGATCACCTTGTTCCGACGCGAGGATCAACTCGCACGTCGGCTTTGGTCGAGTCATCACATAGCCGAGCAGAAACGGAGCAGACTCGAAGTCGATGCCGGCCAGTGCTTGAGTTGGACGGATGACTTGCGCGATGAACGGCTGCTCGTTGATCGCGGCCTTACTGACGGTCAGCGTTTCCTTCGCGAAGATTTGCGGCAGCGAGGCGGGATCGGTCGCTGCGAAATGCCGGCCTTGTCCGATGCGAGCGATCGTCTCTAGCAGATCGTTCGCCGCACCGTCGCCGACGCCGACCGTCGAGCAGGTGATCCGAGCCGAGGCCATGTTCTGCGCGAGTCCCTCGAAGTCGCCGGGGTTCGAGATGCCGTCGGTCAGCACGATCACATGCTTCAGCTTCGAGACCGCGTTGACCAGCGATTGATATGCCTCTTCCATCGGCGGATAGAGGCTCGTGCCGCCGCCGACTTGAATGCCGCTGATCTCGTCCGCGATGCGGCCCTTGTTCGACGCCGATTGAAGCTGACTCACCCAATAGAACGTCTCATCGAAACAGATCACGCCGATCTGGTCCTTCGGTCCCAGCAATTCGGCAGCGGCCTTCGCGGCTTCTTTCGCCATCTCCAACTTCTGCCCGGCCATCGACCCCGACCGATCCACCACCAGGACCATCGCGAGGCTCGGCTTCTCTTTTTCCTTCTCGAAGTCCGACCGCACCGGCAGGATTTCTTCCAGCACCGTTTTGTAATAGCCACCCAACCCGAACGACTGATCGCCGCCGAGCATGATGAACCCGCCGCCGAGATCTTGCACATACGTCCGAGCCAACTCCATCTGCCGCTGAGTCAGCGACGTCGCCGGCACGTTCGACAACGCCAGCAGCTCGTAGTTCTGCAAGTCGGCCAAGTCCTCCGGCATTCCCTGCGGAGGGCGGACATCGACTTGAATGTCCTCCTGCTGTAACGCAAACCGTAAGTGCTCGGTCTGCTTGGGATCGCTGTCGATCAACAACACGCGCGGCTGCCCGTTGGTGAAGACGAGTCCGTTGTCGCTGTTGTTGTCGGCCAGAGTGTCCTGCTTCACTCCGCTGACTCGTGCGGCGTACTCCGCGAGCCGCTCGCGCTGAATCGACTGCGGAAACCGAAACCGATTCTCCCCCTTCTTGAGCGGCTTCGTTTCCGACAGCACTTTGTGAGCGCCGCGAAAGACCTCGATCAGTCCTTCGTCCTCGTGGTTCGAGTCGATCACGACCTCGACATAGAACGGCTCTCCTTCGCGCACCTGAGCCGGCACCTTCACCGCCGACATCTGCACTTCGGGATCATCTCGCGTCGGCAGAGGAATCGTGGTGATGGGAATCGCCTCGCGCTGCCGCCCTCGATTCGCCGTCGCCAGCGCCGCCTGCAACGCATCGCCTTTGGTTTGGTTGCCGTCCGTCAGCAACAAAATCCTCGGCACATAATCCGGAGGCATCGCCGCCGCCGCCGCTTCAATCGCCGCCGCGATGTCGGTCCCATTCCGCAATTCGTCTTGGCGAGCGGGGGGCGTCAGCCCCCCGGTTGATTGGGAAGCCGACGACTCACCTCGAACCGGGGGGCTAACGCCCCCCGCTCGCCTGTGCAACGATTTTGATGGTCGCTCATTGGAGATCGCTCCCGGCCGCACTCCAAACGGCACAAACGCAATCCGATCCTCAGAACCAATCGCCTTTGCCGCCAGCAACTCTTTCAGAAAACGATCCGCCGCTGAGTCCTTCTTCGTCGCGTCGACTTCCAAGACTCCCGGCAACGGTTCCGCTCCAACACTCAAGCTCTGATCCACCGCCACAATCACAAACTGCCGAGCCGTCGGCCGCAGCAACGTCAGCCCCGCCAGAGCCAACACCAGCAACAACACAATCGCGACACGCACGCTCGTCGAGACGATTCGCTGCCACCGCGCGAAGTCCACCAAGCTCTTGCGGAAATACCACACCACCCACGGCACAGCCACCACCGCGGCCAGCCAGCCTGGATGAGTGAATTCCAATCCGTAACGGAGATCAGTCATTGCTTCGGTGCCTCATCGTGTCGAAACACGAAGAATGCCCTTCTTGTTGCGAAAGATACGTCTCAATCCGACTATCATTGCTTTACAGTCACGACTTTTGATTTTTCGCAGGTCAACTGTGACGCTCGTGACTTTGCCATCGGGGTCGATAGGACTCGTCAATTCAACATGCAAGCGAGTTCGAGAGATTTGGCACCGTGAAACACACTCGTAATTCCCATTGATTTGGTCATCAAACTCAAAGTGGACGCCCCAATCGTCATCGGGGTCTTCCTCTTCGATGCCACGTTGAAATGTGAGATAGTGGCCGTTGCCGTCGGCGTCTGTGCCGCTAGCGCCACACATCAGGCACGCAATTCCGTCATCGTCTTCGACGAAGCCTGCTTCTATTGCCTTGAAAACAAGCTGCATTGGTTGTGCTCCTTCGATATCTACTCAATCACTCTCCGCTGGTAGGCCCACCACTCAACAGCGAACAACAGCCATGCGAAGGCGATCAGCCACATCGACACCGGCCGATTGCCGAGCAAGCTGGCTGAGAGCGCAGATGTCGGTGCGATCACTTCGGATTTCGGAACTCGCACGTCGGATTCGTTCCGATCCGCGAGGTTGCAGGCCAGTTCCATCAACGTCGTGTCTCCTTCGTTGGCAACAACTCGCCACACACCGCATTGATCGAACGGCCCCAACGATAGCCGCTCGGATGGCATCGGCAGCGCCGAGCGACGCCCGTCCGGCGCGATCAATGAGAGCGAGCGGCCTTCCGTAGCCTGACTCTCCGAGTCGGGTGCCTGTCCAGCAATCCCGACTCGGAGAGTCAGGCTACGGTCGCGGCTCAGAGCTGCGACATCAATCTCGGTGATCGCTCCGGTCGGTAATGATTCGCGCAGTTCGCCGCGGTTCTCGGTACACCAATTCAAGGCATTCATCATCAGGATCGGAAAGGCAGTTCGCAGCGGCAGGTCGCCTTCATCGAGATTGACTGTCAGCAGCAACACCTTCTGTCCCGGCCGCTCGATCGTCGTCAACAGCGGATCGCCGGCGAGCGATCGGGCCAGCACTTTGACTCCATCGTCGCTGACGAACTTCACCTGCCGAGCCTCCGGCATCACGACGTTGTCGAGCCGCACATGGCCCAGCAACGGCGAGTCCTTGTCTTGTTGATGGACAATCGGATTTTGAATGGGTTCGCCAAGCTGCCACGCATCGCAACTCTCGCGCGGATCAATCACGAGGAAAACACCGCTGGGCAGGACTTCGGGAACGTGGTGGTGCAAGACGGTGATGCCTGCGTTCGGTGAGGACAGATTTTGTGATAACGGCTTTCGGCTTTCGGCTTCCGGCTTCCGGCCGGGCGGGTCGATGCGAGTCAGCGCAACCAACGGATTCGACTCGAAGACTTTTTGGAGGAAAAGATTCCCCTCGGACACGAGCGTCACAGGAATCATCTCTCGCTTCGGAAGCACCGCCCACGCGCGATTATCCGTCGCGAGCGTATCGGCTCGATCGAGCTTCGCCGTCAGATGCCCGCCGTCGGCCGACGTCTTCTCGAACGATTGGCTCCAGCGCTGCCCCGGCGTCAACTTCAGCGGCACAACATCGACGACGTCTGCGTTGAGGTCGATCTCCAGGCGACACTCGACCGGTTCGTCGGAAGCGTTCGTGACTTCGGCCAGAATCTCGTAGCCAAGCGGATCAATCAAACTCCGCCGAGTCTGGAACTGCGTGATGCCGACGTTGCCTGCGTTCGTGCCGAAGTGGCGTACGAGCAGTCCGGGGTCAGGCACCGCAAAATTCAAATTTGGCGGGAGAGATTTGGTGACACGATCCAAGCTTTGATCCGCCAAATTTGAATTTTGCGGTGCCTGACCCCAAGCCTTGTCCGTCAGCACGACGATTTCTCGCTGATGTTCGTCCTGTCGTTCGCCGAGCAATCGGCGAGCGAGTTCGACGGCCTCGGTCACGCGCGTGGGATTGTCGGTCGACACGACATCATCAACAGCATGGGACAGCGTGCGGCCGTGACTCGAAAATCCACAAACGACTCGTGGCGATCCGCCGGCCGTGACGACCGCCAACTCATCGCGGAACCGCATCCCGCGAATGACTCGCAACGCTTCGTCCTTCGCGGCAGCCAGACGTGACGGCGACACATCGGTCGCGTTCATACTCGCCGAGTTATCCACAATCACCACGATCCGCCGCAGTTGCCGAGTCTCCCACGCGAAGAACGGATCGGCGAGAGCGAGCACCAGCAACAGGATCAACGTGACTTGAGCGAGCAGCGACAACCAATGCCGCATCCGCTGCCAGATAGAACGTGGCTGATGTTCGTCGTAGATCTGCCGCCAAAACAGAATCGTCGAGACCGGCACCCGTCTCAGCCGGATTTTCAAGATGTAGAAGACCACGACCGGAACGATCGCGGCGAGCCAGAGGAGATTGAGCGGGGAGGCTAACGACATAAGCGGGCCTCCCGGCGTGCAGAAATGAAGGCATTGCAAATTGCAAATTGCAAATTGCAAATTGCAAATTGCAAATTGTCGGACAGCAACCGCGCGGGCCGTTGTCTCTTGCCGCTCAATTCGCAATTTGCAATTTGCAATTTGCAATCTTCCTTCATCCGACCGCTCCCGAAGCGCGCATCATCTTCAAAATCAGTTCATCAAACGGCACCTCGCACCGCGTCTGCGTCAGGCCCACTCCGTACTTGCGGCCGTACTTCCGCAGCGATTCTTGAAAGTCCTCAAACAGCGTGCGGTACTTCTTCAAAGCGTTCTCGGTGATCGTCACCTTTTGGACGCCGTCGGATTCGATGTCGACGAGTTCCAACTCGCCCAGCAAACTTGGCTCGGCTTCCAGCCGGTCGTGAAGTTGGACAGCGTTCAGTTCGTAGTTGCGATAGCGCAGCAGATCGAAACCTCGTTCATAGCCTTGGGGGTCAAAGAGATCGCTGACGATGACCGCGAGGCCGCGACGCTGTGGTCGCTGCGTGAAAGCTTTGACAACTCGGCCGAGGTCCGTGGCTTCCCCCTGCACCTCCAGTCCTTCCAGAAACTTCAGCAGCGAGAGGATGCGGTCCTTGCCGCGAGTCATGGGGAAGTCGGCGATGATGTCGTCGGCGAACGCGATCACGGCGACGCGGTCCAAATCCGCCAGCGCGATGTACGCCAGCGCCGCGACGATCTGCCGAGCCAAATCAAATTTCGGCGGCGAGCCGAACGCCATGCTCCGCGAGCAATCCAGCAGCAGGTAGACTTGCAGGTCTTCTTCCTCCTGAAACCGTTTCAAGAGCAACTGCCCATGCCGCGCGAACACGTTCCAGTCCAGATGCCGAAAGTCATCTCCATGCGAGTACTCGCGGTGATCGGCGAACTCGATGCCGCCGCCGGTCTGCATCGTGCGCCGCTGAGCCAACAACGAACCACGAAACATCCGCCGCGAAACGAGCGACAAGTATTCGAGCTTCTTCAGGAATTCCGTATCAAATAGCGGCATGAGTGCGACCGGACAAATGAGCCGGAACGCGCTAGCGTCCGGTTTTCGCAAAAATCGGGAAACCGGACGCTAGCGCGTTCCGGCTGATGGGCCAATGATCAACTCACGGTTCGCTCCAGCGTTTGCAAAGCTGATGCGGCACGCCGAGCTGATCACAAATCCGGCCGACGACGAAATCCACCAAGTCGAGAATCGAAGTCGGGCCGTGATAGAAGCCTGGCATCGCCGGCAAGATCACCGCACCCGCATCGGCCAGCCGCTTCATGTTTTCCAGTTGGATGCTCCCCAACGGAGTCTCGCGGGGGACGACGATCAGCTTGCGGCGTTCCTTCAAATGCACATCCGCCGCACGCTGAATCAGGTTGGTCGATTGCCCGCTGGCGATGCTGGCCAGCGTCCCCATCGAGCAGGGGCAAACCACCATGCCGCCGGTTGGAAATGATCCGCTGGCGATCCCCGCTCGAAAATTTTGAAAGTGGTGATAAACCAATTCGCCGCGCGAGTTGTCGCCGCTCAGGGCCGCGTCGCTCTCCAGCAACCGCAGCGGATCAAAGTTGGTGAGGTCGATGCTCAGGCCCAATTCATGCGCGAGCACCTCCGCACCAGACGGGCTGATCGTCACATGCACGCGCCGCCCCGAGTTGACGAGCACCTGCAACAGCCGCCTCGCGTAGATCGCGCCGCTGGCTCCGGTGATGCCGACGACCAAGTCGGAAGGTTTTGGTGCGGGGTAGTCGCTCATGAGGATTGGTCTCACCGTTTTGGTCGGCGTTCGGGCTTTGCGCGGCGAGCGGCACGCTCACGCAGGGTTTCGCGACGCCCAGAGGTGGATTCGATGAAGAATTGACGTGGTGCCTGCATCGCCTCCTGCGCTCCCTGTAACCCGCGAATGAGCAGGCCGGTGTCGGTGCTGAGTCCGAGCATCGTGAAGCCTTGATCGCGTCGCCGAATGATGTCGGTTGTGTCTCGGCAGAGAATCCCGCACGGCAGGCCGCGCGCTCGGATGCGGTCTTTGATGTCCAGCAATTGAGCCGCGACTCCCGGACCTTCCCATTCACCGAGCGAACCCGCGCTCGCCGAGTAATCGGCCGGGCCGAACTGGATCGCATCGACACCGGGGATGTCGCAAATCTTTTCGATGCACTTGCCGGCCGAGACCGTTTCCATCAACGGAATCACCAGTGTCTCCGAATTCGCCATGATTGTGTCCGACTTCAGCCCCAGTCCCCAACGAGTCGCGCGTTCCCCGCCGACTCCGCGCTGCCCCCACGGCGGATACTTCGCGAAACGAACCGCCTGCGCAACTTCCTCGGGCGAGTAAACCTGCGGGACGAGAATGCCGCCGGCTCCCAAATCGAGCACACGTTTGATGAGCCCCTGTTCGATCTCCTGAATGCGGACCAGCGGGACTGTGTTCGAGTTCCGCGTCGCGCGGATGTGCTCGATGATTTCTTTGAAGTCGAGATGCCCGTGCTCGGCGTCGATCACGACCCAATCGAGACCGAGCGTGACAGCGATCTCAGTGATCGTCGGCGATTCGAGCGTGACCCACAAACCGGTGGTCGGCTGACGCGCGGCAAATTTCTTCTTCAACGGATTGGGTTGTCCGAGCATGTTGTTCAGTCTCCGATCATTGTTTCCACCGAGCAGATTGTCGTAAGTCGAGCCGCTCTCCATTCAATGTTGCGAACACTGCCGCGGCACAAGGCTGAGAGTCGATGAGCTTCAATCCACGTTCTGGTCCAAGCACGCTGACGGCTGTCGCCAGCGCGTCGGCCGTGATGCCATCCGGCGCGATGACGGTGACGCTGCAACGCTCGGTGAGGCCCAGGCCGGTTTTCGGATCGACGATGTGCGAGTACCGCTGTCCGCCAAGTTCGACAAACTGGTAAGCATCGCCCGATGTCGAGATCGAACAGTTGGCGAGCGTCGCAAAGTGTTGCGGTGCGGCCTCTGGTTCTCGCAGTGAAGCAATGCCGATGCGCCAGCCGGTCGCGCCGGGGGGTGGATCGCTGACGACGATGTCTCCGCTGCCGTCAATCAGCGCGCGCGTGAGACCGTGTTGCTTGAGCACGCGAATCGCTTCGTCTGCCGCGTAGCCAACCGCGATGCCTCCCAGATCGAGCTTCATACCGGGCTTCAGTAGTTCGACCGAGCAGGTCTCGCAATGCAATCGAATGTTGCGAAAGCCGACCAGCTCGCGAGCCTCGCTTAACAGCTTCGGATCGGGGAACTCCTTTTGACGGCGTGCTCGCCGCCACAACTTCACGAGCGGGCCGACGCTGACATCGAAGCCTCCGTCAGATAACTCGGAAACCTCAACGGATTTGCTGAGCACTCGGAACAGTTCGGGCGACAAGCGAATCGGCTGGCCGGGTCGCGAGTCTCGGCACAGACGCATTAACTCGCTGGCCGAGTCGTAGTCGCTCATCAGTGAATTCAGATGCTCGATGCGTGCCCACGCGGCTTCAATGGCCTTGTTTGCTGAGGCTTCGTCAGGGGCATAGAATGCCGCCGCGAACGGGACTCCCATCAGCGTGCGGTGGAACTCGAACCGCCGCAGTTCGTGGGCTGGCGGAGCGGAAAAACATGGCCCGGCGAGCCACAAGAGACACAAAAATATCGGAGAGACTTTCATGAGTGGCGGCAGACTAAGAGTGTGGAGATGGCTCGTGCAAGGTAGCCGGACAACGTTCTGCGCGGCGGTCGTGGTCGGCGCGAGCCTTGGTGCGGTCAGCTTGGCTCAGGACAAGAATCCCAATGCAGAAGCCAAGTCCGAAAAAGAAATGCAGCCATACAAAGACACGATCCCTGGAACCGAAGTCTCGTTCGAGTTGGTCCCGATCCCCGGCGGCGAGTTCCTGATTGGCAGCCCGGATTCGGAACCGAAACGCAAACCCGATGAAGGCCCGCAGGTCAAAGTGAAGATCGAGCCGTTCTGGATGGGCAAGTACGAAGTCACTTGGAATGAGTACGACATCTGGAGCTTCAATCTCGACATCCAACGCCGCAAAGTTCTGAACCTGCAACCGACGCCGCTGGATCCGAAGGCGGATGCGGTGACCCGGCCGACGAAGCCGTACACGGACATGACGTTCGGCATGGGACACGACGGCTATCCCGCCATCTGCATGACTCAGCACGCGGCGATGACCTACTGCCAGTGGCTCAGCGAAAAGACCGGCCACTACTACCGACTGCCGACCGAGGCGGAATGGGAATACGCCTGCCGAGCCGGGACGAAGACCGCCTACTTTTTCGGCGACGATCCGGCGAAGCTCGACGAATACGCCTGGAACTTCGGCAACAGCGACGAGAAGTATCATCCCATCGGCAAGAAGAAACCGAATCCGTGGGGCTTGTTCGACATCCACGGCAACGTGTCGGAACTGTGTCTCGATCAATACGACGAGCACCGTTACGAGACCATCAAGAAGCACGGCATGGGAGCCAGCCCGCTGCTCGCGGTGACGAAGCTGTATCCGACCGTCGCCCGCGGCGGCTCGTGGGATGACGACCCGGAAGAACTGCGGAGCGCGATTCGCATCGCGTCCACCTCCGATTGGAAAATCCAAGACCCGCAGATCCCCAAGAGCATTTGGTACTTCACTGACGCTCTGCAAGTCGGCTTCCGCATCGTCCGCCCGCTGCGCGTGCCCAACGAAGCCGAACGCAAGCAGCTCGGTCTGGAACCCGCAAAGGATTTCAAGTTGCGCGACTAATCCTGGAGTGCGGTGGCTCGACACCGCCCTCCATCCGTTTGAAATAGCGACACTAAAAGTTTCAAAAATGTCGCCTCAACTCTCGGCAGTGCGACATCGGCTTTTCGACGATCAACGCCTTCATTCCAAATGAATGGAGGGCTGCGTCGAGCCGCAGCACTCCAGGTTGCCATGACCGCCAGCCAAAATCAAAATCAAAATCAAAACAACTTTGAAGGAGAAACCATGCTTTCGCGATTCGCTTGTCTCGTGTCTGTCGCATTGAGCCTGACATTTGCCGCGGCGTCCCAGGCCGCTGACCCACCGCAGCCGATGCCGGACACTCCGCTGGCCGTCAAAGCGGTGCGAGCGTTTCCCGAACTCAAGTTCCGCCGGCCGGTATTGCTGACGAACGCGGGGGACGGGTCGAATCGAATCTTCGTCTGCTCGCAGCCGGGGAAGATTTTCGTCTTCCCGAACAAGCCGGACGTCGAAGAGGCCGACCTGTTTTTGGATTTGGAGAAGAAGACGATCTACAAAGACGAGGAGTTTGAAGAAGGCATCCTCGGCCTCGCGTTCCACCCGAAGTTCAAGACGAACGGCGAGTTCTTCATGTATTACACCGAGGTGCCGCACATCTCGGTGATCTCGCGGTTCAAGGTCTCGAAGAGCGATCCGAACAAAGCCGACCCGGCTTCCGAAGAACAAATCCTTCGCATCCCTCAGCCATACTGGAATCACAACGGCGGCACGATCTGTTTTGGGCCGGACGGTTACCTCTACATCGGACTCGGCGATGGCGGCAACGCGAACGACCCACACAAGAACGGCCAGAACCCGAAGACGGTGCTCGGAAAAATTCTGCGCATTGATGTCGATCACAAAGATGAGGGCAAGAAGTACGCGATCCCGAAGGACAACCCGTGGGTCGGCCAAGCCGACGCCGCTCCGGAAGCATTCGCGATGGGGATCCGCAACACGTGGCGTATGAGTTTCGATCGCAAGACCGGCACGCTCTGGCAGGCCGACGTCGGACAAGACCTGTGGGAAGAGATCAACATCATCACCAAAGGTGGCAACTACGGCTGGAACCTGCGCGAAGGACTGCACAAATTCAAAGACGGTTCCGACGCGAAGCCAGAACTCATCGAACCGGTTTGGGAATACCACCACACCATCGGCAAGTCGATCACCGGCGGAGTCGTCTATCGCGGCAAGAAGGTTCCGGAATTGGATGGCTGCTACCTCTACGGCGACTTCGTCAGCGGCAAGCTGTGGGGCCTGAAGTACGACGAGAAGGCCAAGAAGGTCGCCGCCAATTATCTCCTGCAAGGGGACAACCTGCCGGTGATGACCTACGGCGAAGATGAGAGCGGCGAAGTCTATTTCACAACACCGTTCGGCCAGATCTTCACGTTTGCGAAGGCGCAGTAGATTCCCCTGGAGTGCGGCGGCTCGACGCAGCCCTCCATTCATTTGGAATGACGACGTTGATCGCCCTAAAAGCGACCTTCACTCTGCTGGGCATCGCGTCGACGGTTTTGAGACTTTGGGTGTCGCTATTTCAGTCGAATGGAGGGCGGTGTTGGGGCACCCAGCATCTGGGTCACACCGCACACTTCAGGGTGTCGCAGCCGTCGGCTGGCGTGGGGTGTGCCAATTTTGGCTGGCGCGATGAATAAGGAGCTGTCAGAATGAGGTTAGAAATGTTCGGAACCTCTTTCTGGAGTCGATCATGGATGATGTGCCACAAGTGAAATCAGGGTTGTTGATGCCAGCGGTTCGGGAGCAGGTGG
>CAMDDX010000155.1 GCA_945893075.1 Planctomyces sp. SH-PL62 | reverse complement strand
GGTTCGATGAGCTGCAAATAGTCGATGATGATCAGCCCCAATCCGAAGCGGCGTTGCAGCCGCCGCGCGACCGCGCTGATCTGCGGCATCGAGCGGCCCGGTTGATCGTCGATGAACATCGGCGTCTGGCTGAGTTCCGAAGCGGCGTTCATCAAGGCTTCGAGTTCGACTTCGTCAATCGTGCCCGCGCGGAGCCGGTGGCCGTTGACCTTCGCGCGAATGCACAGCAGGCGTTCGGCCAATTCCAACTTGGACATTTCCAGGCTGAAAATGAGACAGCCTTTCTTTGAGTCAGCCACGACGGACTCGGCGATGTTGCAGACCAGCGCCGTTTTTCCCATGCTCGGCCGAGCGGCCAGGATGATGATTTCCGATCCTTGAAAACCGTTAAGCTTTTCATCGAGATCCGTGAACCCGGAACTGAGGCCGCTGATCGTCCCTTCCATATCGAGCCGCGCTCGGATGCGGTCGAAGGCGTCGATCAGGATGTCGCCCAGTTGGATTTTGTCGGCCTTCACCTGCTGTTCGAGGATGCCGAACACACGTTGCTCGGCCGAGTGCAGCACATCGTCGGTCTCGCGCGAGCCGGAATAGCACTCCTCTAAAATCTCGGTGCAGGCGTAAACGAGGCTGCGCTGAATCCAGCGGTCGCGGACGATCTTCGCGTAGTACTTGGCGTGCGCGGCGTTGGGGACCGTTTCGAGAATCTTGGCGAGGTATTCGACTCCGCCAATCTCGTCGAGTTGCTTGCGGCGGTCGAGTTCCTCGGCCAGCGTGACCGCGTCAATGCCGCGGACGCCGTTCTCGTACAGTCCCATCACGGCGGCAAACATCTTTTGATGGCGGTCGGCGTAGAAGTGGTCGGCGATCAGCAAGTCGCCGACTTCGTCGATGGCTTCGTGCATCAGCATGATGCTGCCCAGCACGCCCATCTCGGCTTCAAGATTCTGCGGCGGCAGCTTGCCCTGAAAGCCACGAGCATCATTCGCAGCGGCCATCGCAGTCCTCCTGTCCGGCAAGCGGCCGGAGCGACAAAACGACAGCGGAGGGCCATTGCCCTCCACTGCGCAAATCCTAATGTCGTTCTGAAATCGGAGACGTCAGGCTTCAGGACGCCTCGGGACTACGACTTCGCGGCCGAGGCCGCAGCGGCGGACGGAACCACCCACACCTTGACCTCGGTCTCGATTTCAGGTGCGAAGTGCAACTTGACGGTGTACATGCCCAGCTCTTTCAGCGGACCGTCCAATTTGACGTGATCGGGTTCGACCGGGTAGCTGGCCGCTTTGAGGGCCTTGCTGATGTCGTTGGCCAAGATCGAGCCGTAGAGATGTCCTTCGGGAGTCGCGTTGGCTTCCAGCGTCACGCTGTACTTGCTGACGGAGTTCGCCAAGTCTTGAATGGTTTTGCGACGATCGGCTCGGACCTGATCTTGCGCGGCCCGGTGCTTCTCGACACGTCGCTTGTTCACGGTCGTGGCGACGGTGGCCAGTCCGTAAGGCAACAAGTAATTGCGAGCGTAACCGGGACGAACGCGAACGATCTCACCTTGCTTGCCGAGTGACGGGATTTCTTCCGTCAACAGTAACTCGATCACCGCACGATGACCGGTATTCACTTCCGCGTGTTGATGGCGTTTGTTTGGCATCTTCGCTGACTCTCTTAATCTTTCTCGGATGGATCGAAACTAGAAGGGGACATCGCCGCCGCCTTCACCACCGGAAGGAGCAGACTGTTCATAGCCGCCGGACTGTTCGGGAGGTTCTTGATGATCAAAGTTTCCGCCCGAATCTCCCACTCCCGCCTGAGTCGGTGGACCACTGGGGCTACGACTGCCGCCACCATCCTGGCGGCTGCCAAGCATCGTCATGTTCTCACCCACGACAAACAGTTTACTACGTTTTTGCCCCGTCTGTTTGTCGTCCCATTGATCGAGTTGCAAGCGGCCTTCAATCAAAACTTGCCTGCCTTTGGTGAGATACTCACCCGCAATCTCGGCGGTACGGCCCCACAGCGTGACGTCAACGAACGTCACCTCTTCCTTTTTTTGATTCGTGTTTTTGTCGAACCATGAGCGACTCACCGCCATGCCAACTTCGGTGACGGCTTGGCCGCTCGGAGTGTATTTGACCTGCGGATCGCGAGTCAGATTACCCACCAAAATGACTCGATTAAAACTGGCCATGATTCGGCTCTCCCATCACTGCAAAAACGCAGTTTGGTTAGCTTCCAAGAACGAGAACGCGATTAGCGTTATTCGTCGATATCTGCCAAAGCATCGATTGCTTCGACCGGAATTTCTTCGTCACGTCCGCGGCGAGCGGGTCGCGGAGCTTCATCCACGTTCTCGACATGGCGGAACGTCCCTTCCTTGCCGCTGAGCGCGTTGACCATTGCGTCGAAGAGCACCTTGGGGTGCTTCAAGACCATGTGCCGCAGAATGATCTCGCTGAGATGCACTTGCCGAGTCACCTCGGTCAAGCCATTCGGCGGCATCGTAAAGTACGTCAACAGGTGCAAGCCCTTTTTGTGGCCCTTGACCGGGTAGGCAAGTTTGCCGTCCGCCCAGGGACGATGAGCCACAATGGTCGCACCCGACTTTTGGAGAATTTCCAGCACATGGTTAGTGCCGCTGTCCGGACTGGCGGCGTATTTGCCGCTGTCCAGCACGAACATGCCTTCGTAGAGGTTCTGAACCAAGTCGAAACTCCCATGCCATTCAGAGGAAACAAAGTTTAGTTTTGATCGTGGGAAAGGGACGAGTTTGTAACGTCTCCAACGAGATTTGCAACGGACGTCGGCGTCTGGTTTTCAGCCGGAGACGGGTCGATTCGGAGTCTCGTTGGCCAGCGACGTCCAAGTTCCTTGACGCGCCGAAAGAGTGCAGGCATCGGTGAAACGCTGCACTGCACAGCCGTCGTCGAGGCCGGGATGGTCGGTCGTTTCGCCCGCGATCCGCGCGTGCAGTGCAGGGAACACATGCTGAGCGAACCGATTGCCGAATCCAGGGTCGGGGACGGTTTCCAACCGTTCGGGAGGATTGCCCGCGCGAGTCAGCATCAGTCGGCCATTCACTCGGTCCAACGACAGCGACGCCTCCGTGCCATGTAACTCCACTTCGGGAGCTAAGCCTTTGCGAAGGAACGGTGCGTGCGACAGCAGCAGTGAGCCAACGGCTCCGTTGTCGAGCACGAACGCGACGTCGGCGAAATCAAAGGCGGTACCACGACGACGCGACGATGACTCCGCGGCCGTGTGCTCTCCACTCCACCGCAATGCTTCGTCCAAATTGACGGCTCCCAAGTCGGGCTTGGCGGGAGTGATGACATCCGCGTGGACCAACACACGCACGGCTTCTTGGCCTAGCAGCCAGCGGATCGCGTCATAAGCGTGCGAGCCGACGTCAGCGAGGCTTCCAGCCGCAGAGAGTTCGGCGTCATCACGCCAAGTGAACGGCATCGCTGCCGGGCGTGGATTGTGCCAGCGATAGACGACCGCTCGGATCTCGCCGAGTGTGCCAGCCTGGACGATCTCGCGTGTACGCCGAAAGACCGGCACATACCTCGTCCAGAACGGCACGAAGTGCCCGAGTCTGCGATCGCGGAATGCGGACCACATGTCGAACGCCTCGACGACGTTCATCCCAATGGGCTTTTCGCAAACGACGTGTTTGCCGGCCGCAGCGCAGGCCATGACGGCTTCGTGGTGCAACGCATCAGGGGTCGCGACGAGAACCAGGTTCACATCGGGATGCGCGACGACCTGTCGCCAATCGTCCGTGATGAAGTGGGCATCATCCTGCCGAGCGGCGGCCTTCAGTAAATCACGCCGGCGAGCACAGAGTGCGACGATGCGAGCGTCCGACGGAGACTCCCGAATCTCTTTGCGGTACGGCGTGCCGATGTAGCCGGTGGCTCCCAAGATTCCGACGCCGAAATAGGGCATGGTTTCGAGCATCCTCTGCGAGTGTGCGACGACCGTTCGATCCCCGGTTCGGATTGTATTCCAGAGATTGTGTGGACGTCGCTCGACACCCAGTGTCTACGATTTATGATCGTCGCGTCTCGTATCACTACTAGTTTTCAATTTCTTGCTCAACCGCGCGCATTTTGTAGGACGGACAATCCTGTCCGTCCTGAGGTCTTGACGACGGACAGGATTGTCCGTCCTACGTTTGGTTGCGGTTCGGCCGCGTTGGAGTACCCTGCTCGCCCCGCCCTCCTTGAGAATCCCGCCTCACCACATGCTTTCACAACATCCACGCCTGAAGATCCTGCTCGTTGGATGCGCAATGTTCCTTGGCGTTTCAACGGTCTGCGGTGCTGACCGCACGGGGGAGCAGATTTATCAACAAGTCTGCGCGTCGTGTCACGGCGCGAAGGGCGAAGGGACGATCGAGAGCTATCCGCATCCGTTGGTCGGCGAGCGGTCGATCGGAGAACTGACTGAGTACATCAGCAAGTCGATGCCGGAGGACAAGCCGGGGACGTGTGTCGGCGAGGATGCTCGCAAGGTCTCGCAATTCATTCACGACACGTTTTACTCACCGACCGCACAGGCACGGAACAAGCCGGTGCGCGTTGAGTTATCACGGTTGACCGTGCGGCAGTATCGCAACGCCGTCGCCGATTTGATTGGGAGTTTTCGCGGAGCCGGACGGATCGACGACAAGGAGGGGCTGCGCGGCGAGTACTTCAAAGCCCGTGGCTTTCGAGGCAACGCGCGGGCGTTCGAGCGAGTCGATCCCGTCGTGGCCTTCGACTTCAAAGACAAAAGCCCCGACGACGAGAAGATGGAACCGCACGAGTTCTCGATCCGTTGGGAAGGAGCCGTGACGGCTCCTGACACCGGCGAATACGAATTCGTCGTGCGCACCGATCAAGCCGCGCGGTTGTGGATCAATGATCTCAAGCAACCGCTGGTCGATAACTGGGTGCAATCCGGCAAGGACACCGAACACCGCGAGTCGATCTTCCTGCTGGCCGGTCGCACCTACGCACTGCGATTGGAATTCTCGAAAGCCAAGCAAGGGGTTGATGACAAGAAGGTCAAAGAAAAGCCGCCGGCCCCCGCGTCGATCTCGTTGGAGTGGAAGCGTCCGCATCGCATCACCGAAGTCATCCCGGCCCGCTGCCTTTCGACGAGCCGTCCGAACGAAGCATTTGTGGTGACGACTCGCTTCCCTCCGGATGACCGCAGCGTCGGTTGGGAGAAGGCGACGTCGATCTCCAAAGAATGGGATCAAGCCACGACCGATGCGGCGATCGACGTCGCAGCGTTTGTCGCTTCGCGGTTCGAGGAATTTGCCGGTACGAAACGCGACGCGGCAGATCGTGACGAGAAGCTGAAAGGCTTCTGCCGACGGTTCGTCGAGCGTGCGTTTCGTTCCGCCACTGGCGGACTCGACGATGAGCAACGAGCAATGTTTGTCGATCGGCATTTCGCGGAAGGAGTCGATTCCGAAACAGCGGTGCGGCGAGTCGTGTTGTTGACGCTCAAGTCACCGAGGTTTCTGTATCGGGAACTCGGTTCGTTGTCCGTACCGCGACCGTTAGGGAGCGGCCCGGTCGAATCTGCCAATCGAGTCGAGTCGCTCCCTAACGGTCGCGGTACGGATGGTGTTTTGGTGTCCGATCCTTACGACGTCGCGTCGCGCATCTCGTTCGCGATGTACGACTCGCTGCCGGATCAAGCGCTGCTCGATGCGGCGGCGAAGGGAGAACTCAAGACGCGCGAACAAGTCGCTCAGCACGCTCAGCGATTGCTGGCTGATCCAAGAACTCGATCCAAGCTGCGCGAGTTCTTGCTGACCTGGCTGAAGGTCGAACACGTTCCCGACGTCTCGAAGGACTCTGAGCGATACCCGGAGTTCAATGCGACCATCGCGAACGATCTCCGCACGTCGTTGGAATTGTTTCTCGAAGAAATCATCAAGAGCGACACGTCCGACTTCCGGCAGTTGTTGTTGGCCGACGGAATCTATCTGAACGGTCGCTTGGCCAAGTTTTACGGAGCGATGAAAGATGACGCAGAATTGCCGGCGGATGCTCCGTTCCAAAAGATCGACTTGGAACCGGACCAACGCGCGGGAGTGTTGTCGCATCCGTACTTGATGGCAGGGTTCGCGTACACGGGGAGCAGTTCGCCGATTCATCGCGGCATCTTCATCGCTCGTAGCGTGCTGGGCCGCTCGCTGCGACCGCCGCCGGAAGCGGTCGCGCCGTTGGCTCCGCAATTGCGGCCCGACCTGACGACGCGCGAGCGGGTTGCTCTGCAAACCAAACCGGAGTCGTGCCAATCCTGTCACGCCATGATCAACCCCTTGGGATTCACGCTGGAGCACTTCGACGCCGTCGGCCGATTCCGAAAGGAAGAGAACGGCAAACCAGTCAATGCCAGCGGAACGTATCGCAGACGCAATGGCGAACTCGTGAAGTTCGACGGCGTCAACGACCTCGCCAAGTTCCTGGCCGACAGCCCGGAAACGCACTCCGCGTTCGTCGAGCAGTTATTCCACTTCCTGGTCAAACAACCGATTCGAGCGTTCGGTTCCAACACCCGCGAAACGCTGCGTGCTTCATTCGTCAAAGAAAACTTCAACATCCACCGTCTGATGGTCGAGATCATCGCGACCGCTGCGATGACAACGACAGAACCGAAACCGCAGACCGCTGTGGTCCCTTGATTCTTCTTTCCTGTGATCCCGCTCCGATGGAAGCGACCTTACGTGTCTTGAACGATCTCGAATCGCGCGGTCTGCTGACTCGCTATGCGATCGGTGGTGCCATGGCATTGCTGTTCCACACCGAGCCAGTTGCCACGTTTGACTTGGATATCTTTTGTCTCATTCCGGAAACGGGACCACTCGTGACGATGTCTCCGTTGTATGACGCGCTGCGAAAGGATGGTCATACCGTCGATGCCGAGCATGTGCTGATCGCGGGCGTCCCCGTGCAGTTCATTCCGGCTTACAACACCTTGATCGTCGAAGCGCTGCACGAAGCTGACGACCGAAAGTTCGGAGACACCCCGACTCGCGTCTTGAGACTTGAGCATCTGCTGGCGATCATGTTGCAGACGGGGCGTCCGAAAGATCGGCAGCGTGCCGCACTGTTCGCCACCAACTCAACTTTTGATGAACCGCGTTTACTCGACCTCCTCACACGACACGGACTCTTTGACCAATGGCAGCAAATCCGCTCAGTTCGTTGACCGTTGCGACGTCCGCTGAACTCGCGGAAGCGGTCTTTCGGCAAAAGGAGCAACGTCGCCAAACATTGGCGGCAATGCCGGTCGATGAAAAATATCAACGTTTCCTGCAACTTCAGAGAATGGTCTCGGAAACTCTGAAAGCCGCCGGCCGGCCCTGTCCGACCGTCTGGCCAATGACCGATTCCAAACCATGAAATGCCTCTCGCTCCGAAAAGGGATTCTTCGATGACACACGTTTCCCGTCGTGATTTTCTTCGCGATTTTGGCCTGAGTGCCGCCGCGTTGCCGTTCGTGTTGAACTTGCCGAGCCTCGGCTTTGCGAATCAGCAGGCTCGCAAGCAACGGCTGGTCGTGATGTTCAGCCCGAACGGCGTCGTGCCTTCAACATTTTGGCCTGACGAGGAAGGTTCCGAGTTCAAGCTCAAGGAAAGCCTCAGCCCGCTAGAGCCATTCAAGGATCGGCTGATGACGTTGCATGGCGTCTGCGACAAGGTGCGCGGCGACGGCGACAACCACATGCGCGGCATCGGCTGTTTGTTGACCGGAGTCGAACTGTTTCCCGGCAACATCCAGGGTGGTTCGCACACGCCAGCCGGATGGGCTAGTGGGTTGTCGATCGATCAGGAGATCAAGAATTATTTGCAAGCCGACGATGCGACTCGCACGCGGTTTGGTTCGCTGGAGTTCGGCGTGATGGTGTCCGAACGCGCCGATACATGGACTCGCATGTCGTACTCTGGGCCGAATAAGCCGATCACTCCGATCGACGATCCGTACCAGATGTTTTCCAAGCTGTATGGCAAGCTAAAGGATCGTGAGAGTCTCAAGAGCATCCTCGATGACTTGCAGGCGGACTTGAAGAAGCTTGCGTCGTCCGTCAGCGCCGAGGACCGGCAACTGCTCGAAGAGCAAACCACGTTCGTGCGCGAACTCGAACAAGAACTGAAGGCGGACTCGACCGCTGCCGTCGGCCATGCGGTTCCGGAATTGGAGCCGGGCATCAAGGAAGAGAACGACAACATGCCGAAGTTGTGCAAGTTGCAAATCGACTTGATGGTCAACAGCTTCGTGTCAGACTTCGCTCGCGTGGCGACGTTCCAGATCACGAATTCGGTCGGTCAGGCCAAGATGCGGTGGCTGGACATCAACGAAGGCCATCACGAAATCTCGCACAGCCCGGACAGCGATGAGAAGGCTCAAGAGAAACTGACTCGCATCAACAAGTGGTACGCCGAGCAGCTTGCCTACTTGGCGAAGCGGCTGGCCGAGACTCCCGAACCGGGAGGGCAAGGGAGCCTGCTCGACAACACGCTCATCGTCTGGACGAACGAGCTGGGCAAGGGGAACTCGCACACGCTCGACAACATCCCGTGGGTGCTGGTTGGCAACGGACTCGACTTCAAAATGGGGCGCTCGCTGAACTTCGACAAGACGCCTCCCAGCCGAGTGCTGAACGCGATCGATCAAGGAGTCGATTTCATCACCGGCAAGTCGATCAAGCCGGGCAAGGTGGCTCACAATCGGCTGTTGTTGTCGCTCGCTCACGGGTTTGGTCATCGCATCACAAAGTTCGGCAACCCCGATTTCTGTGGCGACGGGCCGTTGTCGCTGACGTGATCGTGGGGCGACGTGGAGCACGTTTTCAACGTGCTCGTCACGGGCACGTTGGAAACGTGCCCCACGTTCTTGCGGTTGGCCGCTCGGCGCGAATGGGAGTGTTCGCCAAGTGGTTCAAATTGTCGTGATGGCTAGAATCCCGCACCTTCATTTGTCGGGAACCCTCCATGCCGTTGACGATCGAGCAATTCACTCACCGATTGACGACGTCCGGCCTGATGTCCGTGGACGAGTTACGTGAGTGGTACGGCAAACTTCCCGCAGGCAAGCGACCTCGCGATGGCGAGCAACTCGCGCGCGAATTGGTGAAGCGGAAGCGACTGACCGCGTATCAGGCGTTGGAGATCTATCTCGGCAAAGGCCAGACGCTGGTGCTGGGAAATTACGTGGTGCTCGACAAGCTTGGCGAAGGGGGCATGGGGATCGTGCTGAAGGCCGAGCATCGCCGCATGAAGCGCATCGTCGCGCTCAAGGTCATTTCTCCGGCGGCGATCAATGCTCGTGGAGCCCTCCAACGATTCGAGCGTGAGGTGCAAGCGGTCGCGAAGCTCGAACATCCGAATATCGTTACGGCTCACGATGCCGATCTGGCGGGCGAAACGCACTTCCTGGTCATGCAGTTTGTGGACGGCGATGACCTTGCCGAGATGGTGAAGCAGTCGGGACCGCTGACGGTGGATCGCGCGGTGGACTGCGTGTTGCAGGCGGCTCGCGGGTTGGAGTTCGCGCACCAGCACGGCGTGATCCATCGCGACGTCAAGCCGCACAACTTGCTGCTCAGCAAAGAGGGCGTGGTGAAGATTCTCGATCTCGGCCTGGCTCGCGTGGAAGACACGCTGAGCGCCGATCGCGAATCGACGCTAACTTCGACTGGCGCGGTGATGGGGACGATCGACTACATGTCTCCCGAACAGGCGGAAGACACCAAGACCGCCGACGAGCGGAGCGATATCTATAGTCTCGGCTGCACGCTGTTTTATTTGCTGACCGGCCGGTCTCCCTACACCGGAGAAACGGTGATGAAGCGATTGCTCGCGCATCGTGAGGCGCCGCTGCCATCGTTGTCGGTCGAGTTGGAAACGCGCAGTCGTGAGGCTCGCGGTGCGACACCAGCCACGCTCGACGCGCGGCTGGTCACGCTGAACGCGGTCTTTCGCAAGATGATCGCGAAGCGCCCGGAGGATCGGCAGCCGTCGATGGCCGCCGTGATCGTCGACTTGCAACGTTGCCTGACCGCTCCGGTCGCGAAGGCCGTGCCGGTCATGGCCGTGTCGGAGGATTCCAAGCTCAATGATTTTCTGGCGATGATTAGCGATCCCAACTCGGCAACATCGGAGGATGCCGTTGATGGATCGAACCCGCCAGGGTTCTCATTCGACGATGCGCAGACGATTCAATTCCAAGGCGACACCGGCGATACCGACTCCACGACGCTCACCAATGTTTCCGAAGCGGCGAAGCTCCGCAAAAAGAGGCAGGCTTGGTGGCGCGACCCGATCCGTCTGGGAATTCTCGCCGTCGCCGCTTTGATGCTGTACGCCGTCTGGTGGCTGGCAACTTCGCCGACCGGTTCGACAGCTCCCGCGAACCACGAGATCAAGAAACGCGAGACCAAGCCGGGCAAACGCAAACCCAAGTCGGCTCATGTTCCGTCAACCGACATCTCTTCGCACGCTTGAGAGTCCCATGCGAGCCATCGTTCTCGATCACGATCAAATCTCGGTTCGTAACGATCATCCGCTTCCGATACCCGTCGACGGTGAAGTGCTGGTGCGCGTGCTGCTCGCCGGCATCTGCGAGACCGACTTGCAACTCATCCGCGGTTACATGGGCTTTCGCGGAGTGCTCGGCCACGAATTCGTCGGCCTCGCCGAGTCGGGGCCGTTCGCCGGTCAGCGTGTCGTCGGTGAGATCAATTGCAGTTGTTGGAAGTGCGAGACGTGTCTGGCCGGACGGCCGACGCATTGTCCGCATCGCAGCGTGATCGGCATCCTGAATCACGACGGTGCGTTCGCTGATGTTGTCGCGGTGCCACAGCGCAACTTGCACCTCGTTCCCGATACGGTGCCGACCGATCTCGCTGTCTTCACCGAACCGCTCGCGGCCGCGTATCAAATTCCCGCTCAGTTGCCGCTGCGCCGCGAGGATCGCATCGTTGTGCTCGGCGATGGCCGGCTCGGCAACTTGTGCGCGCAGGTGCTCGCGCGATTGTGTGATCGAGTGCTGGTGATCGGCAAGCACACCGAGAAGCTGGCGATCCTTCGGCAACTTGGTCTCGAAACGTGCTTGCTGGAGAATCAGCCCCGCGAGCGATTGGCTGACGTCGTTATCGATTGCACCGGCTCGGAATCCGGATTGCCGATGGCTCTGCAACTGGTCCGTCCGCGCGGAACGATCGTGTTGAAGACGACCGTCGCCGGAACACAAACGATGCCCTGGGCACCAATCGTGATCGACGAGATCCGCATCGTCGGCTCCCGATGCGGCCCGTTCGATCGTGCTCTGATCGCGTTGGAACAAAACGAAGTGCAGGTTCAACCGCTGATCTCCGACCGGTTTCAATTGTCGGACGGCCTCACCGCGTTGGAGCGGGCACAGTCCAAAGACGTGCTCAAGGTTCTGCTGGATGTTGATGCCTAAGGGGTCGGGAGTCTTTTTCATGCCGCACTTGCAGAGATCTGGGTGATTTCACTCGTGTCGTGCGGCATGAAAAAGACTCCCGACCCCGTCGCTCGAAGCTTGCCGCGTGACGCGGAACTCAAATTGACCCGCATCCCCCTTCCGACCTAAAACCCCGCCCCCTTCGGTTCTCCCGCCTGAGCCATTCTGGCTGAAGTCCTCATTTCCTCTTCCTTCCGGTCTGTCCGCCCCATGCGGTTTCCATCGGTCATTCCCATTGCGATGTTGGCATTGCTGAGCTGCTGCACGCTTGCCTGCGACAGTATGCGGTTCGCACGTTCGTCGGCGCAGCAAGCGACAGCGTTCAAGCTGCCGGCGTTGACCGCGCCGCGCGATTCCGTCGAAGTGGAGATCGTCTTTGTCGATCGGCCCGTCAGCGATCCGTTGCTCGGCAAGACCCTGTGGCGTGAGATCGATCAAGTGGGCACGCTCTCCGCCGAGCAGCGTGCCGCGATCCGCGAAGCCGGGCTGTTGGTGGGACACGTCGGATCGTCGCCTCCGGACGCTTTGCAATCCTTGCTGAATCTGACCGACGAAGACCAGGAACGTCAGCGCCGCGAATCCAACGGCATCCCCAAAACCGCCGCGCGCCGAGTCGCTTTGCCGGCCGGAACAGACACCGAAATCTGGTCGAACGAGCCGGTCGCTCAACGCTCCGTGACTTTGTCCGCGGGGAAACCATTGGAACTCTCGAACGCTCGCGGCCTCCTGCGGCTGAAGGCGGAACGCAGCCAAGACGGCTGGGCGCGGCTCGACTTCATGCCGGAACTGCATCACGGTCAGACCGGCACGCGCCCCTTCGCCGCGGCGACCGGTTGGATGTACCGCACACAGCAAGAAATCATCCCCTGCTTCGCTCAACATTTCTCGGCCAACCTCAACGTCGGCGAGATGCTGGTCCTGACCTGCGACCGCGAACGCTCCGGCACGTTGGGCCAAAGCCTGTTTCAGTTCGAGGACAGCTCCGGCCCCAAACAGCGCCTCGTTGTCGTGCGCCTGGCCGAACTGCGTGAGATTGCTCCCAACCGAGTGCGGACTAAGTAGCTCAATCGTCGATGAGTCACTCCGCAATCCGTGTCATCCGCGACATCCGTGTTCGATCGTTGAATTCACGAGCTTCAAAGAACACCGATTCCACGGATGACACGGATTGGCGGGTGCTTGGCACTCGTTACAGTGGCCGCCATGCCGGACATCTTGCTGACCACGCTGAATGCCAAGTACCCGCACTGCGCGTTCGGGCTGCGATACTTGTTCGCGAACCTCGGCGACCTGCAATCACGAGCCGAGATGATCGAGTTCACGATCAACGACGCCACGCTGGAAGTCCTCGACGCGATCGTCTCACGCAACCCGAAGATCGTCGGCCTGGGCGTCTACATTTGGAACATCGACCACGCCACGCGATTAGTCGCCGCACTCAAGCGCTTGCGCCCCGACATCGTCGTGGTCGTCGGCGGTCCGGAGGTCAGCTTTGAATTCGATGAGCAACGGATTGTGCAACTCGCCGACTACGTCATCACCGGCGAAGGAGACGTCTCCTTCGCGAATCTCTGTCGCTCGTTGTGTGACGGTTTGCGTCCGCCCGACAAGATCATCACGGCAGACATTCCGAAGCTGGATGATCTCGTTCTGCCCTACGACCTCTACTCCGATGAAGACATCGCCCATCGTGTCATCTACGTCGAAGCCTCGCGCGGCTGCCCCTTCACCTGTGAGTTCTGTTTGTCGGCACTCGACATCCCCGTGCGGCAGTTCCCACTCGATGCGTTCTTGGCGGCGATGCAACGCTTGCTCGACCGAGGCTGCCAAGCCTTCAAGTTCGTCGATCGCACGTTCAACCTGAATCCGCGAGTCAGCCGAGCGATCCTGCAATTCTTCCTCGACCGGATGCGCCCCGGCTTGTTCCTGCACTTCGAGATGATCCCCGACCGTCTGCCGGAATCGCTGCGTGAATTGATCGTGCAGTTCCCACCCGCCGTGCTGCAATTCGAGGTCGGCGTGCAGACCTTCAACGACGACGTCGCCGAACTCATCAGCCGCCGTCAGGACAACGGACAACTCGCCGCCAACTTTCGTTTTCTGCGCGAGCAAACCGGCGTCCACATCCACGCCGACCTGATCGCCGGCCTGCCGGGCGAAACGCTCGACAGCTTTGCCGCTGGCTTCGACCGCTTGCTCGCGCTGCGCCCGCAAGAGATCCAACTCGGCATTCTGAAACGCCTGCGCGGCACACCGATCATCCGCCACGATTCGGCCGAGCAAATGGTCTACAGCCCCTCTGCCCCATACGAAGTGCTCAGCACACGCGTGTTGTCCGCCGCCGATCTCGGCCGCCTGCGCCGCTTCGCTCGCGTGTGGGACTTGCTCGGCAACAGCGGCAACTTCGTCGAGACGCTCCCGCTGCTGTGGCGTGACGAGTCTCCCTTCTGGACGCTCTGGCGACTGACCGAATGGCTCTTCAACCGCCTCGGCCGCTTCGTCGGCATTCCGCTGCTGAAGCTGACGGAGTTGGTCTTCGAGTTCGCAACAACGCAACTCGGCCACGATCTCGACGAGATCGCACCGACATTGCTCCGCGACTACCAACGCGGCGGACGCTCGGACTTGCCGCTGTGCCTACGCGATCAATTGTCGAATGAATCAACCGCTCGCACCGAGCCAGCCGGCAGCGCGCAGTCATTGCCTCGCCAATCGAGACACGCGCGGCTCAGGGGTCAGGCACCGCAAAATTCAAAATTGGCGGGACACAGCGTTGGAAATACTCAGGACTTAATCCCGCCAATTTTGAATTTTGCGGTGCCTGACCCCGGACGTTGACCCACCGGGAGCATTCACCATGACCGAAAAACATTTGCTCTTCGCCGTACTCGCCTTTGAGAGCGATTTGATCGACCTCGCGCAGCTCACCGCTGCTTGCCGAGCGTGGGTCGCCGACAAATCGAAACCGATTGCCGACTTGCTCGTCGAGCGGGGTTGGATCACCGCCGAGGATCGCGGCTTCGTCGAGAAGCAACTCGAACGCAAGCTGGCGAAGCATCAGCACGATCCGCGAGTCACGTTGAACTCGGTCGTGCGTGGCGACGTCTGCGACGCGATCAAGCAAGTCGAGGATGCCGACATCCAGCAGTCGCTCAGTTCGTGGCCGTCGAGCGGGCCGGTGCTGATCGAAACGATTGGCGAAACGCTCGGCGAGCCAGAACAGCCCAAGTCGCGGTACACCTGGGTCAGCGAAGTCGGCAAAGGGGGACTCGGCAAAGTCTGGCTGGCGCGGGACAACGACCTCGCTCGCGAGGTCGCGCTCAGGGAAGTGAAGCCCGGCTCGGCCTCGACGGAGGCGGTGCGGCGGTTGATCAAAGAGGCCCAGATCACCGGTCAGTTGCAGCATCCCAACATTATGTAGCCACGCTCGCCAAGAGCGTGGGTTTTTCGCGATTTCCCCACGCTCTCGGCGAGCGTGGCTACAAGGGCGAAACGCTGTCGAAGGCGATCCGCCGTCATCACGAGCAGTCGCGAGCCGGCCACGAAGACCCGTCCGCCGCGGCGGACTGCCTCGGCTGTTGAATGTCTTCGTGAATGTGTGCGAGGCGTTGGCCTACGCGCACTCGCGCGGGATCATTCACCGCGACTTGAAGCCGGAGAACATCGTCCTGGGTGACTACGGCGAAGTCCGCCAACGGCGGATGCTCGACTGGGGCTTGGCCAAACAGATCGGCAGCGCGGACGAAGAGACCGCGCCGGTGCTGCTCACCGAGGATGCTCAATCGCAAGCGACTCGTCAGGGAGCGACACCCGGCACGCCCGCGTACATGTCCCCCGAATCCGCCGCGGCGGACCGGCCGAGTGGACTTGCTCGACCAGCGCACCGACATCTACGGCCTGGGCACCATCCTCTTTGAAATCCTGACCGGCCAACCACCGCATCGTGCCGGAAACAACCAGGCGAGCGGGGCGGCGTCAGCCCCCCGGTCCGGCGTTGATTGCGCCCCCACAATTGATCCGCCGAAGAACCGGGGGGCTGACGCCGCCCCGCTCGCCAAGATCGGAACGATCCACGACCTCCTCCAGCGCATCAGCGAATCCCCCACGCCGCGAGCGCGTGACATCGATCCCACGCTCTCGCGGGAACTCGATGCGGCGTGTGCCACCGCGATGTCCAAGAAGCGGGACGAGCGTTACCTCGACGCGAAAGCCTTGGCCGCGGACGTCAAGCGGTCTCTGGCCCATCAACCGGTCTCCGTCGATCGCACCGGTGCCTGGGAGCGATTGCGACTCTGGCGTCGCCGCAACCCCGTCGTGGCCTCGCTGAGTCTGTTCCTCGCCGTGTCGCTGCTGACCGGTAGCGTCGTCTCCACGCTCTTCGGCCGAAATCCCGTGTGACGTCACCTTGCTCTTTGGCCGCTGCTCCGAAAGAAGTAGAACACCGCCTTTCATCGCTCATCGCACGGAGGCGAGCATGGTGTTGCCACGCGGGTCGGAGTCTTGGCGGAGGATGTCTCGGTTTCGCCGCCAGTCGCTGGTGAAGCCGTTGGCGGCGGAGGTGTTGGAGCCTCGCTGCTTGATGACCGATGCGACGGGCACGCTCGCGACGGCGGACGCGGCTCCGCTGACCGGAGCGGTGGTGGTGGACGCCTCGCTATGGGACGACGCAGGGCTGACGTTACGACAACTCGGCGATCTGCTGCATGTATTCCGCACCGGGACGCAGATTGACGTCATCACACCGATGCTGGCCCGAGAGATCACCAGCCTGATCATCATCGGGCGAACCAACGTACCGGATTTGCTGACCTTTGATGTTTCGTTCGGCTGGTCGCTGGCAAATGGGGCTCTGCAATTGGATATGGAGAGTGACCAATTTGGCAACGAATGGCGGACCATCCAGCCGGTGTTGGTGGAAGCCGAGGTGTGGGACACCGCTGGGCTGACGGTGCGACGAGTCGATGACCAACTCCATGTCTTCTGCGATGATAAAGAAGTTGCTGTCTTCCCAACGCTTGCGGCGAGTGAAGTGGGCCGTCTGAACATCGTCGGTGGAACCGATACGACAAACATCGTTCGTGTTGATCAGAATGAACTCGTGCTTTTCCTCGCAACCTATTCGAGCGATTCTCTCGATCGAATATTTAATGGGGGGTATTGCCGGATCCGCCTTACCACTCTTTATTCCGAAGACTCGACTGAATCGTCAGATTCAGACCGGGTTCTTGAGGACGGCAGTGGCGACTCGCTGGAAGTGTTACCAAGCTCTGCTCAACTCATCGGCCAAGGGATCGCGACGGTTGGGATTGAGGATCGCGAGTTGGCGGAGTTCGACACCGCCAGTTCCGACTCCGCGTTCGGCGAACTGGCCGACTCCGAACCGGAGGACGGCGAGGACTCAGAGACGCTCGCGGCCAACGGCGACACCAACTCCGCTGACGTGAGTGGGGAACTCGAACTGGACGCCGCGCTGAGCAATGAACTCCTGACTTCGCTGACGCAGAACTTGCGGTCGGGCGCGAATTCCTGAAACAATCTCGCTCAGCGGAAACCATTGATTGGGAGAGCCGTGATGCCGTCGGTCACACGTCGATATCGCAAGGAAGAATTCGCTCGTCGTGGCGATGCGCTCTACGACAAACTCATTCGGCCGACGTTTGAGCCCATTCACAACGGCCAGTTCGCCGCCATCGACATCGATTCCGGCGATTTTGAAATCGACCGGAGTGAGTTGGCGGCATTGGATCGGTTGCGACAACGGCGACCGCAGGCACAGCCCTGGCTGCGAAAAATTGGCTTTCGATTCGCTCACAAGTTTGGCTCGCTTCCGGCAAAGGCTCGCACATGATTTCCGGAGTTGTCACCACAGATCGGGAAGCGGTCGTGCGACTCGCTGTGTTCGGTAAGCAGTCGCAGCAAGAACGCATCTCCGCCGTGGTGGACAGCGGCTTCACCGGCTTTCTGAGCTTGCCGCGGTCAATGATCCATGATTTGGAGTTGCCCTGGTTGACCGAA